>JAKOZZ010000032.1 GCA_029779755.1 Pseudomonadota bacterium
GTCCCACGCCTGCGCCAGCCGCGCACGCACGCGCTGTGCGAACCCGGCCTCGGCCGGCCGCTCGGCCCAGCACAGGCGTGGCGCATCCTCGGAGTCGCCCGCGTCGGGGTCGCCCGCGTCGGAGGCCCCTGCAGACGCCACCGCCACGCCGCACTCGACCACGTCGCTGCCCGCCAGCCCGAACACGCGCGCCGGCATCGCATCGAGCAGTTCGTTGCCCAGCACCACCCCGCGGATCGTGTCGGGCCAGGCGTCCAGCCAGCGCACGCGCGCGGCCAGGTGCGGCACGCGCTCGGCCAGGGTGGCGGCCTGCCGCGCGCGCAGTTCGCCCGACAGTTCGACGATCGCGTAGTCGACGTCGCCGATGCCGCGCACCTCGAGCGCCGTCAGCACCTGGGCGGCGAGCGCGCCGCTGCCGGCGCCGAACTCCAGGATGCTGCGGGGCACGTGCGCGAACCACTGCGCGCACTGGGCCGCGATGCACGTGCCGAACAAGGGGCCGAGCTCGGGGGCGGTGACGAAGTCGCCTTCGGCACCGAACTTGCGGCTGCCGCCGCTGTAGTAGCCCAGCCCGGGCTCGTAGAGCGCCCACTGCATGTACGTGTCGAACCCGACCCAGCCGCCCGCCGCCGCGATGCGCTGCGCGATCAGGCGCGACAGACGCGCGCTGGACGCCAGCGCGTCCGGCGATGGGGGGGGTAGACCGGAAGACCGCACCGCGCGATTGTAGAGGGGTTTACCGGTACACTCCGGCCGGTTTGCGCGGCGTGCACCTGCCGCCGCTGTCGTGGCGCACGGCCCGGTCCGAACGCCCGCTCGCGCGCCCCATTGCCGCACCCATGAACACGACCGCTTCCTCCCCTGGATCGACCCCGCCCCGTACCGCGCTGGTGACCGGCGCCGCTCGCAGGCTCGGCCGCGAGATCGCGCTGGGCCTGGCGCGCGCCGGCTGGGACGTCGTCGTGCACTACGGCCGCTCGCGGGACGACGCGCTGCACACCGTGCGCGACATCGAAGCCATCGGCCGCCGTGCGGTCGCGCTGCAGGCCGATCTCTCCGACGAGGCGGCGGTCTCCGACCTGATCGCGCGCGCCACCGACGCGCTCGGACCGGTGCGCTGCCTGGTCAACAACGCCTCGCACTTCGAGCAGGACCAGCCCGCTTCCGTCGGCTACGGCGCGCTGCAGCGGCACCTGGCGCCCAATCTGGCCGCGCCGCTGGTGCTCACCCGCCGGCTGCACGAGTCGCTGCCCGACGACGCGCGCGCCGTGGTCGTCAACCTGCTCGACCAGAAACTCGACAACCTCAACCCCGACTTCTTCAGCTATACGCTGGCGAAGTCGGCGCTGCTCACGGCCACGCGCCTGATGGCAGGCAGCTTTGCGCCCCGGCTGCGGGTCGTCGGCGTGTCGCCCGGCATCACGCTGATCTCGGCCGACCAGACCGCCGAAGGCTTCGAGGCCGCGCACCGCATGACCCCGATGGGACGCTCGTCGACCCCGGACGACGTGGTGCGTGCGGTGCTCTACCTGGTCGAGGCGGACGCCGTCACCGGCGTCAACCTGATCGTCGACGGCGGCCAGCACCTGCTGCCGCTGCCGCGCGACGTGATGTACCTCACGGGCCGGTGAGCGACCCGGCAGCGATGATCCGTCCTGCATCCGCGGCAACCTCCAACGGAATCCCAGCGTGAACCCCCTGCTCGACCCCCGGCTGTCCGACTGCCGCCGCATCTACCTGCACGAATTCGCGTTCGACGCGTCGATCGGCTTCCACGACTTCGAACGCGAGGCGCGCCAGCGTGTGCTGGTCAGCGTCGACCTGTTCGTGCCCCTGCACGCGACCACGCCGACCCGCGACGAGGTCTCCGAGGTGCTCGACTACGACTTCATCCGGCACGGCATCGTGCAGCTCGCGGCGTCGCGGCACTTCAACCTGCAGGAGACGCTGATCGACGGCATCGTCGAGCTGTGCCTGAGCCAGCCGTCGGTGCGCGCCGTGCGCGTGAGCACCGAGAAGCCCGACGTCTATCCGGACTGCCGCACGGTGGGCATCGAGGTCTTCCGCTTCCGGGGTGCGCCATGAGCGTCGACACGGAGGTCCGTACGCGGGCCGACGAGAAGCGCGCGTACGAGCGCAACAAGCTGCACAAGCGCCTGCTGCGTCTCACCGGCCAGGCGATCGGCGACTACGGCATGATCGGCGACGGCGACCGCGTGATGGTCTGCCTGTCGGGCGGCAAGGACAGCTATGCGCTGCTCGACCTGCTGATGACGCTGCGCGCACGCGCGCCGATCGACTTCACGCTGGTGGCGGTCAATCTCGACCAGAAGCAGCCCGGCTTTCCCGCGCACGTGCTGCCGGACTACCTGCGCAGCCTCGACGTCCCGTTCCGGATCGAGGAGCAGGACACCTATTCGATCGTCAAGCGCGTGATCCCCGAAGGGCGCACGATGTGCTCGCTGTGCTCGCGCCTGCGCCGCGGCATCCTGTACCGCGTGGCCGACGAGCTCGGCGCCACCCGGATCGCGCTCGGCCATCACCGCGACGACATCCTCGAGACCTTCTTCCTGAACATGTTCTTCGGCGGCAAGCTCAAGGCGATGCCGCCCAAGCTCGTGTCGGACGACGGCCGCCACGTGGTGATCCGTCCGCTCGCCTACGTGCAGGAGGCCGACCTCGTCGCCTATGCCGACTGGCGCGCGTTCCCGATCATCCCGTGCACGCTGTGTGGCTCTCAGGAGAACCTCAAGCGCAAGGAGGTCAAGCAGCTGATGCGCGACTGGGAGAAGCGCTTTCCGGGGCGCGTGGACAACATCTTCTCGTCGCTCACGCGCGTGACGCCCTCGCACCTGCTGGACCGCGGTCTCTACGACTTCGCCGGCCTCCGCGCCGACGGCACGCCGGTGCCCGACGGCGACATCGCGTTCGACGTCGATCCTGCGCTGGAGGAGGCGGTGTCGTCGCAGCCCGTCGCGGGTATCGCCGGCATCACGGTGGCGCGGCGCGACTAGCCGCGGGCAGCGTCCCCGGTCACGGGGCCGTGCGCGCGCGCCGCATCATCAGGGCCGGCACGAGCGCGACGAGGTACAGCACCGCCACGACCAGGAACGCGTCGCGAAACCCCATCATGCTGCCCTTGGCGAGCAGCACGCGGCCGAGGTAGTCGAGCGCACCGGCCTGGCGGATCGCCTCGGGCACGCCGGCCTGCGCATACAGCGCGGTGATCGCGCGCAGCAACTCGGCGGTGGCGCCGTTGGCCGCATCCTGCGCATCGGTGAACGCCTGCACGTAGTGCTCCGAGCGGCGCTCGAGCAGGATCGACAGCAGGTTCACGCCGAACGCGCCGCCGAGCTGACGCATGAAGTTGATCGCGCCCGACCCCTGCCCGATCTGGGCGAACGTCAGCGACTTGAGTGCGCCGGCGTTCAGGCTCGGCATCACGAACCCCAGTCCGATGCGGCCGATCACGATCCACCCCGCCATCACCCAGAACGGGGTATCGGCGTCGGCCCCCGACAGCAGCAGCGACGACAGTGCGAACACGATCAGCCCGGACGTCACGGTGACGTGCGCAGGCGTCCGGTCGGTGAGTCGTCCCGCGATCGGGAACACCATCGCCAGCACGAGCCCAGCCGGCATCAGGATCAGTCCGGCCTGGGTGGGCGAGTAGCCCTGCACGGTCTGCACGAACAGCGGCACCAGGTAGGTCGATCCGTAGATGCCCGCGCCGAAGATGAAGGTCACCACCGAGGCGCCCGTGAACACGCGGTTGCCGTACAGCTTCAGGCTGAGCATCGGTGCGGGCGTGCGCAGCTCCCACAGGATGAAGCCGACGCCGGTGACCACGGCCACTGCGAAGTCGAGCAGGATGGTGTCCGACATCCAGCCGCGCCGCTGACCGTTCGACAGCCCGTTGAGCAGGGTGAACAGGAACACCGACATCAGGCCGAAGCCGATCCAGTCGAAGCGGCGCGGCGGTCCCGAGTGGGTGCGGCCCGGCAGGAAGACCAGCGCCATCAGCAGGCCCAGCAGGCAGAACGGCAGCGCCATGAAGAACACGTAGCGCCAGTTGAAGTGGTCGATCACCAGGCCCCCGAGCGTGGGCCCCAGGGCGGGCGCCAGCACCACGCCGATGCCGTAGATGCCCATCGCCGAGCCGCGGCGCTCGGGGGGGAAGACCAGGAAGATCACCTGCATCGACAGCGGCTGCAGGATGCCGGCCGCACCGCCCTGGAACACGCGCGCGACGATCAGCATCGCCTCGCTGCGCGCCAGACCGCCGAGGAACGATGCCGCGACGAAGACGAGCACCGCCGCGATGAAGGTGGTGCGCAGCCCGAAGCGCTCGACCGCCCATGCGTTGAGCAGCATCGTGCCCGTCATCGCCGCGAGGAACGCGGTCGACAGCAGCTGCGCGGTGTCCTGCCCCATGCCGAACGTGCCCATGATGTCGGGCAGCGCCACGTTGATGATCGTCGCCGTCAGCACGGTGGCGATCGTGGCCGTCATCACGTTCAGCGTGACCAGCCAGCGGTAGGCCGGACCGAACCGCGCGAACATCAGCGCGATCGGGTCCGCACGCGCGGCACTAGTCACCGACGCGCGCCTCCAGCTCAACCATCATGCCGGGCTTGAGCAGCCCGTCCTGCTGGCGCACGGTCACGCGCACCGGCAGGCGCTGGGTGATCTTGGTGAAATTGCCGCTGGGGTTGGGGTTGGGCAGCAGTGCGAACTCGCTGGTCGCCGCATGCGACACGCTGCTGACCGTGCCCTCGAACACGCGGCCCTGCAGGGCGTCCACCGACACCGTCACCGTCTTGCCCGGGCGGAAGTGCCGGATGTCGGTCTCCTTCACGTTCGCCTCGATGCGCACCTGCGCAGGGTCGTGCACCATCAGCAGACGCTGGCCGGGCGTCACGTACTCGCCGACGTCGACGAACACGCGGTCGACGACGCCATCGAAGGGCATGGCGATGGCGCGGTCGCGCAGGTCGTTGACGGCGCGCGCCTGCTGCGCGCGCAGCTGCTGCTCTTCCGGCCCCAGTGCCGCCAGCTGGCGCTCGAGCACCGCGAGGTCGCCGCGCGCGGCCTTCGCCTGCGCGAGGCCGGCCTGCGCGTTCTCGAGTTCGGCCTGCGCGCGCAGCGCCTGCTGGCGCGCGGCCTCGTAGGCGGCGCGCGTCTGCTCCAGGCGCACGCGGGGGATCATGCCGCTGGGCGCCAGCTTCTCGGCCTGCTCGTTCTCGATCCGCGCGAAGTCGCGCTGCGCCGCCGCCGCCGCCTGCGCGGCCTGCGCCGAACGGATCGCCGCCTCCTGCGCGTCGACGCGGCTGGCCGTCTGCTGCGTGGTCATCTGCAGGCGCGCCCGCAGCTCCTCGCGACGCGCGCCGATGCCGGCCAGCCGCGCATCGAGCTCGTCGACCAGCAGCCGGCTTTCGCGCGTGTCGATCGCCACCAGCACCTTGCCGGCCTTGACGGCATCGCCCTCGACGACCTCGATCGCCGTCACCCAGCCGGGCACGCGGCTGCTGACCGCCACCATGTTCGCCGCGACCCGCGCGTCGTTCACGAACACGTGCGTCATCTGGCGGTAGAACCACCATCCGCCCGACACCGCGAGCACCAGCAGCAGGACACCGCCGACCATCAGACGCCGTGCCCCGGCGCGCCGCGGGTCCTGCGGCATCGGGGCCGCCGGCGAGGCGCCGGGCACGGCGGGGGCGGCGCTGCCCGGCACGGCCGACGCCGTGCCGGCGGCAGTGGTCGGGGCCGGAGTCGACGTCAGCGGCGGGGTCTGGGTCGGCGCGGCAGGCGCATCGGTACGCAGCGAAGGATCGGCGGTGCGGTCGTTCATGCAGCCCCCACGCCGGCCGTGACGACGGATTCGTCCCGATCCGCGGCCGGCAGCGGATCGAGTCGCGGCGCACGCCCTTCCGGCGCCAGGGTGCCGACGATGTGCCGGAACACGCGCAGGCAGGTGCGCAGGTCGGCATCGTCCAGGCCATCGAACAGTTCGGCGCGCAGGCCGTCGACGACAGCCTGGATGTTCGCCAGGCTCGGCCGGGCGCGGTCGGTCAGGTGGATGGACTTCGCGCGCCGGTCACCGACCGCAGCGCGGCGCTCGATCAGGCCTTCGGCTTCCAGCCAGTCGAGCGTGCGCACCAGTGTCGGCCCCTGCACGCCCACCGCGGC
>JAKOZZ010000046.1 GCA_029779755.1 Pseudomonadota bacterium
CACGTCCGCAACGACGAGCGCTCCGACGACCGCGTCGACATCGGCGGCACCGGCATCGCCCGCTGCCGCGCCGCCCGCTGCGCCCGCTCCGGAATCGCGTGCCGACGCCCCCGGCCCTGGAGTCGCACGCGCCCCGTCCACGCCAGCGCCCGGCGCCTCGCCCACCTCGACGCCCACCTCGACGCCCGCTGTGCAGCCCACGGCGCCGCCCACCGCGCCGCTCGCTTCGCCGCCCGCATCCGCTCCGGCCACACGCCCTGCGGGGGCACGCAGCCCCGCCGTGCCCCTGCCGGTGGCGCGCGAAGGCCGTCCGCGCAGCGCTGCCCCGATCGTCGTCGCAGCGGCCGTCGTGATCGCCCTGGTCGGTGGCGTCGGCTGGATGCTGCTGTCGGGCGATGCCCCGCCCCCCACCGCCCCGGGCACGCCCGCGGCAGACCAGGCCGCCGCGGCGGCAGCAGCAGCCCCGGCCGCGGTCCCCGGCCCCGACACGGCATCGACCGCCGCCTCGCCACAGACGCCCCCCTCCACGCGTACGGACACCGCAGCGGACACGCCCGGCGACGGCACGAGCACGCCCGCCGCAGGCGTCGTCTCGACGGCGCCGGCTGCCGCAAGCCCGGTGACCGGCTCGGCCGCCGGCGATGCACGCGCGGCAACCGGCGCCGCGACATCGGCATCGCCTGCGGCGGCCACGGCGGCTTCCGCAACACCGCCGGCCGCTGCTGCCGCACCGTCTGCGACGCCTTCCACCTCGGCCCCTCCCTCCGCGCCCGCCGCCGCTGGCGGGTCGCCCGCCACGTCGCCCGCCACGTCGGCCGGCACGGCCGAGGCACCGCCAGCCACACCCCCGGCGCGCAAGGACGGCACCGTGCGCTTCGCGATCCGCCCCTGGGGCGAGATCTACGTGGACGGCACGCTCAAGGGGGTTTCGCCCCCGATCACGCGGCTGGCACTTCCCGAGGGCTCCTATCAGATCGAGGTACGCAATCCGGGTGGCCCGTCGTATTCCAGGCAGATCGAAGTCCGCAGCGGCCAGTCGGTCGAGGTGGGGCATCGGTTCTGAGCAGTCCCCGTCATCCCCCGCAGCACCGAACGCACCCCGGGTGCGACGCCAGGAGAAGAAAGAGAATGACCCGTTTCGCCAGCAAAGCAGGGATCGCGGCCATTGCCGCAGCACTCGTCGTCGCGGGCTGTGCCAGCGCGCCCGAAGCCCCGCCGACCCAACCCGCACCTGCCCCCGCGCCCGCGCCCCTGCCGCCGCCGCCGCCACCGCGTACCGAAGCGCCGCCGCCCGTCGCCCAGCCCGCACCCGCGCCGGCCCCGGTGCCGCCGACGCCGGCCGAACTCCGTCTCAAGGAGGCCGGCGGGCTGTACGACGCCGGCAACTACAACGGCACGATCCGCAAGCTGGCCGGCGCGCGCGACGTCTTTTCGCCCGACACCCCGGTTGCGCTGCGCATCGAGGCCCACAAGAAGCTCGCGTTCAGCTACTGCGTCACCGGGCGCCGTGCGCTGTGCCGCACTCAGTTCGATCTGCTGCTGAAGCTCGATCCCGAGTACACGCTCAGCGCGGCCGAGATCGGCCACCCGCAATGGGGGCCGGTGTTCAAGCAGGCCAAGGCCGCGTCGGACAAGGCGCGCGCGAAGGCCAAACCCCGTTCCTGAATCCGGTGCACCGCGCCCCCTGTCGCCGCCTTCAGACGCGGCGGTCTCGGGGGCGCGCCGAACCTCCAACGCCGCGCCGACACGAGCGGCCCGGCGTCGCGCAGGCGATCAGGCGCCCGGCACGGGCGCCCGGGTGGTGAAGTCCATCGGTCCGAACCAGACCGCGAGCGCAGAGTAGTTGTCCTGACCGGGTCGGCCGTTCTCGGCGACGATCCGTTCCATCTCGGCAAGCCAGTCATCCGGGCTGCTCGCCCGCTGGAGTGCCGCCTCCATCGCGCGTTCTGTCACGTATTCCCAGAACCCGTCGCTGCACAGCAAAAAGGCGTCGCCCGACTGCAGGCTGAACGGCGCCTCCAGCACATCGGGCTCGAACCCGTCTTCGCCGCCCAGCGACGCGATCAGGACGCTGCGCTCCGGATTGCCGCGAAGCTTGGCCGGATCGGCGAACCCGGCATCGACCATCGACTGGAACAGGCTGTGATCACGCGTGCTGGAGATCACGTACCCGTTGCGGAAGCAGTACAGGCGGGAATCGCCCACGTGACCCCAGACGGCTTCGCGCCGATCGGGATCGAACCCCAGCACCACCAGGGTGGCGCGCATGTCGCGCACGCCTTCGGACCGCTTCTGCTCCTGCATCACGTCACGGTTGGCCCCGTCGATCAGCGCCCGCACCGACACCGGCGAGCACTCCGGCTGCGCCGCAAAAGCGTGCAGCACCGAGTCCACCGCAACGCGCGACGCCACGTCGCCCCCGCCATGTCCGCCGGCACCATCGGACAGCACGCAGCACACCGGGCCGCCGTCGCTCCAGTATCCGCATGCGTCCTCGTTGCGTTCGCGGCCGCCGACCCTGGACATCCAAGAGATCAGAATCTCCACGCACCATGCTCCAGAAATCGACTCGACGAACGGATGCCACCCTCGGTCCCGCCGGCCTCGGCAACCGTCATGACGCGCGCAACCGGTTGATCTGCTCTTCGTAGGCGCGCACGAACTCCCGGCCGAACAGGGCCTCGAAATCGTCTTCCGCTTCCCGGGAGATCTCGGCGAACATCTCGGTGAACAGCTCCCAGAGCCGCGCACGCCGGGTCATCGGAAGCATGGCGTCGAGCACGGACTTGCGCGTCAGAAGACCTTCGAGCTCCTGCGGGTCGAAGCGGCCGATCAGACCCTGCATGGCCGCGCGCATGCCCGCCACGAATCCGACCTGGTGCGCGAGCAGATCCTGATAGGCGTCGCGCAGCGCGGGCACCGGATCCATGAAGCCCCGGATCGACTGGTTCGACAGCAGGTGCGCGAGGGCGGCCTGCGCATCGGGCGAGAACTTCAACGGATTGTTGTCGCTCGACGCAATCATCGTGACGTCGCTCTTCATCTCGCGCTTGAGCGTCGCGCGCGCCTGGAGCAGATCGACCGTGCCCTGGGTCGACGCGCGCAGCAGCTCGCCGAGCCTGCGCATGAGCTCCGGCGTCAGCACGGCCGGACGGGGGGCGTTCGACAGCGGAGAGCGCGGCAGCTCCGTGAGCCCGACGCCGAGCAGGAAGGCCTTGAGCAGTTCGAACGTGGGGTCGTCGTCTGCGTGCGCCCCGGCCGCCGCCGCAGACGCGCCGGTGACACGCTCCGCCGCGGCGCGCGGCGGCTCGCCCGCCGCCGGCATGCCCGCTTCGCCTGCCCACTCCGAACGCGAACGCGCCGATCCGGCCTGCATCGCCTCGACCTGGGCACGGTTCAACTCGTTGAGGAATTCGGTGGGCCGCGTGTTGGGCACCGGTTCGAAACCGACCCGGTGCGCATCGGCCACGCGCTCGGCGATCGAACGGACCTCTTCCGGCGGCAGCGCCGCCGTGCGCCCGATGGGTTCCGCGTCGTGCGCGCGTGCAGGGGGCGGAAGGGGCCGCGACCCCGGGCTGGCCGCGGGGGGCGACGGGATTCGCGATACGGTGACCGTGCGCGGCACGTCGTCCGGGCTCTCCCAACTGCGCAGCGAACTGCGCCGCTCGTCGCCCGGGGGCAAGGCCGTCGCCAGTGCGGGCGCCGGGACCATCGCCGGTGCAGGCGCCGGGACCATCGCCGGTGCAGGCGCCTGGACCATTGCCGGTGCAGGCGCCTGGACCATTGCCGGTGCGGCCGCCTGCGCCGTCGCCGGTGCGGGCGCCGGGGCCGGCTGCAGCGACAGCGCGTCGAACCCGAAGTTGGTCGGCGGAATCGGCTCGGGCAGCCGGAACGCGCCGGACCGCTCGGGCGCGTGATCGGCGATGGGCGCGTCGATGGGACGCGGCAGCGCACCCAGCGACGCCAGGGGATCGTCGGCCGCCGCCGTGTTGGGCTGCATCAGCGGTCCGCCAAGACCGCCGGACGCGCCCAGGCCGAACGCATCGCCCGAGGAAAGGGGCGGCAGGGCGAAGGGATCGGCAGCAGCAGAGGACGACGACAGGCCGAAGAGATCGTCGATGCTCTCGGCGGACCGGCGCGCGGGATCGAGCACGGATCGATGCCCGGCGCCGAGGCCGAGCGGATCGAGCGGGTCGGGGATGGTCTGACGGGGGGGCGGCGGCACGTGTGGTGCGTCGAGGCCGAAGCCCGCGAGCGGATCGTCGATGACGGCCCGGCGCGCATCGTTCGAAAGCCCGAAGCCGGCAAGCGGATCGTCGATCGGCGGCCCCATCGCCGGGACCGGTTGTGCCACGGGCGCGGGCATCGGTGCGGGCGGAGGCGGCGGCGGACGACGCACGGCCGCCGCGGGCGGGACCACGCCGAGCGGACCGTCCGGGCGAAGGCTCCCCGCCGATGGGGGCGCAAGATCGGCGAACGGGTCGAAGGCGGCATCGA
>JAKOZZ010000054.1 GCA_029779755.1 Pseudomonadota bacterium
GCCGGAAGACAAGGTGATGGAAGCCGCGATCGAAGCCGGCGCCGAGGACGTGATCACCGACGACGAGGGCGGCATCGAGGTCGTCTGCGCACCGGCCGACTTCTCCGCGGTGCGCGACGGGCTGGCCGGTGCCGGCCTGAAGGCCGAGGTCGCCGAGATCACGATGAAGCCGCTCAACGAAACCGTCTTCACGGGGGACGACGCGCTGAAGATGCAGAAACTGCTCGACGCGCTCGAAAACCTCGACGACGTGCAACAGGTGTACACGAATGCAATCATCGACGCTCCGGGCTGAAGCGAGGTCGGCATGAAGGTCATGGTGGTCGGATCCGGCGGACGCGAACACGCGCTCGCGTGGCGCCTCGCCCAGTCTCCACGGGTGCAGACGGTCTTCGTGGCGCCGGGCAACGGCGGCACCGCGCGCGAGCCCGGGCTGCAGAACGTGCCCATCACCGACCTGCAGCAGCTGGCCGAGTTCGCCGAACGTGAGGACGTGGCGTTCACGGTGGTCGGCCCCGAGGCGCCGCTGGCCGCCGGCATCGTCGATCTGTTCCGCGGGCGCGGGCTGCGCATCTTCGGACCCACCCAGGCAGCGGCCCAGCTCGAGTCGTCGAAGGACTTCGCCAAGGCGTTCATGAAGCGCCACGGCATCCCCACCGCCGAATACGAGACCTTCACCGACGCCGCCGCCGCGCATGCGTACGTCGACCGCCGCGACGCGCCCATCGTCATCAAGGCCGACGGCCTCGCCGCCGGCAAGGGCGTCGTCGTTGCCACCTCGCTCGACGAGGCCCACCAGGCCATCGACGCGATGCTGATCGACAACCGCATGGGCGCGGCCGGCGCGCGCGTCGTCATCGAGGACTTCCTCGCCGGCGAGGAAGCGAGCTTCATCGTGCTGGTCGACGGCCGCAACGTGCTGACGCTGGCGTCCAGCCAGGACCACAAGCGGCTGCGCGACAACGACCAGGGGCCCAACACCGGCGGCATGGGGGCGTATTCGCCGGCCCCGGTCGTCACCCCCGCGATCCATGCCCGCGTGATGCGCGAGATCATCATGCCCACCGTCAACGGCATGACGCGCGACGGCATCCCCTTCACCGGCTTCCTCTATGCCGGCCTGATGATCGACGACACGGGCCAGCCGCGCACCCTCGAGTTCAACTGCCGCATGGGCGACCCCGAGACGCAGCCGATCATGGCGCGCATCAAGAGCGACCTCGCCGCCGTGTTCGAGAAGGCCATCGACGGCAAGCTCGACGAGGCCGAGATCACCTGGGACCGGCGCACCGCGCTGGGCGTGGTGCTCGCCGCGCACGGCTACCCCGACGACCCGCGCAAGGGCGACCTGATCAACGGGCTGCCGGCCAACGGCAACGACGCCGATGCCGACTGCCTGGTGTTCCATGCCGGCACGTACGAGAAGGAAGGACAGATCTACAGCAACGGCGGGCGCGTGCTGTGCGTGACCGGCCTGGGCGACTCCGTGAAGATGGCCCAGACGCGCGCGTACCAGGGCGTCGACACGATCCACTTCGCCGGCATGCAGTGCCGCCGCGACATCGGCTTCCGTGCGATCGCGCGCAAGCGGCCCGACGGTGCCTGAGTCCGCGGCCCCCATGACCACGCCCGGCACCGTGCCCCCCGATTCCGCGACGCCCAATTCCGCGACGCCCGACACTGCGTTGCCCGACACCGCCGCGATCCGCGCCTACCTCACCGGGCTGCAGGCCCGCATCGTCGCGCGCCTGGAAGCGCTCGATGGCGGCCGGTTCCGCACCGACGCCTGGGAGCGTCCGGAAGGCGGCGGGGGCATCACCCGCGTGATCGAAGGCGGCGCGGTGTTCGAGCGCGGCGGCGTGCTGTTCTCGCACGTCACCGGCCACCGGCTGCCGCCGTCGGCCAGCGCGCAGCGCCCGCACCTGGCGGGTCTGCCGTTCGAGGCGATGGGCGTGTCGCTGGTGCTGCATCCGCGCAACCCGTACGTGCCCACCGTGCACATGAACGTGCGCTTCTTCGGCGCCCGGCCCGCGGCGGGCGCCGTGCCCGACGGCCCGTCGTGGTGGTTCGGCGGCGGCATGGACCTCACGCCCTACTACGCGCACGAGCCGGACGTCGTCCACTTCCACCGCACCTGCCAGCAGGCGCTCGCGCCGTTCGGCGCGCAGTGGCATCCGCGCTTCAAGGCCTGGTGCGACGAGTACTTCTTCCTGAAGCACCGCAACGAGGCCCGCGGCGTCGGCGGCATCTTCTTCGACGACCTCAACGAACCCGGGTTTGCGCAGTCGTTCGCGATGCAGCGCAGCGTCGGCGATGCGTTCCTCGACGCCTATGCGCCCATCGTCGAGCGGCAGCGCGACACCCCGTTCGGCGAGCGCGAACGCGCCTTCCAGGCCTACCGGCGCGGCCGCTACGTCGAATTCAACCTGGTGTTCGACCGCGGCACGCTGTTCGGGCTGCAGTCGGGCGGGCGCACCGAATCGATCCTGGTGTCGATGCCGCCCGTGGCCCACTGGCGCTACGACTGGCAGCCCGAACCCGGATCGCCCGAGGCCCGGCTCACCGACACCTTCCTGAAGCCCCGTGACTGGGTCTGACCGTCGGCGCATCGGCGTCCTGGGCGGAACGTTCGACCCGATCCACGTCGGCCATCTCGTGCTGGCACGCAGCGCGCGCGCCGCGCTGTCGCTCGACGAGGTGCGGCTGATGCCCACCGGCGCGTCGTGGCAGAAGAGCGCGGTCGTTGCGAGCGCCGCCCAGCGCCTGGACATGCTGCGCCTGGCCATCGGCAGCGGTGCCGACGGCACCGGAGACGCGGGCGGCCTGGTCGCCGACGACCGCGAGGTGCGCCGCAGCGGTCCGAGCTACACCGTCGACACCCTGGTCGAGCTGCGCGGCGAGCTCGGCCCCGATGCCGCGATCGTGCTGATCCTGGGCAGCGACCAGCTGCGCAACCTCGCCACCTGGAACCGCTACGAGCAGCTGCTGCAGCACGCGCACATCGCGTGCACGCAGCGCGAACGCGTGCCCCTGACCGACCTGCCCGAGCCGGTCGAGGCGCTGGTGCGCCGGCATGGCGCGCAGCGCCTGGCCGACGCGCCGGCCGGTTCGCTGGTGTTCTTCACGATGCCGCCGGTGCCGGTGTCGGCCACCGCGCTGCGCGCCCAGCTGGCCCGGGGCGAGCGACCGGCGGAACTGGTTGCCCCTGCGGTTCTGGACTATATTGACCAACACCAGCTGTACCGGCCCCGACCGGCACGCTGATCACGGAGTATCTCCATCGATGGATCTGCGCAAACTGCAACGTGTCGTCATCGACGCACTCGAGGACGTCAAAGGGCAGGACATCCGCGTGTTCAACACCACCGGACAGACCGACCTCTTCGACCGGGTCGTCGTGGTCAGCGGCACCTCCAACCGGCAGACGCGCGCGCTGGCATCGAACGTGCGCGAGAAGGTCAAGGAAGCCGGCGGCCACGTGATCTCCGTCGAGGGTGACGACACCGGCGAATGGGTGCTGGTCGACCTCGGCGACATCGTCGTGCACGTGATGCAGCCCGCCATCCGCAGCTACTACAACCTGGAAGAGATCTGGGGCGCCAAGCCGGTGCGTGTGAAGCTCGGTGGCGCCAAGGCCGCCAACGCGGCCGACTGACCCGATGCGGCGCGGTCGCGGGCATCACCCCCCGACCCGGCCCATCCCTCCCGCACCATGCTGATCCGCGTGATCGCCGTGGGCACCCGCATGCCGTCCTGGGTGCAGGAGCCCGTCGACGACTATTCGTCGCGCCTGCCGTCCGAGTGGCGCGTCGAGTGGAAGGAGATCCGCGCCGAGCCGCGCGGCGCGGGTGCCAATGCCGCGGTGTGGATGGCGCGCGAGGCGCAGCGCATCCGTGCGGCGATCCCGCCGGGCGCGACCGTGATCGCCCTCGACGAGAAGGGCACCGACCTGGACACCCGGGGCCTTGCGGCGCGGCTGCAGCGCTGGCGCGACGCCGGTCCGCCGGTGGCCCTGCTGATCGGCGGACCGGACGGCCTCGATCCGGAGCTCAAGCGATCCGCCGCCGAGCGCCTGCGGCTGTCGAGCCTGACCCTGCCGCATCCGCTGGTGCGCATCATCGTCGCCGAGCAGCTGTTCCGCGCGTGGTCGGTGCTGGCCAACCATCCGTACCACCGCGACTGACCCGTCCGCACGCGGCCGCGCGGCACGCGCCGGTCGCGTTCGCAGACATGCCCCATGGCCGGAACGCCTCCATGAACACCTTCGTCTATCTCGCCTCCAAGAGCCCGCGCCGCCAGGAACTGCTGCGGCAGATCGGCGTCGACTTCCGCCTGCTGCTGCCCGACGACGACGAGGACGCCGAGGCGCTCGAAGCCGTGCGCGCGCACGAGTCGCCGGCGGTGTACGTGAAGCGCGTCGTGCTCGCCAAGCTCGACGCCGCGGTCGCACGCCTGGCACGGCGCGGATGGCCGCCCGCCCCCGTCCTCACCGCCGACACCACCGTGGCGCTGGGCGGCGCCATCCTCGGCAAGCCCGCCGATGCGGCGCAAGCCGCCGACATGCTGCGCCGGCTATCGGGCCGCACGCACCGCGTGCTGACCGCCGTGGCACTCGCCCGGTCCAGCCGGCGTGAATGCGTGGTCAACGTGTCGCGCGTGACCTTCGCGCGCCTGACCCGCGCCCAGATCGACGCCTACGCGCGCTCCGGCGAGCCGCTCGACAAGGCGGGCGGCTACGGCATCCAGGGCGCCGCGGGCGCATTCGCGCGCCGGATCGAGGGGAGCTACTCCGGTATCATGGGTCTGCCCCTGTACGAGACCGCACGACTGCTCCGACTGCCTGCGCGATGACCGAAGAGATCCTCGTCAATCACACCGCACACGAGACCCGCATCGCGGTGGTGATGCAGGGGGTCGTGCAGGAGCTGCACCTCGAGCGCGTGTCCAGCCGCGGGCTGGTCGGCAACGTGTACCTGGGCAAGGTGTCGCGCGTGCTGCCCGGCATGCAGTCGGCCTTCATCGACATCGGCCTGGAGCGCGCCGCGTTCCTGCACGTGGCCGACCTGTGGCAGTCGCGCGCGCACGGTGCCGGCGGCCACACGATGCCGATCGAGAAGGTGCTGTTCGAAGGCCAGCCGCTGCTGGTGCAGGTGATCAAGGACCCGCTCGGCACCAAGGGCGCGCGCCTGTCCACCCAGATCAGCATCGCCGGTCGCCTGCTGGTGTACCTGCCGCAGGATCCGCACATCGGCGTGTCGCAGCGCATCGGCGACGACGCCGGCCGGGCGCAGCTGCGCGCGCGCCTGCAGAAGATCCTGCCCGGCGACGAGCGCGGCGGCTTCATCATCCGCACCTCGGCCGAGGACGCCACCGACGCCGAGTTCGAGAGCGACGTCGCCTACCTGCGCAAGCGCTGGCGCCAGATCCTCGACGACAGCCAGCTCCAGCCGGCGCCGTCGCTGCTGTACCAGGAGCTGAGCCTGTCGCAGCGCATGCTGCGCGACGTGGCGGGCGAGCAGACCACCCGCATCCAGATCGACTCCACCGACGAGCATGCCCGCCTGGTCGAGTTCGCCTCCATCTACGTGCCGGGCATGGTGCCCAGGCTGCGCACCTACGCCGGCGAGCGCCCGCTGTTCGAGCTGTTCGGTGTCGAAGGCGAGATCGAACGCGCGCTGTCACGCCGGGTCGACCTGAAGTCCGGCGGCTACCTGATCATCGACCAGACCGAAGCGCTGACCACGATCGACGTCAACACCGGCGGCTACATCGGCGGACGCAACTTCGACGACACGATCTTCAAGACCAACCTCGAAGCCGCCCATTCCATCGCGCGTCAGCTGCGCCTGCGCAACCTGGGCGGCATCATCATCGTCGACTTCATCGACATGAACAGCGGCGAGCACCGCGACGCCGTGCTGCAGGAACTGCGCAAGGCGCTCGCGCGCGACCGCACCCGCACCTCGGTCAACGGCTTCACCGCGCTGGGCCTCGTCGAGCTCACCCGCAAGCGCACCCGCGAATCGCTCGCCCACGTGCTGTGCGAACCCTGCGCCGTGTGCCAGGGCAAGGGCGCGGTCAAGACCGCGCGCACCGTCTGCTACGAGATCCTGCGCGAGATCCAGCGCGAGGCGCGCCAGTTCAACCCGAAGGAGTTCCGCATCCTCGCCTCGCAGCAGGTGATCGACCTGTTCCTCGAGGAGGAAGCCCAGCCGCTGGCCGCCCTCGGCGATGCCATCGGCAAGAAGATCTCGCTGCAGGTCGAGAACGTCTACGCGCAGGAGCAGTACGACATCGTGCTGGTGTAGATGCGGCTCTAGCGCAGCAGGCTCAGCACGTTCTGCGGCATCGCTTGGGGCGCGTCGCGCGCGATGCACGTCGCCGGTCGTCAGGCCGGACGACAGTCCCCTGCCTGCGCGGCAGCCTGCATCGTCGCCTGCAGCGCCTGGATCAGCGGATGCGCAGTCGCCTCGCGCCCGAGCGCGTGCAGGTAGTAGCCGCCGAGCACCCACGCCCACACGCCGAGCCCGAACGGCAGCGTGTTCGCCAGCGCGATGTAGCGCGGGTCGAACGCCTGCGGCGGCGGTGCGTAGATCGACAGCCCGTTGGTGCCCGCGGGCGTGCCATCGCCCGTGAACGCAACGACCGTCTCGTCGAACCGCTGCAGCAGCACACGTGCCGCCTCGGCACACGCCACCGGGACCGGGCAGGACATCAGGTTCTGCGCGAGGCCCTTCAGGTCGGTCAGGCCGGTGGACGGTGACGTCCAGGTGCGTGCCAGCGCATCGGTCAGATGCCTGAGCAGGTCCGCGTCGCGCAGGTCGATGCTCTGCGCGAAGCGCACGAACGCGTCGCCGAGCGGTGCGAGACGCGACGCATCGATCGCAGCCAGCGTGACGGACGTGTCGTGCGGTGCGCGCTGTCGCCTCACGCGCCCGGCCTGGCCGACCCAGCCGCGCACCAGCGCCTCGGGCGTGATCGCGGGATCGTCGTGCAGCGTGCGCAGCAGCGTCCGGTAGTCGAACCCGTCGCCCGGCCACTGGTCCTCGGAGAGCACCATCCAGCGCGCGCGCTCGGCCAGGCCGCCGACGGCCTCGAGGTTGCCCATGTAGCAGGCGTCGAACGCCAGCACGTCGAGATGCACGTCCGCCCCCTCGGCCGGACACACCGTGTCGGCGTTGACCAGGTCCTGCGCCGCCTGCTGGCAGCGGCGCAGTTCGGCCTGACACTGCGCGAAGGGCGCCGGCAGCACCAGGCGGCCGGGATCGCGCGCGTAGCGCAGCCCCAGCCCCTGATCGAGCAGCCCGCCCTGCCAGCCGGCACCGTGACCGCCGAGCACCGCGAGGCGATGATCGGCCGGGAACGCCTGAGCCAGACGCAAGGCCATCACCAGCGCGGCCGGGTCCGCCATGTTCAGCTCGAGGAAGCGCACGATCAGGTCGTCGCCCAGCAGCGTGCCGGCCTGGAGCCGCGCCATGAAGCTGTCGCCCAGCAGCGGGCCGTCGAAGAACACCAGCACGTTGACATCGGCGGAGGAGCCCGCCGACTTCGCTTCGAGCAGGTCGTCGAACATCCAGCGCGCGAGATCGCAATCGGCCGCCAGGTAGAGCAGCACGGTCCACCGGGCGCGGCGTCCCATCGCCGCACGGTTGGCGGGCGACACCGAGAAGCGGAAGTCGTCCCAGCCGAGATGCAGCACCTCGGGCGCGCCCGCCGCGTAGGGATTGCCGCGTTCGATCAGCATGGGACAGGTCTCGGCAGGCATGCGCACGATCTCGGCAGGCACGCGCGCGGTCTCGGCAGGCATGCGCACGGTTTCGGCATGCCTGACGTCGGCCCTGGCGGCGAGGTCGGACGCCGTCTCACGACGTCAGCGCCTGGTGCAGCCAGCGCGCGACCTCCGGATCGCTCAGATAGCCGCTGATGCCGTGCCGGTTGCTCGTGGGGTTGTCGACGTCGCGCTTGTTGACGATGGGCGGGTCGACCGGAAAGCTCTGCGCATCCAGCGGATACAGCGCCACCACGTCGCGCTCGTCGAGCGCATTGAACCAGCGTCCGACGCAGGGCGGGTGCCGGTTGGGCGCGAGCTTCGCACGGATCGCCGTCACCGCCAGCGGCGAGCCCAGCGTCACGAACAGGGGCACGTTCCAGCGCTGTGCCTGGCCTTCGCGCCGCAGCAGGTTGTACGCGACCACCGTGCCGAGCGAGTGCGCGACCACGACCGTGGGCACGTCCGGCTGCAGCGCCTGCCGCACGCCGGTCTCGATCTCGTCGCGGATGCCGATGTTGTCGAGGTACTGGTAGACGTCGTTGGTGGCCAGCGCGATCGACGCGCCGCTGGCCAGCGGCACGCAGCGGTCGATCACCTGCAGGATGCCCTGCAGCCACTCCCAGTTCAGCGGCCCCTTCTGCACGACGGCCGCCCCGGCGACCTCGGCGAGCTGTGCGTCGGTGATGCCGCTGTGCCGCTGCACCTCGAGCAGCACCTCGCGGATGAACGCGCGCTGCTCGGCATCGGCGTTCTGGCCCTTGACGACGACCGCCGCCGCCTCGCCCGCGGTCTTGCCCTCGGCGAGGTCGTACAGCGTCTGGCCGTAGTAGGGAAAGCGGATGTCGGTTTCGGCCACCGGCATTGTCAGCCCGGCGCGGGCCAGCCCCGAACGCCATGCGTCGACCCACTCGGCCTTCAGCGCGGTGGGGTCCTTGTGTTCCTGCGCACGACCGTGCACGAAGACGACCTGTTTCATCGGCGGATCACTCCCGTGGCGAGGGCGTCGGCCAGCACCCGCGTGCCGGCCGCGTCGAACAGCGTCCACAGCGACGGACGCAGATGGCGCTGCAGCGCATCGCGCAGCGGCGACGCCGGCGCGCGGAACGCGCCGAGCAGAGACCAGCCCTGCGAGAGGAGCGGCACGGCCGGCAGCACCTGGTCGTCGCGCAGCCCTTGCGCCAGCCCGGCATCGGCCGCCAGCAGCGCGATGTCGAAGAACACGAAGCCCAGATCGCCGTGCAGGAAGGCCAGCATCTCGCGGATGCGATCGCGCCGGCCGAGCTCGTGATACGCGTACGCCGCATACAGCGCCATCGACGGATCGATCGACTTGGCCACCTGCATGCCGCGCGCGATCTGCAGCGCGTTGTCGCCGGACAGCCGGAACACGCCGAGGCCGGCCGCCGCGGCCACGGTGGCGCGCAGGGTGCGCAGCGTGTCGGCGTGCGCCGCGTACGCCTGCCAGCGCGGGCCGAGGTCGGAGGGCTCGTAGGCCACGTGCACCAGCTCGCCCGCCTCGAAGTCGAGCCCGGCGACGAACTCGGGAATCGCGGGCAGCAGCACGCCGCCGCCGTCATCGAGCTCGAGCAGCACGGTGCACGGCCCCTGCTGCGGCGCCACGCGCACCAGCGTGCCCGGGACGCCGTCGACGATCTCGATCGCCGCCCCGCGGCCGTGCACGGCACGCACGCGCGCACCCCGCAGCTTGAAGCCGCAGCCGGTCTCGAAATGTGCGGGGCCAAACGGATGCGCGAGGGTGCCGGCCGCCGTGCGCAGCAGGTCGGGGCCGGCGCCGCCGTCGGCCACCGGGGTCGCCATCATGCCGTCGAGGCGCGCACGGTCGCCCGACAGCACGGTCGACAGCATCCGGTCGGCGGCACGCACCGCGTTCATCGGCGCCATCATCGGCGCAGGCGCGGGCGCGAAGCGGCCGGGCATGGGCAGCTGCGCGGCAGGAATCCGTGACAGCCAGCCCTCGCGGGAACTGATCCGGGCCACCGGGGTCTGGTTCACCGTCGGCGTGCGTCCGAGCTTCTGCTTCAGCCGGGGCGGCACCTGGGCGGTCAGGGCATCGGCCAGCTTCCAGGCGCGCACCAGGGCCACCTCCTCGCCGTCGTCCTGGATCCGGTCGAGCACTTCGGCGCGCGCGCCGCTCAGGCAATCGGCCAGCACCTCCGTGTACAGCGCGGAAAACGCCCCCGCGGATTCGACCGGGTCGCGCACCTCGAGCGCCGGCTTGCCGCGCGCGCAGGCGAAGAACGCGTCGACCGCGCGCTCGAGCCCGTCGACCGGATCGTTCGGAAACACCTCGGCACCGGTGACGCCCAGCGCCTGGATGCCGTCGGCCGCCGTGCGGCAGGCATCGGAGATCAGCACCACGTGATTGACGCCGCAGTAGCGCGCGAGTTGCAGGCTGCCTTCGACGTTGATCGCTTCGCCGGTGTGCTTCGGCGCGTCGGACAGCAGCCAGAGATCGCCGCGGTTGTGGATGCCGTGGCCGGAGAAGTAGACGATCAGCTGATCGAGCGTGCGCGGTGCGATCAGCTGTTCGATCGCATCGGCCACCTGATGGGCGCGCACCTTGCCGTCCCGGTCGGTGAGCGTGACGAGACGCTCGCCCGTGATGCCCTGCGCCTGCGCCCAGGCGGCCATGCGGGCAATGCCGCTCTGCACGGCACTCAGTTCGGGCAGGCCGCCCGTGCGTGCGACCCCGATCAAGACCACGGCGCGCTGCATTGCCCATCCTCCGATGGATCCGTATCGCACTCTACGGCGTTCACGCCACGAAGCGCAATGCGCAGGAGCGCGGCGCCGGCGCGCAACCCGATACGCCTCCACGCGCGCGGGCGCATAATGACGCGTCCCAACCGGCACGGCAGGTGGCAGGCATGACGGCCCCGACACGTACTGAAACGGACAGCTTCGGTCCGATCGAGGTCCCCGCCGAGGCGCTGTGGGGTGCGCAGACCGAGCGCAGCCGCCGCTTCTTTGCCATCGGCGGCCAGCGCATGCCGGTGCCGATCGTGCACGCACTCGCGCAGGTCAAGCGTGCCGCCGCCGAGGCCAACGCCGCGCTCGGCCTGCTCGACGCCGCCAAGGCCCATGCGATCGCATGTGCGTCCGAGTCGGTCGCCGCGGGCGAACACGACGCCGAATTCCCGCTGATGGTCTGGCAGACCGGCTCGGGCACCCAGACCAACATGAACGCCAACGAGGTGATCGCCCACCTGGCCTCGCGTGCGCTGGGCGGCGGACTCGGTCGTGACCGCCGCGTGCATCCCAATGACGAGGTCAACCTCGGCCAGTCGTCGAACGACGTGTTTCCCACGGCGATGCACGTGGCCGCCGTCCTCGAGATGCGTGCCCTCTTCGCGGCGCTGTCGCGCCTGCGCGCGGCGCTGCGCGACAAGGCCGCCGCGTTCGGCGACACGATCAAGATCGGCCGCACGCATCTGCAGGATGCCACGCCCGTGACCCTGGGCCAGGAGTTTGGCGGCTACGAGGCGCAGCTCGGCATCGCGGACACCGCGCTGCGCCACGCGCTGCCCGCCGTGCACGCACTCGCGATCGGCGGCACGGCCGTGGGCACCGGCCTGAACACGCATCCCGAGTTCGGCCCCCGTGTGGCCGCGCGCCTGGCGCTGCGTCTCGGGCAGCCGTTCGTCGTCGCCGACAACCGGTTCGCCGCGATGGCGGGCCACGAAGCGCTGGTGATCCTGCACGCCGGGCTGCGCACCCTGGCGATCGCACTCAACAAGATCGCCAACGACATCCGCCTGATGGGCAGCGGCCCGCGTGCCGGGTTCGGCGAGCTTCGGCTGCCCGAGAACGAGCCGGGCAGCTCGATCATGCCGGGCAAGGTGAACCCAACGCAGGTCGAGGCGCTCACGATGGTCTGCGCCCAGGTGATGGGGCACGACGCTGCGATCGGCATCGCCGCCAGTCAGGGGCAGTTCGAGCTGAACGTCTACAAGCCGCTGATCGCCTTCGACACGCTCGACAGCATCCGCCTGCTGACCGACGCGATGGCCAGCTTCTCCGCGCACTGCGTCGAGGGCGTCGAAGCCGACGCCCCACGCATGCAGGAACTGCTCGAGCGTTCGCTGATGCTCGTGACCGCGCTGGCGCCACACATCGGCTACGACCGCGCCGCGCGCATCGCCAAGCACGCCCA
>JAKOZZ010000088.1 GCA_029779755.1 Pseudomonadota bacterium
GGCGGCGACCATCCGCGGTTGGCGCGGCGCCTGGGCCTGGGAGACGCGGTCGTCATCGGGCTCGGGTCGATGATCGGCGCGGGTGTCTTCGCCGCCTTCACCCCAGCGGCAGCCGCAGCCGGATCGGGCCTGCTCGTCGGGTTGGCCCTTGCGGCAGCCGTCGCCTGGGCCAACGCGACCTCGTCGGCGCAACTGGCCGCGCAGTTCCCCGAGTCGGGTGGCACCTATGTCTATGGGCGCGAATGCCTCGGCGAGAGCTGGGGATTCGCTGCCGGATGGGCGTTCGTCGTCGGCAAGACGGCCTCCTGTGCGGCCATGGCGATCACCGCAGCGACCTATGCGCTCGGCGGCGAGGCGCGGGCGGCGCAGGTCGTCGGGCTGGCTGTCGTCGGTGCCCTCACCGTCGTCCTCACCCGAGGCATCACCAAGACCGCGCGCCTGGCTCGGGTGCTGCTCACCGTCACCCTCGCCTGCCTGCTCGTCACGGTGCTCGTCATCGCCGCCTTCACCCGCGAGTGGGCCGCGCCCTCGGCGGGCGTGGGCGACGCGACGGCATACGGGATCTTGCAGTCTGCGGGGCTGCTGTTCTTCGCCTTCGCGGGGTATGCCCGGATCGCCACCCTCGGTGAAGAGGTGCGCGCGCCCACGGTGACCATCCCGCGTGCCATCACCCGCGCGTTGGGCCTGGTCATTGCCCTGTATGCCGTCCTCGCCCTCCTGCTCCTGGCCACCATCGGCGCGGACGGGATCGCGGCGTCGGCGCTGCCGCTGCTGACGGCGGCCCAGGCGGCCGACGTGTCCTGGGCCGGGGTCTTCGTGCGGGTCGGCGCGACCGTGGCCGCCCTCGGCGCCCTCCTCGGGCTGCTGTCCGGTGTCGGGCGCACGGTCTTGGCGATGGCGCGCCGCGGCGACCTGCCACGGCTGCTGGCGGCCGTCGACCCTGGCTCGAAGGTGCCAGCTGTCGCGCAGCTCTGGGTGGCCGGCGCGGTGGCTGTGCTCGTGCTGCTCACCGATCTGCGGCACGCCATCGGGTTCTCGTCGTTCGGGGTGCTGCTCTACTACGCGATCGCCAACGCGTCGGCCTGGACTCAGACGGGCGAGCACCGCCGCTGGCCGCGCTGGGTCCAGGCGGCCGGGCTCGTCGGGTGTCTGGCGCTGGCCGCGACCCTGCCGATCGGTTCGGTGGTCGTCGGCGCGCTAGTCGTGGGTGTCGGGGTGTTCGGTCGGGTCTGGCTGCAGCGCCGGGGCGTTGCCCGCGGCTGAGCGGCGGTTCTCGCAGCTGAGCCCTGAGCGGTGAGCGCTGAGTCCTGAGCGAGTGTGTGACGGAGTGCGATTGGCGGGGTGATCACCCCGTCAATCGCACTCCGTCAAGCACACGCCCGCAGCAGCCCGCCCCGAGCAACTCTCAGCGGCGGCGAGACGTGCCAAAGATCGACCG
>JAKOZZ010000096.1 GCA_029779755.1 Pseudomonadota bacterium
TCAACGGCCTGATCGACGAGGACCTGCACGCGGTGATGCGCAAGGGCGGCATGCGGCCCGGGGACGCGCTGGTGCTGACCAAGCCGATCGGCACCGGCACGCTGTTCGCGGCGCTGCCCCGGCTGCAGGCGCGCGGCCGCTGGATCGACGCGGCGCTGGCATCGATGTGCGTGTCGAACCGCGACGCCGCGCAGTGCCTGCACGCCCACGGTGCCACCGCCTGCACCGACCTCACCGGGTTCGGCCTGCTGGGCCACCTGGTCGAGATGACGCGTCCTTCCGGCGTCGATGCCGAACTCGACCTGGCGGCACTGCCCGTGCTCGAGGGCGCCGAGGAGACCGCGGCGGCCGGCGTGCTGAGCTCCCTGCAGCCGGCCAACGTGCGCCTGCGCCGCGCCGTGCACGACCAGCAGGCCTGGGTGCGGGACCCGCGCTACGCGCTGCTGTTCGACCCGCAGACCGCCGGCGGCCTGCTGGCGAGCGTGCCGGGGGACCGCGCCGAAGCCTGCGTGGCGCAGCTGCGCGCCCGGGGCTACCCCCACGCGGCCGTGATCGGTCGCGTGCTGCCGCAGGGGGATGCGCTGGAGCCGATCCGGCTGCGGCGCTGAGGTGGCCGGCCGCGCCCGGATCGTGCGGGTCGCGACCGCATCACCGCACGGACCTAGGGTTGGATCACGCAGACCGAGTAACGGGCGTTTCCGTAGGCCTGCGACGAACCCGGCGGGCACGTCGTGCTCTCCAGGACGACCTGATCGATCGCGTTGGCGCGGGCATAGGCGATGCGCGCGGCATCGTCGGCCAGCGCGCGCACCTCCTCGAACCGGACGGCCCACAGACCATGGAACGACGGGTCCCACATCACGGCCGCGCCCTGCTTCCAGTCCACCCACACCGGCCGGCGCGCATCGAGATGGAAGGTCTCGAACTCGCGGCTGCCGAAGGGGTCGTCGAGCGGGATGAGGAAGCGCCCCTCCAGCGGACTGCTGCGGATCCATTCGACGAGTTCCGTGTAGGGCTGTCGCAGTGTCTCCCGCCGCGCCTGCGTGTCGCTGCGCGCGTCGAGCCGGGCCGCCACCGTGATCAGGCACAGCGCGAGCAGCGTTGCGCACAGGGTCGCCGCCGGCGGGGCCGGCATCCGAAGGCGTCGTGCCTCGACCTGGAGTGCGCCGATCAGCACCAGCGCCATCAGCGCGTAGCGCAGCGCCGGCAGCCAGTCGAACCGGTCCATGCGCAGGTCGAGCACCACGCACAGCGCGATCGCCGGAAGCAGCGCCCAGGCGACCAGGCGGCGCTGCACGCGAAGATCTGCGAGGCGCAGCGACGATGCACGGCCCCGGCGCGCCAGCGCGATCAGCGTGATCGACAGCGCGACGAGGATCGGGCCGCCGTCACGTTGCGCGCTGGTCAGCGCCATCAGGCAGACCGCCCCGAGCGCCTCCACGAACGGCTTGTCGACGCCGGCCAGTGCGCGCACCGCGGCGATGACGATCAGCAGCGGCGCGACGAACTGCACCACGCCGTCGACCCGCAGCAGGTGCAGGTTGAACACCGGCCGTGCATCGACCACGTAGGGCAGCACGACACCGGCAGCGACGAGCAGCACGCACGCCGCGAGCACGGACCACCAGAACCGGGTGTTGTCGAGCAGCAGGGCCGCCACCACGGCCGCGTACGTCATGATCAGGAACTTCGCGATCTCGTGCGCGAGCGCGGCCTCGGCAAGGAAGTGATGCGGGAAGTAGAGGCGGATGTACTCGATGTAGCTGAAGGCGACGCGCGCGTCGTCGCCGGTCATCGTGTCCAGGATCCAGACCGCGGTGGGGGCCGAGATCAGGGCGAACAGCCCGACGGCCTTGAGCGTCTCGGCGGCGCCGGCACGCGGTGCCCGCGCGCAGACGTGTGCGAACGACAGCATCGCCACCAGCCACACCCCGACGAATGCGTTGATCGAGAACACGATCCCGGCCATGGCGGCGGCGGGCACGATCCTGCGCTGCGACTTCAGCACCAGGGCGGCGATCAGGGGTGCCCAGGTCACCTCGCTGTGCGTGAAGTAGTGGATGAACAGTCCGTGCCGCCCGAAGAACGACGCGTCGGTCAGCCACGGCGTGACGGTGACCACGCCCAGCGCCACGGCGAGGCTCGACCCGTCCGTCAGGCCGTTGCGCACGAACAGCCAGCAGATCGCCGCAAGGGCCAGCAGGCGGCTCAGCAGATGGGCCGCGAAGAAGACGTGCTCGATCGACGTCTCGGACGACAGCGTGCGCACCAGCGGCCACACCCAGGAGGTGAAGCGGTCCAGCGACCCGTAGAACGGGTCGTCTGCGAACGACGGTTCGCGGTCCATCCCGAGCACGTACGGGATGTGGAACACGTTGTTCGAGACGCCGAACTCGAAGCCGGTGACGGCGATCGAGACGATCGCCGCCAGCAGCGTCAGGAGCGTGGCGGTCGGCAGATGCGCAGGCAATGGTGCAGTCGACGCGTCAGGCGCCCTCGAACACCGCGGCGATGCCCTGCCCGCCCCCGATGCACATCGTCTCCAGCCCGTAGCGCGCGCCGCGGCGCTTCATCTCGTGCAGCAGCGACACCATCATGCGCACGCCGGTGGCCCCGACCGGGTGGCCGAGCGAGATGCCCGAGCCGTTGACGTTCAGACGGTCCATGTCGGCCCAGTCCCAGCCCTTGAGCACCGACAGCGCCTGGCAGGCAAAGGCCTCGTTCAGCTCGACCAGGTCCATGTCCTTGAACGACAGGCCCGTGCGCTTGAACAGCTTCTGCACCGCCGGCACGGGGCCGATGCCCATGGTGGCGGGCTCGCAGCCGGCCGCGGCCCAGCTGTGCAGGAACCCGATCGGGGTCAGTCCCAGCGCGGCCAGGCGGTCCTCGGCCACGACCAGGCAGGCCGCGGCCGCGTCGTTCTGCTGGCAGGCGTTGCCGGCGGTGACCGTGCCGCCTTTCATCACCGGCTTCAGGGCCGCCATCGCCTCGAGGCTGGCATCGGTGCGGATGCCTTCGTCGCGGCGGAACAGGACCGGGTCGCCCTTCTTCTGCGGAATGGCGACCGGCACGATCTCCTCGTCGAACTTGCCGGCAGCCCAGGCGGCGGCGGCCCGCTGGTGGCTGCGCACCGCAAACGCGTCGGCGTCCTCGCGGGCGATCTTGTATTCGCGCGCCAGGTTCTCGGCCGTCTCGATCATTCCGGAGATCTTGCCGAAGCGCTCCTCGGGCTGCGAGCGCTCGCGGCCGCGCTCCAGACGGTCGTGGAACTTGACGGTGCCGGCGCGCTGGCCCCAGCGCATGCTGGTGGTGTAGTACTCGACGTTGCTCATGCTCTCGACGCCGCCGGCCATCACGACGTCGGCGGCACCGGTCTGCACCATCATGGCGGCCGTCGCGATCGACTGCACGCCTCCACCGCAGCGGCGGTCGAGCTGCATGCCGGCCACCCCGACCGGGAAGCCGGCCTGCAGCGCGACCCAGCGTCCCGTGCAGGGCGTCTCGCCGTTGGTGTACGACTGCGAGAACACCACGTCCTCGATCAGCGCCGGGTCGATGCCGGTGCGGGCGACGATCGCGCGGGCGACCGTTGCGCCCATCTCCTCGACCGACACCGGTCGCAGGCTGCCGCCATAGGCGCCGATGGCCGTGCGCATCGGCGCAACGATTGCCGCTCTTCTCATGAGGTTCTCCTGTGGATTGGATTCGGGGACGCCGGTGCGCGCGCAGGGGCGCGTGGCGTGCGGGGTCGGAATTGTGGCCGATTCCGCGGTGCCGGGCGAATCGGCCGGCGTTCCGCATGGCGGATCCCTGGCGCCCCGACGCAGCGGAAGGACGGCGGAACACGCGACAATCGCGGATCGAGACCGCGCGCGCGAGCGTGCGGCGCCCCACCCGACCACACGCCACAGCGTGCGGCGCCCCACCGTCCGCGTGCCCGAACGCGCGGCGCCTCACCAGGAGAACCCACGAGATGCTCAAGGTCCTATTCGCGCTGATCCTGTCCGTCGCCGCGGCGCATGCGGGCGCCCAGTGGGCGCCCACGAAGCCCGTGCGCATCGTCGTGCCCTTCCCGGCCGGCGGCATCGTCGACCTGATGGCGCGCGCGGTCAACGACAAGCTCGGCACGGCATTGGGGCAGCCCGTGATCATCGAAGCCAAGCCGGGCGCGGGCGGCAGCATCGGCACCGATGCGGTGGCGAAGTCCCCGCCGGACGGCCACACGCTGGTGCTGGCAACGATGTCGCACGCCGTGCTGCCGGCCTTCGTCGACCTGCCCTGGCATCC
>JAKOZZ010000110.1 GCA_029779755.1 Pseudomonadota bacterium
AGAACGCCGGCGCGGATGTGGTGGGTGGTCGTCGTCATGCGGGTCGTGGTCATGGTGTGCCGGCGAGCATCCGCGTCAACTGACCGGCTGGCACGGCGCGGCAGCCGCTGGCGTTCTGGCCGGACCACAACGGGGAGAAGTCGCCGCTGCCCCGTCGCTCGGCCGCGGCCCGCAGCGGGGTGATGGCGGCGGTGGCCAGCGGAAAGGCCGGTGCGACGGCGCTGATCGGCCCGACCTCGCGGATCACGCGGTTGACGATGCCCCGCGCCGGGCGTCCCGTGAAGACGTTGGTCAGCGCCGTGTGGCGGGCGGCGTCGCTGGCGAGGGCGGCCCGGTGCGGCGCACTGGTCGTGGCCTCCGGGCACAGCAGGAAACTGGTGCCGACCTGTGCGGCGACCGCCCCGAGCGACAGGGCGGCCGCCACGCCGGCGGCGTCCGCGATGCCGCCGGCGGCGATCACCGGCACCCGCACCGCCCGTACGATCTGGGGCAGCAGGGCGAACGTGCCCACCTGCGTGGTGAGGTCCTCGGTGAGGAACATGCCGCGGTGCCCGCCGGCCTCGACGCCCTGGGCGATCACGGCATCGACGCCGTGGGCTTCGAGCCAGCGTGCCTCGTCGACGGTGGTGGCCGACGACAGCACCTTGGCGCCCCACGCGCGCACCCGCGCCAGCAGTTCGGGGGGCGGCAGGCCGAAGTGGAAGCTGACGACCGGCGGACGGAAGGCCTCCAGCACCTCGGCGGCCTCGGCGTCGAACGGCCGGCGCCCGGCGCCGGCGGGTATCGCGGCCGCGTCGATGCCGAGCTCGGCGTAGCAGGGCGCCAGCGCGGCGCGCCAGGCGGCTTCGCGTGCCGCATCCGGCACCGGTGCCGTGTGACAGAAGAAGTTCACGTTGAAGGGACGGGAGGTGGCCGCGCGGATCGCGGCCAGCTCGGTGCGGATCGCGTCCGGGCCCAGCATTGCGCAGGGCAGGGCGCCGAGGCCGCCGGCCTCGCTGACCGCGATGGCGAGCGCGCTGCCCTGCACGCCGGCCATCGGCGCCTGCAGGATCGGCAGCGCGATGCCGAACAGTTCGGTGACGTTCATGAAGGATCTCCGGTGATGTCGGCACCGCGCTCGCGCAGCAGCGCGCGCAGCACCGAGCGATGGCAACGCGATTCGTCCTCGCAGTAGCAGCCCATCGAGAAGTGCGCGTGCCGCGACAGCGCCGCGAACACGTCGAGCGTGCGGCTGTTCTCCGGCGTGCCCATCTCCTTGCGGTAGGTCTTCTCGAACCGCGCCCAGTCGGCCGGCGTCCGTGCGTCGAGTGCCTGCCGCACGGTCTCGGCACTGGGCGCGAGATTCGGATACCAGACGTCGTACCAGTCCTGCGCGGCGAACGCGGACTTGGGCACGCCGCGCGGCGGATGCCGCACCGTGCCCAGGCGCGGGCCCTCGCCCGGTGCACGCGGGCTGCCGAGCCTGACGATCCGGATGCTCATGGTTGCTCCAGGCGAAGCGCGCCCCGTGCCGGAGGGCGGGCGCGCCATACGAGCGGGGATTGTGCCGCAGAGTGCGTGCCGAGACCTCCGACCCGGCATGGGACCCCAGACCCGGCATGGGACCTCCGATCCGGCATGGCACCGCCGACTACAATGACAACGTGAAACTCCTCGCGCCGCTCGATCCCATGCGCAGTGCCCGACGCCGTGCGATCGCCGTCCTGATCGCGTTCGCCGGCGGTGGTGTCGTGGCCGCCGAACCGACGGCGGCCGATCGGGCGGATGCGCGTGCGCGCTACGAGGCCGAACGTGCCGTCTGCCTGAGCGGCCTGAGCCACCAGCCCCGGGAGATCTGCCTGCGCGAGGCCGCGGCCGCGCTCGGCGAGGCGCTCAAGGGGCGGCTCGACGATCCGCTGGCGCACCTGATCGACAGCCGCACCCGCTACGAGGAGAACGCGCTGCGGCGCTGCGATCCGCTGCCGCCCGAGGACCGGGATCTGTGCCGGGCACGCATGCGCGGCGACGGCATCACGCGCGGCAGCGTCGAGGAAGGCGGCATCTATCGCGAGCTGACCGTCATCGAGGTGCACCCGCCCGCGCGCGCGCCGTAACGTGCCCGCGCCGCACGTGACGCGCCTGCGCCGCGCGTGACGCGCGCGCCGTAACGTCGGCGGTGCACAATCCCCGGACGACCATCTTCACGACGAATTCGAAAGGCGCAGCGATGGGGTTTCCGGCACAACGCATCGGCATCCTGACCGGGGGCGGCGACTGCCCCGGCCTCAATGGCGTGATCCGGGCGGTCGCCAAGACGGCGCAGGGCACCTACGGCGCCGCCACCCTGGGTATCGAGGACGGCTTCGAAGGGCTCGTCGAAGGGCGGATGCACGAACTCGTGCCGCGCGAGCTGTCGGGCATCCTCGCGCTGGGCGGCACCATCCTCGGCACCTCCAACAAGGGGGATCCGTGGCACTACCCCGTCGAGACCGCGCCCGGCAAGCTCGAGATCCAGGACGTGTCGTACAAGGCGCTGCGCAACATCGAACGCTGGGGCATCGATGCGCTGGTCGCCGTCGGTGGCGACGGCACGATGCACATCGCCAGCCGCCTGATGGCGGCCGGTGTCCCGGTGGTGGGGGTGCCCAAGACGATCGACAACGACGTCGCCGCCACCGATGTGACCTTCGGCTTCGACACCGCGGTCTCGGTCGTCAGCGAGGCGATCGACCGCCTCACCACCACCGCCTCGTCGCACCACCGCGTGATGGTGGTCGAGGTGATGGGGCGGTACGCCGGCTGGATCGCGCTGATGGGCGGCGTGGCGGGCGGCGCGGACGTGATTCTGCTGCCCGAGATCCCGTTCCGCTGGGAGCACGTGTTCCGCAAGGTCAACGAGCGGCACGCCAGCGGCAAACGCTACTCGATCGTGTGCGTGGCCGAGGGCGCGCGGCTGCCGGGCGGCGGCGAGGTGATCCGCGAGCTCGACATCCGCCGCACCGACGCCAAGCAGCTCGGCGGCATCGGCGCCGTCGTGGCCGCCGAGATCCAGGCAGGCACGGGCGACGAGGCGCGGGTGGTGGTCCTGGGGCACCTGCAGCGGGGCGGCTCGCCGACCGCGGCCGACCGGCTGCTCGCGACCGGCTACGGCGTCGCGGCGGCGCACTGCGCCTGCTCCGGGCAGCACGGGGTGATGGTGGCGATGCGCAACGGCGCGGTCGTGCCCGTGCCGCTGGCCGAAGCCACGGCGAGCCAGCGGACCGTGCCGCCCGACCACGAGATGGTGCGCGCCGCGCGTGCGGTCGGCACCAGCTTCGGCGACGCCTGAGGCGGCCGGGCGGGCGCCCGGCAGGGTGCCCGTCACGTGGCCCGTCGCGGCGCCCGGCACCCGCCAGGGCGCGGCGAGCGGGTAGCATTGCAGGCTGGATCAATCCTGCGGCTGCGGCCGCGCTCGCGAGTCCCCCTTGAGCCTCACATCCCACGACACCAAGAGCATGGCGCTCTTCTGCGACTTCGAGAACGTCGCCCTGGGCGTGCGTGAATCGCGCTATCAGCAGTTCGACATCAGCAAGGTGCTCGAGCGCCTGCTGCTCAAGGGCAGCATCGTCGTGAAGAAGGCCTACTGCGACTGGGAGCGCTACCGCGAGTTCAAGGCGGCGATGCACCAGGCGTCCTTCGAGCTGATCGAGATTCCCCACGTGCGCATGTCCGGCAAGAACTCCGCCGATATCCGCATGGTCGTCGACGCGCTCGACCTCTGCTACACGAAGGCGCACGTCGACACCTTCGTGATCATCAGCGGCGACTCCGACTTCTCGCCGCTGGTCAGCAAGCTGCGCGAGAACAACAAGACGGTGATCGGCGTCGGCGTCAAGAATTCGACCTCCGACCTGCTGATCGCGAACTGCGACGAGTTCATCTACTACGACGACCTCGTGCGCGACCAGCGGCAGGCGGCGGGCCGCACGCAGCGCCGGCGGCCGAACGGCGTGCCGGTGCCGGCGGGCCGTGGCGTCCAGCCGTCCGCCCGCATGCCGGCCGCCGCGCCGCTCGCGGCCCGGGCCCCGCATGGTGCCCAGAGCGTGCACGGTGCGCAGGGTCACCTGGGTGCGGTCATGGCGGCCGATGGACGTGCGGCAGCCGCCGAGACCCGCGGCGCGTCCGCCGAGAACCTGGGCGCGGCCGCCGAGCCCCGGATGTCGCCGGCATCCGCCGACGCACTCGCGGCGCCGACGGGCGTGGCGCCGGACACGGCCGCCTCGGCCGCCGAGGCGACCGCCGCGGCCGTCGCCGAATCCGCCCGCCAGGCGTCCGAGACCGTCGTGCATCTGCCGGAGGCGGCTCCGGCCGAACCGGCCGCGCCGGCCGCCAAGCCGGCCAAGGCTGCCCCCCGCCGCGGGCGCCGCAAAGCGGCCGACGACGTGGCGGACGCCGCGGCCGTCGCGCAGGCCGAGGCGGATGCGGCGTCGGCGGCGCTCGCGCAGGCTGCGGCGTCGGATGCTGCCTCCACGTGGGTCGTGCCGGCGGCGACCGCGGCGTCGCCTGTCGCGCCTTTGGAGGTGCCCGCCGCCGACGATGCACCCGAGGCGGCTGCGCCCAAGCGCACGCCGCGCCGGCGCACCAGCCGCAAGACGACCGCAGACGTCGAGGCGGTCGAAGCGGCCGCGGCGGCCGAGCAGGTCGCCCCACCTGCCGGCACCGTGCCCGCCGGCGCCGCCCCCGACGCCCCCGACGCGCCGCACATGGCGTTGCCGACCGCCGGTGTGCTGGCGGCGGACGCGCCGGCCCTGGCGGATGCGGCCGCATTCGACGCCGGCGCCGCGGCGGGCGATCTCGGCCCGGTCGGCGACGAGGCCGGCGGGCTGGCCGGAGCGGGCGACGAGCGCGTGCGCACGGCGCTCGAGCTCGTGGTCAGCACCATCGAGGCGCTCGCCACCGAGCGCGGCGAGGACGAGAAGATCTGGGGCTCGATGGTCAAGCAGACCCTGCGTCGCCGCCGTCCCGGATTCAACGAGAACTACTACGGCTTCCGGTCGTTCAACCGCCTGCTCGAGGAGGCGCGTGATCGCGGCCTGATCGAACTCGAGCTCGACGACAAGTCGGGCGGCTACACCGTGCGCAGCCTGGCCTGACCCAACACCGCGCCGGCCGGCGTCCGGGGGATCCGGGTCTCGGCCGGCGACCGCAACCACGATCGAGGACCCCCCATGACCCAGACCAACGATGCGCTGCCGCGCCTCGGGCAAGGCTTCTACTGGCAGGACATCCACGTCGGCCAGAAGTTCCGGACCTTCCGCCGCACCATCACCCAGGCCGACCTGGTGAACTTCATCGGCACCACCGGCATGCTCGAGGCGATCTTCATCGAGGACGACTACGAGGCCGGTGCGATCCGCGGGGGACGCCCGGTGCCCGGCGTGATGACCTACGCGATGATCGAAGGGTTCATCACGCAGTCGATGATCCAGGGCACGGGCCTGGCCATGCTCGAGCTGCAGCAGACGATCCACGGGCCGGTGCTGGTCGGCGACACGATCTGGGCGACCGTGGAGGTGACGGCGATGCGACCGACCTCCAAGAGCGGACGCGCGGTCGTCACCTCGTGCATCGAAGTGTTCAATCAGCGGGACGAGAAGGTGATGACCTACATCGCCAAGCGCCTGCTGGCGGGCCGCCCCGCATAGGCCTCGCTCACGACCCGTCGGGCAGCTTCAGGCCGATGCGGCTGGCGGCGATCACGGCCTGCGTGCGGTTGCGGGCACCGAGTGCGCGCAGCACGGCGCTGACGTGGACCTTGACCGTGCCTTCGGCCAGCGACAGGCGTCGGCAGATCAGCTTGTTCGGCAGGCCTTTCAGGATCAGGTCCAGCACGTCGATCTGACGCTCGGTGAGGCCCAGGCTGCGCGGGTCGGACCCGCGCGTGGCGTGCGGATCCGGCCGAGGGCGGATCGGGTTCTCGGTGGCCAGCGCCTGCGGCGGCACGTAGGGGCAGCCCGAGGTGATCAGGCGCAGAGCGCTGCGGATGGCGTCGGGGGAGTGGGTTTTCGGGATGTAGCCGCAGGCGCCCAGCTCCAGGCAGCGCACGATGGTCGGCTGCTCGACGTGTGCGGAGAAGACCGCGACGGGGCTGCCCGGGTACTGCCGCCGGATCTCGGCCAGGCCATCGACCCCGCTGGCGTCCGGCAGCTTCAGGTCGAACAGCACCAGCGTGTACGGCGCACCGTCGCGCAGCGCGCGCATGGCGTGATCCAGGCGCTCGGCGGTGACGACCGCGCATTCGGGATCGAGGGCGCGCAGCGCGTCGCCCATCGCCTGGTGCACGATCGGATGATCGTCGACGATCAGATACTGTCGGGTCATGGGGGCTTCCTCCGGTGATGTTCTTGTTCGGGCCCCGGCGCGGGCGCCGGGTGCGGGCGCGCGACGGTTCCCCCACGCTAGAGCACCCGGGGCGGGCCTGTAAACTAGCCGGATGGATGATCCCTGGCGCTTCTGTGTCGCGCCGATGCTCGACTGGACCGACCGGCACTGCCGCGTCTTCCATCGTCTGCTGTCCCGCAGGGCGCGGCTGTACACCGAGATGGTGACCACCGGTGCGCTGATCCACGGCAGCCAGCCGCGACACCTCGATTTCGACCCCCGCGAGCACCCGGTCGCGCTGCAGCTCGGCGGCAGCGAGCCCGCCGACCTCGCGGCGTGCGCGCGACTGGGGCAGCGCTGGGGCTACGACGAGATCAACCTGAACTGCGGCTGCCCGAGCGAACGCGTGCAGCGCGGCGCGTTCGGCGCGTGCCTGATGGCCGAGCCCGCCCTGGTGCGCGACTGCGTGGCCGCGATGTGCGACGCGGTGACGATCCCCGTCACCGTCAAGCACCGCATCGGCATCGGCCGCCACGAGGACTACGGATTCGTGCGCGACTTCGTCGGCACGGTGGCGCAGGGCGGGGCGTCGACCTTCATCGTGCATGCCCGCAACGCCTGGCTGCAGGGCCTGAGCCCGAAGGAGAACCGCGAGGTGCCGCCGCTGCGCTACGCGGTCGTGCACGCGCTGCGCCGCGATTTCCCGACGCTGCGCTTCGTCCTCAACGGCGGGCTGGCCGACCTGGGCAGCGCGCAGGCGGCGCTGCCGCAGACCGACGGGGTGATGCTCGGCCGCGCGGCGTACCACGAGCCGTGGCTGCTGGCGTCGGTGGATCCGGTGCTGTTCGGCGTGCCGGCCCCGGTGCAGGCGCGCATCGACGTGATCGCGCCCCTGCACGACTACGTGCACCGTCACGTGGCCGCCGGGGGCCGCGTGCGCGACGTGGTGCGGCACGTGCTGGGCCTGTTCAACGGACTGCCCGGCGCGCGGCGCTGGCGCCAGACGCTGTCGGATGCGCGTCAGCTGGCCGCGAACGACCCGGACCTGCTGCTTCGGGCGGCGGCCGAAGTCGACGCCCGTGCGGCGGCGGCGCCGGTCGGGTGACGGCGCCCGCGGCGCCCGGGCCGCGGACGGCGTCCCGCGGCGCCGCTCAGGTGCGTGTCGCGAGCAGCCACCCCAGGTAGACCAGGTACGCGGCCACGAACATCAGGCCCTCGCGGCGCGACACCATGCGGTCGCTGCGGAACACCGGCAGGCAGACGATCGGTACGAGGGCCGCCACCGGCAGGTCGAACCAGAGCAGATCGCGCGAGAACTCCACCGGCTGCGGTGCGGCCATCACGGTCAGGCCCAGGATGCACAGCACGTTGTAGATGCTGCTGCCGATCAGGTTGCCGATGGCGACGTCGCGGTCGTTGCGCGCGGTCGCGATCAGCGTGGTGACGAGTTCGGGCGCCGACGTGCCGATCGCCACGATCGTCAGGCCGACGAAGGCCTCCGAGACGCCGAAGTCCCGTGCGATCTGCACCGCGCCCCCCACCAGCAGCTCGGCGCCCAGCACCGTCAGCACCATCCCCGCGATCAACTGCAGCACTTCGATCAGACCGGCGCCGAGCCCTGCGGGCGGCGGGGCCGCCGCCGGGCCCAGCGCGTGCGCGAACTGGCGCCGGATCGCGACCTGCTCGATGCGGCTCAGGTAGACGATCGCGATCGTGTAGAGCACCGCCGCCGCCAGCATCACCGCGCCTTCGGCGCGGCTCAGCACGCCGTCGAGCGCCATGACCAGCATGCCGACGGCGGTCACGATCATCATCGGCACGTCCAGACGGACGCTGAGCAGCCGCGTCGGCAGCGGCCGGATGGCCGCGCTCAGGCCGAGGATCAGCAGGATGTTGACGATGTTGGTGCCCGCGATGTTGCCGACGGCGAGCGACCCCTTCTGCTCTGCAACGGCCGTGAGTCCGACCGCGAGCTCCGGCGTGCTGGTCCCCACCGACACGACCGTCAGGCCGATCAGCAGCGGGCTGATCCCGAAGCGGGTGGCGATGCGGGTGGCGCCGCGCAGCAGCCACTCGGCGCCGAACAGGATCGTCGCGAGGCCGCCCAGGAAGATCAGCGCCGGCGTCAGCATCACCCCTGCGCCACGGCCTGCGGACGCGGGGCGCCGACCACCACCAGCATGTCCTGCTCGGACTCGGACAGCACGCGCTTGGTGACGCTGCCCAGCAGCAGTTCCTCGGTCACGTGGGTGCCGTGCTTGCCCATCACCACCAGGTCGAAGTCGGCGCGCTCCAGGTGCGTGGTGATCTGGTGGACCGCGTCGCCGTGCTCGACGATCGCCGTGTGGTCGGCCTGCGCGAGGCCTGCGCGTGTGATCAGGTCCTCGAGCCCGTGCTGCGCGCGTGTGCGTGCCTCGATCCGGTACTGGTGGATGATGTCGTCCGAGACGCCCGCGTACTGCAGCATGCCCTCGAACGGCACGTCGAACACGTGCAGCAGCACGAAGTGCGCCTCCGGCGCGACGGCACGCGCCAGCGCCGCGGCCTGCACCGAGCTCTCCGAGAAGTCGACGGCGACCAGCACGCGGCGGTACGGCGCCGTCGCGGGGCGCTTCACGATCAGCACGGAGCGGTGGCTCTTGCGCAGCAGCCGCGAGGCGGTCGATCCGACGAGCATGCGGCGCAGGGTGCCTTCGCCGCGCGCGCCGACCACCAGCAGATCGTGCGGCGTGGCGTCCGCGTAGGCGGGCACGACCGTCGCGGCCAGCCCCTCCTCGACGTGGATCTCGGCCGTGCCGGCGCCCCGGGCCACCGCGTCCGCCGCGATCGCCTCGAGCCGTGTCTGCTGCCGCTGCGTGGCGCGGCGGGCGACCTCGGGCGCCTGCGCCCCGAGCAGGTCGCGCAACGGGCCGAGCGCATCGAGGCCCAGCGCGTGGATCAGCGTGAGATGGGCGCGGTGCCGGGCGGCGAGCGCGACGGCGCGGTCCACCGCCTGCATCGAGCGCGCCGACAGGTCGGTCGCGACCAGGAGGGTATCGAGCTTCGTCATCGGTCGTGTCACTCCGTTCGTGGGGCGGGTCAGAGACGGTGGACCGCCAGGCGCCGCAGCAGCGTCTTCTCGGCCTCGATCGTCAGGAACACCGCCGCACCCAGCAGCAGGATCACCGCCCAGGAGTCGGCATCCAGCGGGGTGCTGTGGAACACCGCGTTCATCGGCGGTGCGTAGGTGAACAGCAGCTGCAGCGCGACGAGGATCGCGGCCACCAGCAGGGCCATCCGGTTGCCGCTCAGGGTCTCGCGGCGGAAGGCGTGCATCGTGAAGTGACGCACGTTGAACAGGTAGAACAGCTCGCAGGTCACGATCATGTTGACCGCCGCCGTGCGGGCGGTCTCGAGCGGTGCGCCCCGCGTCAGCTCCCAGTGGAAGACGCCGAACGTGGTGGCCACCATCAGCGCCGCCACGAACAGGATGCGCAGCCCCAGCGCGCGGGTGACGATCGGCTCGCGGGACGACCGCGGCGCGTGGGTCATCACCCCCGGCTCGGCCGGCTCGAAGGCCAGCGACAGTGCCAGCGTCACCGAGGTGACGGTGTTCACCCACAGGATCTGGCCGGCCGTCACCGGCAGCGGCAGCCCGGCGAAGATCGCCAGCAGCAGCACGCCCGCCTCGCCGCCGTTGGTCGGGATCATGTGCATCAGTGACTTCTTGATGTTGTCGTAGACGACACGACCCTGGCGCACCGCGCGCGCGATCGTCGCGAAGTTGTCGTCGGTGAGCACCAGGTCCGAGGCTTCGCGCGCCGCGTCGGTGCCCTTGCCGCCCATGGCGACGCCGATGTCGGCGGCCTTGAGGGCCGGCGCGTCGTTCACGCCGTCGCCGGTCATCGCGACCAGGTGCCCTTCGGCCTGCAGGGCGGCCACCAGCCGCAGCTTGTGCTCCGGGCTGGCGCGGGCGATCACGTCGGTGTCGAGCGCGCGGCGGCGCAGGGTCGCGTCGTCCATCGCACCGATCTGCTCGCCCGTCATCGGATGCGCGGTCGACAGCCCGAGCCCGCCGCCGATGGCGGCGGCCGTGACGACGTGGTCGCCGGTGATCATCTTCACCCGGATGCCCGCGCGGCGGCACTGTGCGATCGCGTCGATCGCCTCGTCGCGCGGCGGGTCGATCAGGCCCGCGAGACCCAGCAGCGTGAAGCGCGGCGCGAGGTCCGCGACCTCGAGGTCGCGGCGTCCGGTGGGCCATTCCGCCTGTGCGAGCGCGAGCACGCGCAGGCCGTGCGCGGCGGCCTGCTCGATCGCGCCCGCCCAGGCCGTGGCGTCGAGCGCGGCGCCGTCCGGGGTGCGGTCGCACAGCGCGAGCACCCGCTCGGGGGCGCCTTTGAGCAGCACGAAGTGGTGCCCCTGGTGATCGTGGTGCAGCGTTGCCATGTACTGCCGTTCGGACTCGAACGGAATCGTGTCGATGCGCGGATACTGCCGCGCCTGGTCCTCGGCCGCGAGCCCCGCCTTGTGCGCCAGCGTCGCCAGTGCGCCCTCGGTGGGATCGCCCGCCAGGCGCCACGTGCCGTCGGCGTCGTGCAGCAGGCGGGCGTCGTTGCATAGCAGCGCGCACCGTGCGAGCGCCTGCAGCGCGGCGTCGTCGGCGGGGTCGATCGGGTGTCCGTCCGCGACGAATCCGCCCAGCGGCGCGTGGCCGGTGCCGGTGACCTCGAGCGTGCGTCCGGGCAGCACCACCCGCACGGCCGTCATCTCGTTGCGCGTGAGCGTGCCGGTCTTGTCCGAGCAGACGACGGTCACCGATCCGAGCGTCTCGACCGCGGGCAGGCGGCGCACGATCGCGTTGTTGCGCGCCATCACTCGGGTGCCGATGGCCAGCACGATCGTCACCACCGCCGGCATGCCTTCGGGGATCGCGGCGACTGCCAGGCCGACGACCGCGAGGAAGAGGTCGATCGTGGGCATGCCGACGACCAGCCGCCCGTACAGCATCGCGACCACCGACACGACCAGGATCAGCAGCGTGATCTGGCGCGCGAACTGGTCCAGGCGCCGGGTCAGCGGCGTGGCCAGGGTGCGGACCTCGCCGACGAGGGTGCCGATGCGGCCGATCTCGGTGTCCGCGCCGGTGGCGACGACGATGCCGCGTCCCTGTCCGAACGCGATCAGCGTGCCCGAGAACAGCATCGACGTGCGGTCGCCGACCGGCGCCGCGTCGGCGACCGCGTCCGGCGACTTGTCGACCGCCGCGGATTCGCCCGTCAGCGCAGCCTCGACCCCGCGCAGATTGCGCGCCTGGACGAGGCGCAGGTCGGCGGGCACGCGATCGCCCGATTCGACGAGCACGATGTCGCCCGGCACCAGGTCGCTGGCGTCGATCTGCGCCCGCACGCCGCCGCGCACGACCGTGGCGCGCGCGGCCAGCATGCCCCGCACGGCTTCCAGCGCCTGCTCGGCCTTGCCCTCCTGGACGTGGCCGATCACCGCGTTGATCAGCACCACGCCGAGGATCACGGCCGCGTCGACCAGCCCGCCCAGCATCACCGTCACGGCCCCGGCCGCGATCAGCACGTAGATCAGCGGACTGTGGAACTGCATCACGAAGCGCAGCCAGGCCGGTCGGCGCGCCGCGTCGGGCAGGCGGTTCGGTCCGTGTCGCGCGCGGCGTTCGGCGACCCGGGCCTCGTCGAGCCCGACATGGGGGTCGGTGCCGAGGGCGGTGGCGACCGACGCGGCGTCGACCGCGTGCCAGGCGGGGGACGAACCGCCGGCGCGGGCGGTGTGCGTGGCGGGCGCGGTGGAGGGGGAGGGCGTCGGTTCGGGTGCCGGAGAGGGTTCGGGCGCAGGCGCGGGCGAAGGGGGGGCGGCGTGGGCGGGGGGACCGGGCCGGTGGGGCGGGGGGGCCATGCGGTGGTTCTCCGTGTGTCAGGCGGCGCGGCCGACGCCTGCGCCGGCCGCGTCGGATGGGGGCGGACCTCCCAGCGTTTCGACGATGTGCTGGGTCATGCCGCGCGCGAGCTCGTGCTCGCCGAGGAACACGCGGCCCATGCCTTCGTGGCGCAGCAGGTCGGCCTCCTCTTCGCTGTGGGTGCGCAGCACGATCTCGACCTCCGGATTCAGCGTGCGGGCGATCTCGACCATGCGGCGCACCTCGACCGGATCGGGGATCGCCACCACCAGCATCGCGGCATCGGCGATGTGGGCCTGGACCAGCACCTCGGGGGTGCCCGCGTCACCGCTGACCGCGGCGACGCCCTTGCGGCGCAGCGCATCGACCGCCTCGCGGTTCTGCTCGACGATCACGGTGGGGATCGCGCGCGCGTCGAGCGCCTCGGCGATCCGCCGACCGACCCGGCCGTAGCCGACCAGCACGACCTGGCCGCTGAGCACCTTGCGGTCGGTGTGCGCGGGCAGTTCCGCCAGCGGATCGGCGCGCTGCTCCAGGCGGCGGGCCAGCGCGGAGCGGTCGATCACCCAGCGGCGCAACGGCTCGATCGCCGCGAACATCGCCGCGTTGGCGGCGATCGAGATCAGCGCCGCCGCGAGCACCAGGCTCTGGCCCGCCGGCGGCATCAGCCCCAGCGCGACGCCCAGCGCCGCGAGGATGAACGAGAACTCGCCGATCTGCGCGAGGCTGGCGCCGACGGTCATCGCGGTGTTCAGCGGGTAGCGGAACAGCAGCACCAGACCGACGGCCGCGATCGTCTTGCCCACCATCACCACCGCAACGACTGCGATCAGCTTGACCGGCTCGGCCAGGATCACGTGCGGGTCGAACAGCATGCCCACCGACACGAAGAACAGCACCGCGAACGCGTCGCGCAGCGGCAGCGACTCGTCGGCCGCGCGGTGGCTGAACTCCGACTCGCGCATCATCATGCCGGCGAAGAACGCGCCGAGCGCGAACGACACGTCGAACAGCTTGGCCGCGCCGAACGCGACGCCCACGGCGATCGCGATCACGCTCAGGCGGAACAGCTCCTGCGAGCCGGTGCGCGCCACCCGCCACAGGATGGCCGGCAGCACGCGCCGTCCGACGACCAGCATCAGCACGATGAACCCGGTCACCTTGGCGATCGTGAGCCCGACCGTCTTCCAGATCTCGGACGTGGACGCCGGCGAGTCCGCCGCTCCGCCCGCCGCGCCCGTCGCGGTCAGCAGGCCCGCCAGCGGGGGCAGCAGCACGAGCACCAGCACCATCGCCAGGTCCTCGACCACCAGCCAGCCGACCGCGATCTGGCCGTTGGTCGTCTGCAGCTGCCCGGTGCTCTCGAGCGCGCGCAGCAGGACCACGGTGCTGGCCACCGACAGGCACAGCCCGAACACGACGGCGCCCCCCGCGCTCCAGCCCCACCACAGGCCCAGACCCGCGCCAAGCAGGCTGGCGACGACGATCTGCACGACCGCGCCCGGCACGGCGATGCGCTTGACCGCCATCAGGTCGGCGAGCGAGAAGTGCAGCCCCACGCCGAACATCAGCAGCATCACGCCGATCTCGGCGAGCTGGCCGGCCAGGCCGACGTCGGCGACGAACCCCGGCGTCGCCGGCCCAATCGCGATGCCCGCGAACAGATAGCCCACGAGCGGCGGCATGCGCAGCCGCGCGGCGACGAGGCCCAGCAGCATCGCAAGGCCGAAGCCGGCGGCGATCGTGGCGATCAGACTGACGTCATGCGGCAAGGACGAGGCTCCGTGCGAGGCGATCCGTGTGCCGGGCGCGCAGTGTCCCGACGGTTGAATGGAGGACGACCGCCGGTGCCGTCAGGCTCGGGCGATCGTCCCGACGCACCGGCACACACA
>JAKOZZ010000128.1 GCA_029779755.1 Pseudomonadota bacterium
CGCGGCCTCGCCGATCCGCAGCATCGCCGACCTCGTCGCGGCGGCCCGGGCCCAGCCCGGCAAGCTGAACTTCGCGTCGGCGGGCAACGGCAACACCAGCCACCTGTCGGTGGAGTACTTCAAGTCGATGCTGGGCCTGAACATGACCCACGTGCCCTACAAGGGCAGCGGACCGGCGATCATCGGGCTGCTGGGCAGCGAGGTCGACTTCATGTTCGATTCGCTGTCCTCCTCGCTCACCCAGATCAAGGCCGGCAAGTTCCGGGCGATCGCCGTCAGCACGGCCAAGCGCTCGCGCATCCTGCCGGACGTCCCCACGGTCGCGGAGTCGGGCGTGCCCGGCCTGGCGGGATTCGACGTGTCGGTCTGGTACGCGGTGCTGGCGGCCGCGGGCACGCCCGCCCCGATCATTCAGAAGCTGAACGGCGACTTCATCCGCGCGCTGCGTGCGCCCGAGGCCAAGGAGAAGATCGAGGCGGCCGGCTACGACATCGTGGGCTCGACGCCCGAGCATCTCGACGCGTTCATCCGTTCGGAGATCGTGCGCTGGGGCAAGGTGGTGAAGGATTCGGGCGCCACGATCAACTGAGGCGCCGCAGGCCCGGTCGCCGTGTCCGGGCCGACACGGCACCGGGGCCGGCGATGGCCCGCTGACGACCGTTCATCGTCCGTCCGGCGGCCCGGGGCGGCCGGCATTGAATACTCCGACGCGTACTGTCCTCAAGGCGCCCTCCGCACGTGTCGCATCCGTCCGCGCCCCAGCGGCCGTCGCGCACCCGGCGCGGCGGATTCCGTCTCGGGCGAATCTATTCGGTGGCCAGTCTGGTCGGCCTCGTGCTGGTCACCGCGTGCGTGGTGTACCTCTACCGCAGCCACGCGCTGCGGCAGTTGCTCGAGCACGAGGAGCGGTCGAACACCGTCCTCACCGCCGCCTTCGGTCCGGCCGTCTGGGCCGAATTCCGCGCGTTCCTCGGCGGCCCGGCCGGGCGGACGCCCCAGGACCTCGTCGGCGATCCGCGTCTGGCCGCGCTGCATGATGCACTGGCCGCGCGCATGCGCGGTCTGCCGGTGGTGAAGGTGAAGTTCTTCGACCGCGACGGACTCACCGTCTATTCGTCGGACCCGCGCCAGGTCGGCGAGGACAAGCGCGGCAACGATGGGGTGCGGCGTGCGCTGTCCGGCGAGGTCGTCAGTCAGCTCACCCATCGCGACCGGTTCGACGCGTTCGAGGGCGAGATCTCCGACCGCACGCTGATCTCGTCGTACGTGCCGGTGCGGATCGGCGGGCCCGACGCGCCGATCGAAGGCGTGGTCGAGGTGTACAGCGACGTCACCGCGATGGATGCGCAGAGCGCTGCGGCCCAGATGAAAATCGCGGTGACGGCGATGCTGCTGCTGGGGATGCTGTACCTGTTCCTGTACCTCGTCGTGCACAAGTCCGAGCGGATCATCCTGGCGCAGGAACGCGAGCGCGACGAGCGCGAGGCGCAGTCGATCCACCAGGCGCTGCACGACGCGCTGACCGGGCTGCCGAACCGGGCGTGCCTGTCGCAGCAGCTCGGCGCCGAACTGGCGCAGGCCGCGCACGACGGCCGCCGCAGCGCGCTGATGTTCGTCGATCTCGATCGCTTCAAGACCGTCAACGACAGTCTCGGGCACCATGCGGGCGACGCGCTGCTGAAGGCGGTCTGCGCGCGCATCCGTGCGGTGCTCGGCCAACGCGACCGGCTCTATCGCGTGGGCGGGGACGAGTTCACCGTGCTGCTGCCGGACGTGGCCGACGAGGCCGCCGCCGCCGCGATGGCGCGCGCCATCCTCGGGGCGCTCGAGCCGGCCGTGCCGCTCGACGGCGTCGCGCTCAACGTGGGCGCCTCGATCGGGATCGCGCTCCACCCCGACGACGGGCGCTCCGCCGAGCAGCTGCTGCGCTGCGCGGACGCCGCCATGTACGTGGCCAAGGCGGCGGGGCGGGGCACGTTCGCCGCCTATCGTGCGGAGATGGGCGAGCGGGCCGAGCGCCGTCTCAGGGTCGAACTGGCGATGCGCAAGGCGCTGCGCTGCGGCGAGTTCGTGCTGCACTACCAGCCGCGACTGGACGCGCACACGCGCGAGACGGTCGCCTTCGAGGCGCTGCTGCGCTGGAACAGCCCGGACGACGGGATCGTCGCACCAGGTGCCTTCATCGACGTGCTCGAGGAGAGCGGGCTGATCGGCGAGGTCGGCGAATGGGTGATGCGCAGCGCCTGCGCGCAGGCGAACACGTGGACGGCGAATGCGGCGTGCGCGCCGTGCGTGTCGGTGAACGTCGGCACGCAGCAGTTCCAGTCGCCGGGCTTCGTCGATCTCGTCGTCGAGATCCTGCGCGACAGCGGTCTGCCCGCCGATCGTCTGGAGCTGGAGCTCACGGAGTCACAGCTGATGCAGGACCCCGCGCGTGCGCAGGCCGTGGTCGGCGCGCTCCGGGCCCTGGGCGTGCGGGTGTCGATCGACGACTTCGGGACCGGATATTCGTCGCTCAGCTACCTGAGCTTCCTGGCGGTGGACTTCATCAAGGTCGACCGGAGCATCGTCGCCGGCGTGGATGGCAACGCGCGAGAGCGTGCGGTCCTGCAGGCGATCGTCGACGTGGCCGCGGCGCTGGACATCCGGATCGTCGCCGAGGGGGTGGAGACGGCGTCGCAGGCGCGCTTCTTCGAGCGCCTGCCGGGGGCCGAGATGCAGGGCTTCCTGTTCAGCAAGCCCTTGCCGCCCGAGGCGATCGGCGACTGGCTGCGCGGCACGGCCGATGGCATGACCGCGGCCGGGCGACCCGGTTCCGGCACGGGGCGCCCTGCACCGGACGCCGCGCAGTGCGCGTCGGCGACGGACAGGGTGCTGACTGCGTCCTGACGCGCAGGCGCACCGGCGCGGCGTGCCTGCCGGCCGCGTCCATGTGCGGCGGCGGGTCGGCGCGCTCCGGTGCCAGGCCGCTACACTTGCCGCCGTCAATCACGCAAGGAGTGCCGGCATGGCAAGCATCAAGAGAATCGATCACGTGGCGATCGCGGTCCGCGACTGCGACCAGGCCATCGAGCAGTACAAGAAGCTGCTGAACGCGGTGCACATCCGCACCGAGGTGCTCCGCGAGAAGGCCGGCATGGTCAAGGTGGCCTACATGCAGATCGGCGAGAACATCCTGTCGCTGGCCCAGTCGCTGGAGCCGGACGGGTTCCTGAATCAGCACATCGACAAGCACGGCGAGGGGCTGCACCACATGGGCCTCGAGGTGGACAACCTGGCGGAGTTCATCCAGGAGGTCGAGGGCAAGGGCTACAAGATCCCTCTGCGCGACGAATTCAGCAACCGCAGCGAGGTCGTGCTGCGGCCGCGCGATGCCAACGGCGTCGTGCTGCAGGTGCTCGAATGGAAAGGCGGCAGCGATGCCACCGTCGAAGACCGCATCGACCGCATCCTCAAGCTGGCGAACCAGCCGGAGTGAACGCGCGCGTGCCGCGGGCCGGGGCGACGGCGCCGTTGCGTCCGCGCCTCAGGTTCCGCAGTACGTGCGATAGCAGGCGGTGAAGGTGCGCGGCGCGGGCGCCGCGTACGCGTCGGCATCGGCGCGCGCATCGAACGGCCGCTCGATTGCCGCGAGCAGACGCTCGAACGGCTCGAGATCGTCGTGCTCGACGGCCGCCGCGAGCGCCTCCTCGACGAGGTGGTTGCGCGGTAGGTAGAGCGGGTTGCACGCGCGCATTGCGCGTGCGCGGGCGGCGGCTCGGCCATCGGCTTCGCCACTGCATTGGCCCATCTCGTCGCCACTGCCGACGCCATCGTCGCAGGCGTCCAGGCGTGCCCGCCAGCGCGCGAGCCAGCCGGACAGCGCCGCCTCGTCCGTGAACAGACTGCGCAGCGGCCGGTCGTCGCCGCCTGCGGCATCGGCGAGATGCCGGAACGCGCGCGTGAAGTCGACCGTCTGGGCCTGCAGCAGCGACAGGAAGTCGTCGATCAGGGCCTGATCGTCCGTGGCCCGGGGGTCGGCGGCCGCGGGTCCCTCGCGTGGGGGCGTGCCGATGCCGAGCTTGGCCCGCATCCGCTGCAGCCAGTGGGCATGGAAGCGCGCCGGAAAGGCGTCGATCACGCCGGTGGCCAGGGCCAGTGCGGTCGTACCGTCCTCGTGCAGCAGCGGCAGCAGCGCCTCGGCGAAGCGGGCGAGGTTCCAGCGTGCGATCCGCGGCTGGTTGCCGAACGCGTACCGGCCCTGGGTGTCGATGGAGCTGAAGACCGCCGCCGGGTCGTAGGCCTCCATGAACGCACACGGGCCGTAGTCGATCGTCTCGCCGGAGATCGTCATGTTGTCGGTGTTCATCACGCCGTGGATGAACCCGACCGACACCCACTGCGCGACGAGCGCGGCCTGACGCTCGGCGACGGCCTCGAGCAGGCCCAGGTACCGGTCGTCGCGGTCGGCGAGGGCGGGGTCGTGCCGGGCGATCGCATAGTCGGCCAGGCGGCGCAGCATCGCCCCGTCCTCGCGGGCCGCGAAGAACTCGAACGTCCCCACCCGCAGGTGGCTGGCGGCCACGCGGGCCAGCAGCGCACCCGGCAGCACGGTCTCCCGGAACACCGGTTCGCCGGTCGCCACGGCCGCCAGCACCCGGGTCGTGGGGATGCCCAGCGCATGCATCGCCTCACCCATCAGGTATTCGCGCAGCACGGGGCCGAGCGCCGCCTTGCCGTCGCCGCCACGCGAGAACGGCGTGCGTCCCGAGCCCTTGAACGCGATGTCGCGCCGTTCGCCGCGGCGGTCGATCACCTCGCCCAGCAGCAGCGCGCGGCCGTCGCCCAGTTGCGGGGAGAATCCGCCGAACTGGTGACCCGCGTACGCCTGGGCGATCGGCTGCGCGCCGTCGGGCACGGCGTTGC
>JAKOZZ010000130.1 GCA_029779755.1 Pseudomonadota bacterium
GCGCAGCCGGCGGTGGCCGATGCCGCGCCCAGCGCGGCCAGTGTCTTCAGTGCTCCACGTCGATCGATCATGTTGGTCTTCTCCGGATCAGGACCGCTCGCACGGAGCAGGAAGGCGATGCTGGCCTGCCGGGATCCACCCTCGTGGGTGTCGTGCCGGGAACGGCACCGCGCGCAGCCACGCATCGACCGCGATTCTCGCTCATCCGGAGACGGTCTCGGAGCGGCACCGGCATTCGCGGTGCGGCGACGGCGGCGCAGCAAGGGCGGCGCGGCAACGAAGACAGGCCCCGACACACGGCGGATCCCGGCGTTAACATCGCTCATGCTCCGAACGCTCTGCCACGGCGACCCCGCCCGCCCCGCGCTTGCTGCGCCTGCCCATGCCCGGCCGCGCCCCGTTGCCGGCATGGCGGCGTCCTGGATGGCGTCCTGCGCGCTGATGTCCACGGCATTCGCAGCAACGCCGGCCGGACCCGGCACCGCCCCCGTGGCGCAGGGGACGCAGGCACTGCAGGTGGCGCAAGCAACGCAGGCTGCGCAGCCGCCCCCGGCGCTGCAGCGCACGCAGCCTGCGCCGACGCCGGCGGGCCGCTGGACCCTGATGCGTCCCCGCCCTGCGCCCTGGGCCGACACCACGACGACGGCTGGGCGTGACGCGGCCGTGGCACGCCTGTCGGGCGCCGCCGTCGTGTTCCACGCCGACCGCGTCGAGGGGCCGTCGCCGCTGGCCTGCGCCAATGCGCGCTACGTCTTCACGGCCGTGCCGCCGGAGGGCCTGTTCCAGGGATCGCTTCCGAAGCCGGCGGCACGGGCGGCGGCCCGTCTGGGCCTGACCGCCGCGCGCGTCCCCACCCTGCGCGTCGAGTGTGACGCCGGGGTCTTCGATCTCCACCTGTCCGAACCCGTCCGCGCGCTGTTCGGCCTCGACGGTGTCGTCTGGACCCTGCGGCACGACGGGCCGCCCGATCGGTCCGCGCTGGCCGCGGCGCAGTGGCTGATGCTGACCCACTTCGCGCACGACATGGCGTTCACGCCGGCCAGCGTCGCGCTCAAGCGGCGCTGGCTGAGTCCGGAACTGGCGCGCGCGATCCGCGCGTGGCAGATGCGGCCGGCACCGGCGGACGAGCCCCCGGCGATCAACGGCGACCCGTTCACCGATACCCAGGAGTACCCCGCCGCGTTCCGGCTCGGCGCACCCCGCCGGGACGGCCGCGTCACGGTCGTCCCGGTCCTGCTCGAGGGGCCGGGGCTTGCGCGGCGCGTCGACCTGCGCATGTCCCGCATCGATCTGCGCTGGCGCCTCGACGACGTCGTGTACGAGGACGGCGGCACGCTGCGCACGCTGCTCGCCGGCGACCGCGCGCCGGCGCCGGGGACGCGGCGTTGAATCCGTCGCGCCGGCCGCGCAGGGTGGGCATCGGCTAACATGCGCATCGCCTTCCCGCCACGCCTACGCCGATGAAACGCACCTCGCTTCGCATCGATCGGGTCGACACCCCGATCATCCCCACCGTCGCAGCGCTGGTGCGCGACAACCCCGGCACGATCTCGCTCGGCCAGGGCGTCGTCAGCTACGGACCGCCGGCCGACGCGGTCGCGGCGCTGCCGGCGCTGATGGCCGACGTGCAGCTCAACAAGTACCAGGCGGTCAGCGGGATGCCGTCCCTGGTCGACGCGCTGCGCGCCAAGCTCGAACGCGAGAACGGGATCGTCACCGCCGGGCGCTCGCAGGTGATGGTCACGGCCGGCAGCAACATGGCCTTCCTGAACGCCGTGCTGGCGCTCGCCGACCCGGGTGACGAGTTCATCCTGCCGTCGCCGTACTACTTCAACCAGGAGATGGCGATCCGCATGTGCGGATGCGTACCGGTACCGGTGCCGGTGCGCGACGACTGGCAGCTCGACGTCGACGCGATCGCGGCGGCCATCGGGCCGCGCACCCGCGCCATCGTCACCGTCTCGCCCAACAACCCCACCGGCGCCGTCTATCACGAAGCCGACCTGCGCGCCGTGAACGCGCTGGCCGCCCGCCACGGCCTCTACCACTTCAGCGACGAAGCCTACGAGTGCTTCACCTACGACGGCGCGCGTCACTTCTCGCCAGGGTCGATCGAAGGCGCGCACGCCCACACGCTGTCGTTCTTCTCGTTTTCCAAGAACTACGGCATGGCCAGCTGGCGGATCGGGTACGTGGTCTACCCGGACGACCTCTTCGACGCGATGAACAAGGTGCAGGACACCAACCTCATCTGCGCACCCGTGCCCTCGCAGCTGCTGGCGCTGCAGGCGCTCGAGCAGGGTCCCGGGCTCATCGCGCCGAAGGTCGCCCGGCTCGCGGACGTGCGCGCGTCGGTGTTCGAGGCGCTCAGCGGTCTCGGCGACCTCGCGCAGTTCCCCCGCACGCAGGGCGCGTTCTACGTGATGATCCGGTTGCCGGGCGTGCCCGGCGACCCGCTGGCCTTCAACCGGGCGATGGCGCAGCGGCACAAGGTGGCGACCGTACCGGGCTTCGCGTTCGGGCTGACGGACACGGCCCGCGACAATTACCAGCGCCTGTCGTACGGTGCGCTCGACGCGGCCACCGTCGCCGAGGGCGTCGCGCGGTTCGTGCGCGCCGTGCGCGACTGGTACGGGCGCTGACCCGACGCGCGCGGCGCTACATGATCTGGTTCACCACACCGCCGTCGACGCGCAGCGCCGCCCCGTTGGTCGCGGACGAGACCTCGCCGCACAGATAGGCTGCCAGGTTCGCCACCTCCTGCGCGTCGGCGAAGCGGCGCGCCAGCGAGGTCGGCCGGAAGCGCTCGAAGAACTCCGCCTCCAGCTGCGGCACGGAGATGCCCGCCGCGCGGGCCCGCTCCGCGCGGATGCGCTCGCCGTTCTCGGTGCGGGTCGGTCCGGGCAGCAGCGCGTTCACCGTGACCCCGGTGCCCGCCATCTCCATCGCCAGGCCGCGCATGATCGACAGCTGCGCGGTCTTGGTCGTGCCGTAGTGGATCATCTCCCGGGGGATGTTCAGCGCCGACTCGCTCGACACGAACACCACCCGGCCCCAGCGGCGCCCCGCCATGCGCGGCGCGTAGTGACGGGCGAAGCGGATGCCGCTCAGCACGTTCACCTCGAACAGCCGTGTCCATTCGTCGTCGGTGATCTCGAAGAACGGTCGCCGCTCGTACACGCCGAGGTTGTTGACGAGGATGTCGACGTCCTCGACCGCGCCGAACACGTGCCGGGCACCGGCCGCGCTGGCGCAGTCCGCGGCCACGCCACGCACGGTGCCCGGCCCCCCCGCGGCCACGATGCGATCGACCGCGCGGGCGACCGTGTCCTCGTGCCGGCCGGTCAGCACCACGTGGGCCCCTTTGCGGGCCAGGGTGCGGGCGATGGCGAAGCCGATGCCGGCGGTCGCGCCGGTGACCAGCGCCGTCTTGTCCTTCAGTCCGAGATCCATGCCGCCTCCTGTCGCGGTGTCAAAACGATGGGTCAGAACGCGAAGCGGTGGGTCACAGCTCGATGTCGGGCACCCGGGACGCCAGCCAGGCGCCACAGGCGGCCACGACGGCAGCCCCGGGAAACGCGTGCCGGAACGCCGCGATCACCGCCGCGCGCTCGGCCTCGCCGAGCCCCGCGGGCGCCCGGTAGTCGATGCCGCCGAGCAGCGCGAACACCAGCGCGCCGAATAGCGCCGACCCCAGCGCGCCCCCCGTGGAACGCGCCAGGGAGATCGTCGCCGACGCGATGCCGAGCCGCTCGCGACCGGCCAGCGTCTGCACGATGATCTGCGCGGTCTGCATCACGGTGCCGAAGCCCATGCCGCACAGCAGGCCCAGCCCCCCGAGCACCGGCTTGGACGGCGGCACGGCGGCCACCGCCAGCATCGCGGCACTGGCCACCGACAGGCCGACCACCGGGATGCGCCGGGGCCGCCCCGTGCGCACGGTCACGCGCCCGCTGATCGTCGAGCCCACCACGATCCCGAGCGTGAGCGGCAGCAGCAGCACGCCCGCGTCGGCCGCGCTCAGCCCCAGGCCCAGCTGCAGATAGACCGGCAGGAACAGCACCATCGCGAACATGCTCGCCGCGAAGCAGACGACGGTGCCCGCCAGGTGCGCGACGGCGCGGTCGCGCAGCAGTTCGACGGGCAGGAAGGCCTGCGGATGCGCGCGCTCGCGCACCACCAGCGCCGCCCAGAGCAGTGCGGCACCGCCGCACATCGCCGCACTGGTCAGCGACACCCAGCCGAAGCGGTAGCCCACCTGCGACACCCACAGCAGGGTGAGCACGCACGCGACCGCGAACATGCACACCCCGGGCAGATCGCGGATGCCCGGGGCGCCCGGATTGCGCCGGCCGCGGGGCAGGCGCGACAGGCGCCACGCGGCGAACAGCACGATCGGCAGGTTGCCCCAGAACAGCCAGCGCCAGTGCAGGTGGCTGACGATCAGGCCGCCGAGCACCGGCCCGCTGACGCTGGAGAACGTGAACACCAGGGCGAAGTAGCCCTGGAAGCGTGCGCGTTCGCGCGGCGCGATCAGCTCGCCGATCAGGGCCTGCGACATCACCATCAGACCGCCGCCGCCCAGCCCCTGCACCACGCGGGCGGCCACCAGCTGGCCCAGACTGCCGGCGAAGCCGCAGCCGATCGCCCCCGTGAGGTACACGGCCAGCGCCACGAGCAGCACGTCGCGTCGACCGTAGCGGTCGCCGAGCCGGCCGTAGACGGGGATCATCACCGTCACGGCCATCAGGTAGCCGACGGAGATCCAGGCGACGTCGCGCAGGCCGCCGAGCTCGGTGGCGATCGGCGCCGACGCCGTCGCCAGCAGCGTCTGGTCGACGGCGGCGAGGAACATCGGCAGCATCACCGCCACGAACAGTTGCAGGAACTCGCGGCGGCCGACCTTCGCGGATTCCGGCATGGGTTCGGGCATCCCGCGATCATCGCACGCACGCGCGGACGCGGCAGCGCGCGCAGGCGCGATTGCCGCGATTGCGGTACACCCCCACCCAACTCTTCTGGATAGCACGCCCTTCCCACGCACCCGCGCCGGTGCGATGCTTGGCGCTTCGCGTCCGCATCCCGCGGACGCGCCTTGCCGAGCCGCCGCATGCGCTTCACGTTCCGACCGCTTCACCCGCACTTCGTCGCCGAGGTCACCGGCCCGCGCCTGCAGGACGTGCACGACCCGGCCGATCTGGCCCGGCTGCGCGCCGCGATGGACCAGTACGCCGTGCTCGTCTGGCACGACCAGCCGTTCGCCGACGACGAGCAGCTCGACTTCGCCCAGCGCTTCGACGGCGTGCTGCACGCGCGCACCTCGCTTGCGGTGCTGGGCCGCAACCGCTTCGGCAACGATGCCCTCACCGACGTGTCCAACGTCGACGAGCACGGCGACATCATGGCGGCCGACGACCGCCGCCGGGTCAGCTCGGTGAGCAACCGGCTCTGGCACACCGACGCCTCGTTCGTCGATCCGCCGGGACGCTATTCGATGCTGTCGGCACGCGTGATCCCGCCGGTGCGGGCCGACACCGAGTTCGCCGACATGCGCGCCGCCTGGGACGCGCTCGACGCCGAAACGCGCGCGCAGATCGAGCACCTGCACGCGCATCACTCGATCGCCTACTCGCGCCAGGTGCTGGGCTTCGAGTTCGATGCCGCCGAGCGCGACAAGCTCGCCGGCGTCGTGCAGCCGCTGGTGCGCACCCTGCCCCGCACCGGCCGCCGCGCGCTGTACCTGGCCTCGCACGCGTCGCGCATCGTCGAGTGGCCGGTGCCCGAAGGCCGGCTGCTGCTGCGCGACCTGATCGAGCACGCCACGCGCCCGGAGTTCGTGTATGCGCACGAATGGCACGTCGGCGACTTCGTCATCTGGGACAACCGATCGACCATGCATCGCGCGCGCCCGTTCGACGACCGCGCGCATCGGCGCGAACTGCGCCGCACCACCACCCTCGACATCGACTGACACGCCATGACCACCACCACGACCGGCACCGAACCCGCCCGCGCCCCCGCCGCCGCGGCCGCGCGCCTCGACGCGGTGCGCACCGTCGCCGACCTGCCCAGCCCGAAAGGCGTGCCGCTGCTCGGCAACATGCTGCAGATCAAGCCCGACTCGATGCACCGCATCCTGGAAGGCTGGGCGCGCGACCTCGGCCCCATCTACCGGGTCGACATCGGCCGGCGCCGTTCGTTCCTGGTGGTCAGCGACCACGAGATCTTCAGCACCGCGCTGCGCGACCGGCCGGAAGGCTACCGCCGCCCGCCGCTGTCGGGCGAGCTGGTCCGCGAGATGGGCTTCGACGTGGGCGTCTTCAGCGCCAACGGCGACAAGTGGCGCCGGCAGCGCCGCATGGTGATGGCCGGGTTCGATCCGCGGCACCTGAAGGCCTACTTCCCGGCCCTGGTGCACGTGACCGAGCGCTTCCACGGTCGCTGGGACCGGGCCGCCCGCGCCGGTCTCGACATCGACCTGCAGGCCGACCTGATGCGCTACACGGTCGACACGATCGCGGGCCTCGCGTTCGGCGCGGACGTCAACACGCTGGAGTCCGACGACGACGTCATCCAGCGGCACATCGACCAGATCTTCCCGATCCTGTGGAAGCGCATCCTCGCGCCCTTCCCGATGTGGCGCTACTACAAGACGGCGGCCGACCGCCGCCTCGACCGCAGCGTGCATGCGGTCAAGGACGCGATCGACGGGTTCATCGCCCAGGCGCGCGCGCGTCTGCAGGCCGACCCGTCGCTGCGCGAGCATCCCAACAACCTGCTCGAGGCGATGATCGCCGCCGCCGACCAGGGCGACAGCGGCCTCGACGACCACGACGTCGCGGGCAACGTGCTGACGATGCTGCTGGCCGGCGAGGACACGACCGCCAACACGCTCGCGTGGATGATCCACCTGCTGCACGCCAATCCCGAGACGCTCGCACGGGCGCGCGACGAGGTGCTGCGGGTGACGGGTACGACGGGCCCGTTCACGCTGGAGCAGATGTCGGCGCTGGACTACGTCGAGGCGTGCGCCCACGAGACCATGCGGCTCAAGCCGGTGGCGCCGCTGCAGGCGGTCGAATCGGTCACCGAGACGATGCTGGGCGACGTGCGCATTCCGGCGGGCACGCGCATCTTCGGCACGGTGCGCCACGACAGCCTGCTGGCCCGCTACTTCCCCGATCCGGAGACGTTCCTGCCGGAGCGCTGGCTGGCCGACGGCCACCCGGGTCAGGCGGCGAGCTCGGCCAAGCGGGTGTCGATGCCCTTCGGCGCCGGTCCGCGCATGTGCCCGGGGCGCAACCTCGCCCTGCTCGAGATGAAGATGGCGATGGCGATGCTGCTGCGCCACTTCGACATCGAGCGGGTGGCCACCGTCGATGGCGGCCCGGTGCGCGAACTGCTGGCCTTCACGATGGCGCCCTACGGGCTGCGCATGCGGCTGCGCGTGCGCGACTGACCGATCGACCGCCAGGGCGCCCCGCGTGCAGCCACGGGCCCGCGCCCGCGCGCCCCGCTCACCCCCCCGCCGCCTCCTGCTCCTGGAGCAGGCGCCACATCACCTTGCCGGAACCCGATTTCGGCAGCGCCTCGGCGAACGTCACCGTCTGCGGCACCTTGTACGCGGCCATGTGGGCGCGCGCCCAGGTGATGATGTCCTGCGGCGTAGTGGTGTCGCGCGCCTCGGCGCGCAGCACGATCACCGCCTTGACCGACTCGCCGCGATACGCGTCGCGCGTGCCGATCACGCACGCCTCCTGCACGGCCGGGTGCCGGAACAGCAGGGTCTCGACCTCGGCCGGCCAGACCTTGAAGCCGCTGGCGTTGATCATCCGCTTCAGGCGGTCGGTGATGAAGAAGTACCCGTCCGCGTCGACGTGACCGAGGTCGCCGGTGCGGAAGAACGGCTTGCCGTCGAGCGTGAAGAACACCGCTTCGGTGTCCTGCGGACGTCGCCAGTAGCCCTTGAACACCTGCGGACCGTGGATCACGATCTCGCCGGTCTGTCCGCTCGGCACGGGGGCCAGCGTGTCGGGGTCGACCACGCGTGCGTCGGTGCCGATGAACGGAATGCCCAGGCACTGCTGCCGGGGTGCATCGGGCGGGTTCGAGTGCGACGGCGCCGCCGTCTCGGTGAGACCGTAGCCTTCCACGTAGCGAAGGCCGAGCTCGCGCAGCAGCCGCTCCGCCACCGCCTGGGGCATGGCCGCGCCGCCGCCGCCGATGTACTGCAGGCTCGACAGGTCGAAGCGCTCGAGGTTGGGGCTGCCCAGCAGGTCGATGATCATGGTCGGGATGTTCGTCCACGTCGACACCCGGTGCCGCGAGATCGTCCTGCCGGCCAGCTCGCGGTCCCAGCGCGGCATCAGCACGTTCGTCGCCCCCAGGTAGATCGGCAGGTGGACGGCGAACTGCATGCCCGTGATGTGGAACATCGGCACCACGCCCAGGCTCACGTCGGCCGCGCTCGCGCCGTTCCAGAGCGCGACGGCCATCGTGTTGTGGCCGATGGTGCGGTGCGTGTGCATGCAGCCCTTGGGCTTGCCGGTCGTGCCCGACGTGTAGCACAGGGCCATCAGGTCGTCGGGGCCGGCGGTGGGGGCCTCGGGCGCGAGCCCGGCCGAGAGGGCCTGCGCCCATGCGTGCGTGATCGGCGACGCGGGCGCCTCGGCATGCAGCCAGGCCGACCACGCGTCCGGCGGCCGGTCGTCGGGGTGGAGGTCGGCAGGCATGGCATCCGCATAGCGCACCACCAGCATCGTGCGCAGACGGTCGGCTTCGGCGAGCGCCTCGTTGGCCGCCAGCATCTGCCCGGCGACGTCGGCCGCGCAGATCGCGACGCGGGCCTGCGGGTCCAGGATGTAGTGACCGAGTTCGTCGGCCTTGCTCATCGGGTTGACCGGCACGACGACCGCACCGGCCCGCATGATCGCGTAGAACGCGACCACGAACTGCGGGGAGTTCTGCGCCATCAGCAGGACCCGGTCGCCGGCGGCCACGCCCGCCGCGCGCTGCAGCCAGCCGGCCAGCGCCAGTGCCTGGCGCAGCAGCGCCGCGTAGGAGATGCCCTGCCCGAAGCTGACCAGCGCATGCCGCTCGGGGTAACGCCGCGCCGAGATCTCGAGGTTGTCCCACAGCGTCGTCTGCGGCAGCGGAATGCTGCGGGGCACCCGGCGGGGCCAGACCGCATCGTGCGCACGTGCCGGCTCGGGCATGACAGCCTCCATCAAGGGGTCCGCGACGGGCGGCTGCATGCCCCGCGGAGCGGTTCCGGATGCGGCGCAGGATATAGCAAGTCGGCACCCGGACGCGCGCGCGGCGGACGGAATAGCCGTGCCCGGGTCCCGCTTTCCGCGGGATCGGGTGCACCCACCCCCGGGTAGCCTCCGAAGGGCCGTCCGCACGCCCGTCGCGCGCGGACGTCCCGGGATGGCGATCGGGTGCCGCGCACTGCGGGCCCGGACGCCGTCCTCCCGCAGCACCCGTTCGGACCGGCCACGCACGGCCGCGGTCCACGGACACGAGCGCAGGCGTGCATGACCCTCATCGATTCCGCATCCGCCCCCTCGCAACCGACGATCCTGATCGTCGACGACGTGCCCGACAACCTGCACGTGCTGGGCACCCTGCTGCGTGCCCAGGGCTATCAGGTCCGCGCCGCGAACACGGGCGCCGCCGCGCTGCGCTTCGCGACGCTGGCGCCGCTGCCGGACCTGATCCTGCTCGACGTGATGATGCCGGGCCTGGACGGCTACGAAGTGCTGCGCCGCCTGCGCGGGGATCCGCTGACGGAAGGCATTCCGGTCATGTTCCTGACCGCCCTGGGCGACGCGCGCGACGAGGAGTACGGCCTGTCGATCGGCGCGGCCGACTACATCGCCAAGCCCATCCGGCCCGCCGTGGTGCTCGCCCGGGTGCGCACGCAACTCCAGGCGAAGCAGTCGCGCGACTGGCTGCGGGACCAGAACGCCGCGCTCGAGGCGGAGGTGTCGCGCCGTGTCGCGGAAATCGAACGCGCGCAGGAAGCGACGGTGCGCGCGCTGGCGCATCTCGCCGAAACCCGCGATCCGGAAACCGGCAACCACATCCTGCGTACCCAGGAGTACGTGCGGCACCTGGCCGAGCTGCTGCGTGACCATCCGCGCTTCTCCGGCACGCTGACCGACCGCTACATCCACATGCTGGCGCGATCGGCGCCGCTGCACGACATCGGCAAGGTCGGCATCCCCGACCACATCCTGCTCAAGCCCGGCAGGCTCGACCCCGACGAGTGGGCGGTCATGCAGACCCACTCGGCGATCGGCGCGCTCGCGCTGGAGCGCGCGGAGCAGGACATCGGGCATCCGGTCGA
>JAKOZZ010000133.1 GCA_029779755.1 Pseudomonadota bacterium
GCCTCGAGCAGCGGCTTGAACGGTCCGCCCGGCAGCGGACGGCCGGCGTGCTCGTCCTCGTGCTGCTGGAACGCTTCGAGGCCGCCGCGCTGGAACACCTGCTCGGACTCGTCGGAGAACAGCACCGCATCGCCGTCGAAGGCGATCCGGATCTCGTCGGGGTGCGACTCCGACGCCTTGACCGACTCCGGAAACACGCGCGCCGCGGGAAATCCCGCCTCGAGCGCAGCGCGCACGTCGTCGCCGTTGGCCGACAGGAACAGGTTGGCCTTGAGCGGCTCGAGGTAGCGCCAGGGGGCGCGCCCGCGGGTGAACACGCCGCGCTCCAGGCGCAGCCCCGCGTCGCGCGCCGAACGGAACACCCGCAGCCCGCTGACCGGGTCGTTGCGCGACACCACGACGACTTCGACGCGCCGGGCCCGCTCGTCGGTGTCCGGGGAATCGAAGGCCAGCAGCTTCTTCACCAGCGCGAACGCCACGCCCGGCGGTGCCGACTGGTCGAGCCGCGCGCGCTGCAGCGCCATGTAGGCGGCGTCGTCGTCGCGCTCGAACACCCGGTTCTCCTCCTCGAAGTCGAACACCGACCGCGACGAGATCGCGACCACCAGCTTTCCTTCGAGCGACACGGGCATCGGCCGGGCTCCTGCATCACGAGGCGCTCATCATAGCGGTCCCCCGCCCGCACGCCGTCGCCTTGCGTTCCGCCGCGGGCCGAGGACAATCCGCTCTGCATCGAACCAGGCAACCGCAATGACCATCTCCAACCGGCTGTTCGACGAGATCGACGTCGGCGACAGCGCCGAGACCCGACGCGTGTGCACGGACAACGACCTGTTCGTGTTCGCACACGCCTCCGGCAACCTGAACCCCCTGAACCTGCCCGACCGCGACGGCGACGGCGACCCCTCCACGCCGCCGCTGGCGCCGTCGATGTGGGTCGGCGCACTCGTGTCGAACGTGATCGGCAACCTGCTGCCCGGTCCGGGGGCGCTGTACCGCGCGCAGTCGTTCACCTTCCACCACCGCGTGGTCGTGGGCGACGAACTGGTCGTGTCGGTGCGCGTCGTCGAGAAGCGGGCGCCGCGCCTTCTGGTGATGGACACACGCATCACCAAGTCCACCGGCGAGCCCGTCGCCGACGGCATCGCCGAAGTGTTCACCCCCGAGCGCAAGCTGGTGTTCGAGTCGCTGTCGAGCCCGCCGGTCACGTTGCATCGGCACGTGCAGTTCGAGAAGCTGCTGGCGGCCTGCCGGCCGCTCGACGCCCTGCCCACGGCCGTCGTCTGGCCGATGGACCGGCCGTCGCTCGAAGGCGCGCTGCAGGCCGACGCGGAAGGGCTGATCGTGCCGATCCTGATCGGGCCGGCGGCACGGATCGCCGAGCTCGCGCGCGACATCGGACGACCGATCGCCGGCATCACGCTGCTCGACGCCGACACGCCCGCCCATGCGGCGGCCCAGGCGGTGGCGATGGCGGCCGAGGGCCGGGTGCGCGCGATCATGAAGGGCTCGCTGCACTCCGACGTGCTGCTCGAGCACGTGGTCGGACGGGCGGGCGGACTGCGCACCGACCGGCGCATCAGCCACGTGTTCGTGATGGACACCCCCGGCATCGACCATCCGCTGTTCATCACCGACGCCGCGATCAACATCGCGCCCGACCTGAACGCCAAGCGCGACATCACCCAGAACGCGATCGACCTCGCCCGCGCCTGCGGCATCGGCCGCCCGCGGGTGGGCGTGCTGTCGGCGGTCGAGACCGTGACCCCGAACATCCCGTCGACGCTCGACGCCGCGGCGCTCTCGAAGATGGCCGACCGCGGCCAGATCGAGGGCGGCGACGTCGACGGCCCGCTGGCGATGGACAACGCCATCGACGTCGAGGCCGCCCGCACGAAGGGCATCACCTCACTGGTGGCCGGCCGTGCCGACATCCTCGTGGTGCCCAACCTCGAGGCCGGCAACATGCTCGCCAAGGAGCTGACCTTCATCGCCCACGCCGACGCCGCCGGCCTGGTGATGGGCGCGCGCGTGCCGGTGATGCTGACCAGCCGCGCCGACTCGGCGCGTGCGCGCATGGTGTCGTGCGCACTGGCCGTGCTGCACGACCGCTGGCGCGGGCTCGGCCGCGCGTCCGGGGGGCATTCCGGGGGGCATGCATGAGCAGCCTGCTGCTGATCCTGAACGCGGGGTCGTCGTCGCTGAAGTTCGCAGTCTTCGACGCGGCGCACGACGGTCCGCGCGCGCGTCTGTCCGGACAGGTCGAAGGGATCGGCACGCATCCGCACCTCGTCCTGCGCAACGCGGGCGGCGCCGTGCTCAAGGAGCGGCGCTGGCCGGATGCCGATGGCAACGTGCCGCGCGACCAGCACGACGCCCTCGGTGTCGTCCTCGAGCATCTCGACGACCTGATCGCTCGCACGCAGGTGGCGGGGGTCGGCCACCGCGTGGTGCACGGCGGCGCGACCTTCGCCGCGCCGATGCACATCGACGACGCGCTGATCGAAGCGCTTGCGCGGCTCGAGCCGCTCGCCCCGCTGCACCAGCCGCACAACCTGGACGGCATCCGCGCGGCGCGCGCGCACTTCGCCGGCGTGCCGCAGGTGGCCTGCTTCGACACCGCCTTCCACCGCGGCCACGACTTCGTCCACGACACCTTCGCGCTGCCTCGCGAACTGCTCGACGCAGGCGTGCGGCGCTACGGCTTCCACGGACTGTCGTACGAGTACGTGGCCGACCGCATGCGCACGCTGGCGCCGGCCGCAGCGGCGGGCCGGATGATCGTCGCGCACCTGGGCAGCGGCGCATCGATGTGCGCGATCCGCGACGGCCGTTCGGTGAGCTCGACGATGGGCTTCACGCCGCTCGATGGTCTGCCGATGGGCACGCGCCCCGGCCAGCTCGACCCCGGCGTGCTGCTGTGGCTGATGCGCGAGCGCGGCCTGGACGCGGACGCGCTGTCGGATCTGCTCTATCGGCACAGCGGGCTCAAGGGCCTGTCGGGCATCAGCAACGACATGCGCGACCTGCATACGAGCACCGACCCCGCGGCGCAGCGGGCGATCGACTATTTCGTGGCGCGCCTGCGGCGCGAGATCGGCGCGCTGTCCGCCGACCTGGGCGGACTCGACGCACTGGTGTTCACCGCCGGCATCGGCGAGAACGACGCGACCGTGCGCAGCGGTGCGGTGCGCGGCCTGGCGTTCCTCGGCCTGGCCATCGACGCGTCCGCCAACGCCACCCACGGTGCGACACGCGGTGGGCGGATCTCGCCCGATGGCGCGCCCGTCGCCGTGTACGTGGTGCCGACCAACGAAGAACTGATGATCGCCCGCCACACGCATCGCATGGTCGGCTGCGGCGGCACGCGATGAACGACGCCCGCATCGACGTGCTGCAGCACCTGCTGCGCCGGTACTCCGTCGGGCCGAAGCATCTCGTCGAACCCGGCCCCGACGATGCACAGCTGCGCGAGGCCGCGCGGGCCGCGCTGCGCGCCCCCGATCACGGACACCTGACACCGTTCCGCTTCGCGGTCGTGCCCCCGCACCGGCGTACGGAACTCGCACGGCTGTTCGAGGCCGCCGCGCGCCGGCACGGCCACGGTGCCGCCGAGAGCGCAGCCGAAGGGCAGCGCGCGTGGAACGGGCCGGTGCTGGTTGCCGTGATCGTACGGATCGTGCCCGGACGGCCCGAGGTCCCCGAGCACGAGCAGTGGCTGAGCGCCGGTGGCGCGCTGACGAACTTCCTGAATGCCCTGCACCTGATGGGCTTCGGCGCCAAGATGCTGAGCGGGCGGAAAGCGGGCGACCCGGACGTCGTGCGCGCGTTCTGCGGCCCTGGCGAGACGCTGGCGGGCTGGATCGCCGTGGGGACGCCGACGGCCGCCCCGAAGGCGCGGCACGACGACGACCCGGCGCAAGTGATCGGTCCGTGGTGATCGGTCCGTGGTGATCGGTCCGTGGTGATCGGTCCGTGGTGATCGGTCCGTGGTGATCGGTTCGTGGTGATCGGTCCGGGCGATCGACCCGGGATGATCGCGCACGGGTGATCGGCGAATCGTGCACTGCATCTGGCAGACGCACGGCTAGGTCGTACGGAGGACGATCGGACGGACCGAACTCGCTAGGATGGCCATAGTCACTGCCCATGGTCATCCGATGCAAAACCGCATTATCGGCGTAGGCGAGTTCAAGACCCACTGTCTTCGGATCATCGAAGAGATCGCCACGGTGCGCACGCCCCTGACGATCACGAAGCGCGGTATCGCTGTCGCGCGACTCGTGCCGGTCGGGGGCGTGGGCGCCCTGTTCGGCGCGCTGCGGGGCACCGTCACCGCCAGCGACGACCTGATCGACCCGGTCGCGGGTCCGCGGGAATCGGATCGATGACTACGTTGCTGCTCGATACGCACGTGCTGGTGTGGCTGCTGGGCGCAAACGAGCGGCTCGCGATCACCGCGCGGGAAGAGATCGAAGCGGCGGCGGCCCAGTCCTGGGTCTGGGTGAGTGCGATCACGCCCTGGGAGATCGGCATGCTGGCGGCCTCCGGACGGCTCTTTCTCTCCCGGGATCCGCTCCAATGGGTCGAAGACGCGCTGGCCCTGCCCGGGATCAAGCTCGCCCCGCTCACGCCGGAGATCGCCGTCGCAAGTGCCCGTCTGCCGCGCCCGTCCCTTCCGGATCCCGCCGACCGCATCATCGTCAGCACGGCGCGCCACCTCGGCGCCCGCCTCGTCACGGCCGACCGGAGGCTGTTGCGGTATGCGCGCGCGGGGCACCTCGCTGCCCTGCGCGCTACGTGACCGGCCCGCTGCGTGACCGGCCCGCTACGCGACCGGCCCGCAGCGCGATGCGTCAGATCGCCGCGGTGAAAGCCGGTAAAATCGAGGGTTTCGCGGTGCTGGCGTGCGCTCGCACCGTCCTGCAGGGCGGCGGATGCGCCAGCCCCCTCACGTCCCCAATCCGGAATCGCCATGGCCCTGAAATGCGGCATCGTCGGCCTGCCCAACGTCGGCAAGTCGACCCTCTTCAATGCACTGACCAAGGCTGGCATCGCCGCCGAGAACTACCCGTTCTGCACGATCGAGCCCAACGTCGGCATCGTCGAGGTGCCCGACCCGCGGCTCGACAAGCTGGCGGCCATCGTCAAGCCGCAGCGCGTGCTGCCGGCCACGGTCGAATTCGTCGACATCGCCGGCCTGGTGGCCGGTGCGTCGAAGGGCGAGGGTCTGGGCAACCAGTTCCTCGCCAACATCCGCGAGACCGACGCGATCGTGCACGTGGTGCGCTGCTTCGAGGACGAGAACGTCGTGCACGTCAGCGGCAAGATCGACCCGCTGTCCGACATCGAAGTGATCAACACCGAGCTCGCGCTCGCCGACATGGCCACGGTGGAGAAGGCGCTGGCGCGCTACACCAAGGTCGCCCGCGCCGGCGGCGACAAGGAGGCCGCGCGCCTGGTGGCCGCGCTCGAGAAGTGCATGACCGTGCTCGATCAGGCCAAACCGGTGCGCTCGCTCGACCTCTACGAGGAGGAGAAGGCGGTGCTGCGCCCGCTGTGCCTGATCACCGCCAAGCCGACGATGTACGTGGCCAACGTGAAGGAAGGCGGCTTCGCCGGCAACCCCTACCTGGAGGCCGTGCAGAAGTACGCCGCCGCCGAAGGCTCGATCGTGGTGCCGGTGTGCGCAGCCGTCGAAGCCGAGATCGCCGACCTCTCCGACGAGGACAAGGCGGTGTTCCTGGAAGACATGGGCATGGACGAACCCGGCCTGAACCGGGTGATCCGCGCGGCGTTCAAGCTGCTGGGTCTGCAGACCTACTTCACCGCCGGGGTGAAGGAAGTGCGCGCGTGGACCGTGCGCGTGGGGGCCACCGCGCCGCAGGCCGCAGGCGTGATCCACACCGACTTCGAGCGCGGCTTCATCCGGGCCGAAACCATCGCGTACGACGACTTCATCGCCTGCAACGGCGAGGCCGGCGCGAAGGAGAAGGGCAAGATGCGCCTCGAAGGCAAGGACTACGTGCTGCACGACGGTGACGTCATGCACTTCCGGTTCAACGTCTGAGTCTTCCGCTTCACCGCTTCACAACTTCACAGCTTCACCGTTTCATCGCCTGACCGGCCGCACGCCGGGCGTCGCACGGGACCAGCGCGGCCGCGTTCGCAACGTCGCCCACCACCAGCACGGCCGGGCTGCCGAAGCCCTGCCCGCGCACCGTCGCGCACAGCGTGCCCAGCGTGCACGATGCCTGGCGCTGGTGGGCGAGGCTCGCATGCTGCACGACCAGGGCGGGCGTGTCGGCATCGAGCCCCGCCAGCAGGCCGGCCGCGATCGCTTCGATGCCGGCAACGCCCATGTACACCACCAGCGTCAGCCGCGCCTGACGCGCAGCGGCGGCGAGTGCCTGCCAGTCGGTACCGTCGGACCCTGCCCCCGCGTGGCCGGTGACCAGCACCACGCCATGCGCGTGGTCGCGGTGGGTCAGCGGCACGTTCAGAGACGTGGCGGCCGCGAGACCCGCCGTGATGCCGTTGACCACCTCGACATGCACGCCCTCGGCGGTCAGGTGCTCGACCTCCTCCCCACCACGGCCGAACACGAACGGGTCGCCGCCTTTGAGCCGCACCACCGTCTCACCGGCACGCGCGGCCGAGATCATCAGACGTTCGATGAACGCCTGGGGCGTGCTTCGGCATCCGCCCCGCTTGCCCACCCGCACGATGCGCGCATCGGGCCGGGCGTGCTGCAGCACCGCGTCGTCGACGAGGTCGTCGACCAGCAGCACGGTGGCGCGCGCGATGGCGCGCACGGCCTTCAGGGTCAGCAGTTCCGGATCGCCGGGACCGGCGCCGACCAGCGTGACCGTCGGTGCGTAGGCAGGGTTCGCAGCATCACGGGTCGCGGTCATCGTGGACTCCATCGGTCGAGTGCGTGTGTCTGCGGTCAGGCGCACACCGCACCCGTGGCCGCCGATGCGACGACCTGCCGGTGCAGCGCGACCAGGTGATCGACCTGCGCGGCGATCGGCTCCGGCATCGGCGCGTCGCCGGCGAGCACGGCGCGGACGTAGTGCGCCGTCGCGTCGGGATCGGCCGCCGGCAGGTCGGGCAGGGTGTGCAGGGTGCCGCGCTGCGCCGATTCGAGTGCGATCCGCGCGCCGGCGATGAACGCATCGAGCGCGGGCATGCGGCGGGCATCGGCCACGGGCTCGCCTTCGGTGCCGCGCAGCAGCATCGCGTCGGCGCCGATCCGCGCGAAGATGCCGGCCATCGACACCGCGTATTCCGGATGCGTGTGACAGCCCACGACCAGCGCGCGGCCGGCGCAGGGGTTCAGCAGCTTCACCAGGCTGTGCGCGGGATTGCGAAGCCCGACGACACGCCGCACGTCGAGCAGATCGCCGAGGGCGGGCAGCAGGGTCCGGGTGGCGACGCAAGTGACGCGCCCGGGTGCGAGCTTGGGCGCGCGCGGGGGCGTGGGTGTGGGTGTGGGTGTGGGGAGCGTGGGGGGTGCGGCGCCCCCGATGCCCAGGCGCGCGAACACCTCGAACGCATGCACGCGCGTGTCCTCGGTGCGCATGCCGTGCACCAGCACGGGCAGGCCGCGGGCCGCCAGGGCCAGGGCCAGCAGCGGCGTGAGCACCGGCAGCCGACGCGCGCCGTTGTAGCTGGGCAGCACCACCGGCACCGTGCCGGCATCGTCGACCGTCTGCATGCGGGCGCGCACGGCATCGAGGAACCCGGCCATCTCGTCCGGCGTCTCGCCCTTGATGCGCATGGCCGCGCAGAAGGCGCCGATCTCGAGGTCGGTGGCCTCGCCGTCGAGCACCTGCCCCATCAGGTCGGCCGCCTGCGCGCGATCGAGCGCCCGTGCGCCGTCGCGGCCGCGGCCGATGCGGGCGAGGTACGGGGCGATGGTCATGACCAGGTCTGCATGGGCGCAGTGGCGGAGGTCGCCACCGGCGCGGCGGGCTGCGGGGCCGGCTCCACATCGGCCGGCGCGATGTCGTGCACCAGGCGCTTCAGTTCGGGCAGACACGAGCCGCACTGCGTGCCGCAGCCCAGCGTCGTCTGCAGCGACGCCAGCCGCTCGGCCGGCGTGCCGGCGTGCTTGCCCAGATGCGCGGCGATCTCGGACCGCGCCACGTTCAGGCACGTGCACACGGCACGGCCGCGCTCGGGCACCGCCACCGGCGGCGTCTCGGTCGCCTGCAGCAGCCGCCGTCCATCGGCCTGCACCGGCAGGGACGCGCGCAGCAGTTCGGTCATCCAGCGCTGCGCGCGGGTGTCGCCGGCGATCAGGAAGCCTTCGAGCCGGACCTGCGCACCGTCGCGCCGCAGGCGCACCGTGCGCCGCTGGCCGAGGCGCGGGTCCGCATAGCGCAGACAGTCGGCCGCATCGAGCCGCAGAAGCCGCTCGATGCGTTCGAGCCATCCGGCCTCCTGCGGCAGCCCGGCGGCGGCGTGGAACAGCACGCCGCTGCGTTCGTCGCCGCCGGCGCCGCTGGAGAACGGCACGCAGGCGGCGTAGTCGACGTCGGCCATCGGTGCACGCAGTGCCCGCTGCACCGCCAGCACGTCGTCGTCGGGCAGCCACGCGACACCGCAGACGCGCCAGGGCAGCGCGCAGCGCTCGATGCGCACGGCCGCGTGCTTGAGCTCCGGCTGCTTCGAATCGGGACAGCGCGCCGACGTGGTCAGCGTGTTGACGCCGGCCGAGGGCGTCCCCTGCGCGTCGCAGCCGCCGAGGTACTCCGATCCCCAGTGCATCGCCATGAACGCCTGGCCGCAGGCGACCTCGTCGGCACCGCGCACCGGCACGACCAGACTGCCGCGTGCCGACGACACGCGCACCAGGTCGCCGTCGGCGAATCCGCGCACCGCGAGATCGCGCGGATTGAGCTGCAGCACCGGCGCGGATTCATGGCCGAACAGCCGACCCAGCGTGCCGGTACGGGTCATGCCGTGCCACTGGTCGCGCAGGCGACCGGTGATCAGCGCGAACGGGCGGTGCGCGCTGCGCGCCTCGTGGGGGGGCCGGTACTCGGCGTCGACGAAGCGTGCACGGCCGTCGGGCGTCGGGAACACGCCATCGCCGTAGAGGCGTGCGGCGCCTTGCGCGGCGCCTTCCGGCATCGGCCACTGCTGCGGACCGCGCTGCTCGAGCAGCGCGTAGCTGAGGCCGGTGATGTCGAGGTCGCGCCCGCGGGTGCTCTCGCGATGCTCGTTCCAGATCGCTTCCGGTGTGGCATACGGGAACAGGCCCGGCCGGCCGAGTCGGACCTCGAGCCGGTGCGCGAGGTCGACCACGATGCGCCAGTCGTGACGTGCCTCGCCCGGGGCGGGCACGGCGGCACGCACCCGGCTGATGCGACGCTCGCTGTTGGTGACCGTGCCGTCCTTCTCGCCCCAGGTGGTGGCGGGCAGCAGCAGGTCGGCGAAGGACGCGGTCGCCGGTGTCGCGAACGCCTCCTGCAGCACGACGAACTCGGCGCGCTGCAGCGCACGGCGCACGGTCGCCTGATCGGGCATCGACTGGGCCGGATTGGTGCAGGCGATCCACAATGCCCTGACCTGGCCGTCGGCCGCCGCCTGGAACAGTTCGACGGCCGTGAGGCCCGGCGCGGCGGGGACGTCGGACACCCCCCAGAAGGCCGCCACCTCGGCGCGGTGGGCCGGATCGGCGAGATCGCGGTGCGCCGACAGCAGGTTGGCGAGTCCGCCGACCTCGCGTCCGCCCATGGCGTTCGGCTGCCCGGTCAGCGAAAACGGCCCCGCGCCGGGCCGACCGATCTGTGCGGCCGCCAGGTGCAGGTTGATCAGCGCGGCATTCTTGGCGGTGCCGCTGCTGCTCTGGTTCAGGCCCTGGCAGTAGAGGCTGAGCGTGGCAGGCGACGTGGCGAACCAGCGGGCCGCGGTGAGCAGCGCGTCGGGCGCGATGCCGCAGACCTGCGCGACCCGTTCGGGCGTGCACGCACGCACGCGCGCCTTCAGCGCGTCGAACCCGGTAGTGTGCGCGGCGATCCACTCCGGCCGCGTCCAGCCCTCCCACAGCATCACGTGCAGCATGCCGTGGAACAGCATCACGTCGGTGCCGGGCAGCAGCGGCAGGTGCAGATCGGCCAGCGCGACGCTGTCGGTGCGGCGCGGGTCGGCGACGACGATCTTCATCGACGGGTTCGCGCGACGCGCGTCCTCGAGACGGCGGAACAGCACCGGGTGCGCATAGGCGGGATTGGCGCCGGCGATGAACACGCAGTGCGCATGGTCGAGGTCGTCGTAGCAGGCGGGCGGGGCGTCGGCGCCGAGCGTCTTCTTGTAGCCGGCGACCGCGCTGCTCATGCACAGCCGCGAGTTGGTGTCGATGTTGTTGGTGCCGATCAGCCCCTTGGCCAGCTTGTTGAAGACGTAGTAATCCTCGGTGAGCAGTTGACCCGACACGTAGAACCCGACGGCATCGGGACCGTGGCGCTCGATGACCTCGCCCAGGCGCATGGCGGCGAGGTCGAGTGCGCGGTCCCAGGTCACCGGCTGCGGCGGCGCGCCGCGCTCGGCCCGGTGCATGGGCGCGAGCAGCCGCGTCTGGCGCGTGACCTGCGCGCCCGCCGTCCGGTGCAGCGTCGCCCCCTTGGTGCACAGCCGGCCGCGATTGGCCGGGTGGTCGGGGTCGCCGCGCACGCCGGTGATGGCGTCGCCTTCGGACGTGACGATCACGCCGCAGCCGACGCCGCAGTAGCAGCACGTGGAGCGCGTCTCGCGCGGGGTCATGCGCGTGCTCCCCGCATCAGGCACATGTCGCGTCACGACACGCCGGGCCGGCCGGCGGGCGGGCCACGTCCAGGGCGAGGGCATCGAGCTCGCGCGCGTCGAGGTAGACGCGCCGCGCGTCCACGCGCACGCTGAACCGCGGCGTGCAGCCTTCGTCGGGTGCCTGTGCGCGGCCGTCGACGAGACCGATCGTCCAGTTGTGCAACGGACAGGCCACCCGCGTGTCGAACACGATGCCCTGCGACAGGGGGCCGCCCTTGTGCGGACAGCGGTCGAGCAGTGCGAACACCCGGTCGTCGGCCGTGCGGAAGACGGCGACGTCGAGCCCGCGCGGGCGTGCGACGCGCCGCGCGCCCAGCATCGGGATCTCGTCGATCCGGCAGATCTCGATCCAGTCGTTCATGCGGCGCTCCCTTCGGGGGTGGAGGCGGTGCGTCCGGTGGCGGTGGCGGTGGCGGTGCCGGTGCCGGTGCCGGTGCCGGTCTGAGCGGCCGGGACGATCGGCACGAACTGCCGCGTGTCGAGGGCCGCGCGCCCGGCTTCGAACCACGGGTCGGGCTCGCCGTCGAGCGCGAACTGCAGCCGCTCCCACAACGCCCGCCGGCCCTCCGGGTCGTCGACGATGCGCCGCTTCACGTGGTCGAGACCCACGCGCGCGATGTAGTGCACCGTGCGCTCGAGGTACCAGCCTTCCTCGCGGTACAGCTGCATGAACGCACCGGTGTGCTCCAGCACCTCCTCGGGCGTCTTCAGCTTGACCAGGAACTGCGCGACCTCGGTCTTGATGCCGCCGTTGCCGCCGACGTACATCTCCCAGCCCGAATCCACACCGATGATGCCGACGTCCTTGATGCCCGACTCGGCGCAGTTGCGCGGGCATCCGCTGACGGCGAACTTCACCTTGTGCGGCGCGTACATGCGCCACATCGCACGCTCGAGATCCTTGCCCATGCGCGTGCTGTCCTGCGTGCCCATACGGCACCACTCGCTGCCCACGCAGGTCTTCACGGTGCGCAGTGCCTTCGCATATGCGTGGCCGCTGGGCATGCCGATGTCGCGCCACACGTTCTGCAGGTCCTCCTTGCGCACGCCCAGCAGGTCGATGCGCTGGCCGCCGGTGACCTTGACGGTGGGGATGCGGTACTTGTCGACCGCGTCGGCGATGCGGCGCAGTTCGGCCGCCGTGGTCTCGCCGCCCCACATGCGGGGCACGACGCTGTAGGTGCCGTCCTTCTGGATGTTGGCGTGGCTGCGCTCGTTGACGAAGCGGCTCTGCGGATCGTCCTTCGCCTCCTTCGGCCAGGTGCTGATCAGGTAGTAGTTGACGGCGGGCCGGCACGTGGCGCAGCCGTCGGGCGTGCGCCAGTCCATGAACCGGAACACCGCGTCGACGGTCAGCAGCCGCCCGCCATCGGGCAGCGGCGCGCGGATCGCGTCACGCACGGCCTGGTGACCATGATCGGTGCAGCCGCATAGCGCACGCGTCTTCGGCGTGGCCGAGTAGTCGCCGCCGGCGGTGAACATCAGGATCTGTTCGACCAGCCCCGTGCACGAGCCGCAGCTCGCGCTCGCCTTGGTGTGCCTGCGCACCTCGTCGAGCGTGAACAGCCCCTTGTCCTTGATGGCCTTGCAGATCGCGCCCTTGGTCACGCCGTTGCAGCCGCACACCTCGTCGGCGTCGGCCATCGCCGCCGCCTTGCTGTGCCCCTCATGACCGGTGTCGCCGATGTTCGATTCGCCGAACATCAGCCGGTCGCGCAGGTCGCGCACGCTGCGCCCGTCGCGCAGCAGCTTGAAGTACCAGCTGCCGTCCACCGTGTCGCCGTACAGGCACGCGCCCACGAGACGGTCGTCGCGCAGCACGAGCTTCTTGTAGACGCCGTTGCCCGGATCGCTGAGCACGATCTCCTCGGTGCCCTCCCCGCCCAGGAAGTCGCCGGCCGAGAACAGGTCGATGCCGGTGACCTTCAGCTTGGTCGACGTGACCGACCCCGTGTAGCGTCCGATGCCGAACTGCGCCAGGTGGTTGGCCGCCACCTTGCCCTGCTCGAACAGCGGTGCCACCAGGCCGTAGGCGACGCCGCGATGCGCAGCGCATTCGCCGACCGCGTAGATGCGCGCGTCGGTCGTGGTCTGCATCGTGTCGTTCACGACGATGCCCCGCGCGACGTGCAGCCGCATCGACGCGGCCAGCGCCGTGTTCGGGCGGATGCCCACCGCCATCACGACCAGCTCGGCCGGCACCTCGGTCCCGTCCCTGAAGCGCACGGCCCGCACGCGGCCGGCGTCGTCGCCCAGCAGCGCCTCGGTCTGCGCGCCGATCAGGAAGCGCAGGCCGCGCTCTTCGAGTGCGCGCTGCAGCATCCGACCGGCCACGTCGTCGAGCTGGCGCTCCATCAGCCACGGCGCGACGTGCGCCACGCTCACCTGCATGCCGCGCTTCATCAGCCCGTTGGCGGCCTCCAGTCCCAGCAGTCCGCCGCCGATGACCACCGCGTGGCGGTGCTTCGCGGCCGCGTCGATCATCGCCTGCGTGTCGGCGATGTCGCGATAGGCGAGCACGCCGGCCAGGTCGTGCCCGGGCACCGGCAGCATGAACGGCGTCGAGCCGGTGGCCAGCAGAAGGCGGTCGTAGGGCGCGGTGATCGTGGTGCCCGCGGCGTCACGCGCATGCACGAGGCGCCGCGCGCGGTCGACCGCGTGCACCGTGCAGCCGGCGTGCAGGGTGATGCCGTGTTCCGCGTACCAGGACCAGTCGTTCAGCACGATCTCGTCCAGCGTCTGCTCGCCCGCCAGCACCGGCGACAGCAGGATGCGATTGTAGTTGGGGTGCGGCTCGGCGCCGAACACGGTGATGTCGTAGGCATCGGGGGCGATGCGCAGCAGTTCCTCGAGCGTGCGCACGCCGGCCATGCCATTGCCCACCATCACCAGCCGCGGCCGGGCGCCCGCGGTGGGTTGAGTCGGTTCCATGAAGTGCTCCTGCAGGCCCACGGCTCAGTCCACCTTCTCGACGTGCGACTGGCGGGTGTAGAGGAAGTCGATCACCGCCTTGCGGCAGTGCTGGTAGCGCGGGTCGTCGGCCAGGGCGACGCGGTCGCGCGGTCGCGGCAGGTCGACCGTCAGCACGTCGCCGATCGTCGCCGACGGACCGTTGGTCATCATCACGATGCGGTCCGACAGCAGCACCGCCTCGTCGACGTCGTGCGTCACCATCACCACCGTGCTCTGCGTCTGCGCGACGATGGCCAGCAGTTCGTCCTGCAGCCGTGCGCGCGTCAGCGCATCCAGCGCGCCGAACGGCTCGTCCATCAGCAGCACCTTGGGCTCCATCGACAGCGCTCGTGCGATGCCCACGCGCTGCTTCATCCCGCCCGAGATCTCGCCCGGCCGCTTGTGCGCGGCGTGCTCGAGCCCCACCAGCGCGAGCGCCGCGAGGGCGCGCCGCCGGGTCTGCACACGCCCCTCGTGCGCGCCGAACACGCGCTCCACCGCCAGGTGCACGTTTTCGAAGCAGGTCAGCCACGGCAGCAGCGAGTGGTTCTGGAACACCACCGCGCGCTCGGGGCCCGGACCGGCGATCTCCCGGTTCGCGCACAGCAGCGTGCCGGCGGTGGGGCGCGTGAGCCCGGCGATCAGGTTCAGCAGCGTCGACTTGCCGCAGCCCGAGTGACCGATCAGCGACACGAACTCGCCGCGGGCCACGGCCAGGTCGATGTCGCGCAGCGCCTGGAACGGCCCGTTGCGGGTACGGAACGTCTGCTCGACGCCCTGCACGTCGATGTAGCGGGCCGTCATGACTTCACCTCCTCGTACGTGAACGCGGTGGCCAGGCGGATCAGCGCGACTTCGAGCAGCAGGCCGACGGTGCCGATCACGAAGATGGCGATCAGGATGTTGGTGACGTTCAGGTTGTTCCACTCGTCCCACACCCAGAACCCGATGCCGACGCCGCCGGTCAGCATCTCGGCGGCGACGATCACCAGCCAGGCCGTGCCCACCGCGAGGCGCACGCCCGTCAGCATGTAGGGCAGCACCGCGGGGAACAGGATCTTCGTGACGATCTTCCACTCGCTGAGGTTGAGCACGCGCGCGACGTTCATGTAGTCCTGCGGCACGCGCTGCACTCCCACCGCGGTGTTGATCACCATCGGCCAGATCGAGCAGATGAAGATCGTCCAGATGGCAGCCGGATTCGCGCCCTTGAACACCAGCAGGCCGATCGGCAGCCACGCCAGCGGCGACACCGGGCGCAACAGGCTGATCAGCGGGTTGAACATGCGCGACAGCACCGCGAAGCGGCCGATGAGGAAACCGAGCGGGATGCCGACGAGCGCGGCCATGCCGAACCCCATGCCCACGCGCTGCAGCGACATCAGCACGTTCCAGCCGATGCCCTGGTCGTTCGGCCCGTTGCGGTAGAACGGGTCGCTGAACAGCGCGACGGCCTGCGCGAACGTCACCGACGGCGACGGGATCGCACTGCCGGTGGAGGCCGACACCAGTGCCCAGACCCCCACCATCAGCGCGATGCCCAGCATCGGCGCAACGATGCGGCCGGCGAGGTCCTTCCAGTCCGTCGCCGTGCGCGTCCGCGTGCGGCGCGCACCGTGCGGCACGTTGGGCGCGGCCTGTCCGGGGGCCGCACTGCGCGTGCCCGCAGCAACGGACACCGCTGCGTCGGGCGCGCCCGCGGCCGGCGCGACACGCGCGGACGCCGCTGCGTCCGGGCCGGGTGCGCCGGGCTGCGCCGGCGCGTTCATCGTCGATCGAAACACGGCACTGGTCATCGTGTGCTCCTTCTTCAGGCCTTGATGCGGAAGCCGTCGGCGTACTTGACCGGGTCGCGGCCATCCCAGACCACGCCGTCGACGAGCTTGTGGCTGCGCAGCTCGCTCCTGGGCACGGACACCTTCGCCGCGGCGGCGGCCTCCCTGTAGAGCGCGGTCTGGTTGATCTGACGCGCGACGCCCAGGTAGTCGGGGTGCTCCTTGATCAGCCCCCAACGCTTGTGCTGCGTGAGGAACCACATGCCGTCCGACAGGTACGGGTAGTTGACCGCACCGTCGTTGAAGAACTTCATGTGGTTGGGGTCGTCCCAGGTGCGCCCGAGGCCGTTCTGATAGCGCCCGAGGATGCGCTGGTTGATCGCGTCGACGCTCGTGTTCACGTACGCGCGGTCGGCGATCGTCTCGGCCATCTTCAGCTTGTTCTGCAGGCCGGCGTCGATCCAGCGACCGGCCTCGAGAATCGCGGCCGTCACGGCGCGCGCGGTGTTGGGATGCTTCTTCACGAACTCCGCGGTCGTGCCCAGCACCTTCTCGGGATGGTCGGTCCAGAGGTCCTGCGTGGTGACGGCGGTGACGCCGATGCCGTCCATGATGGCGCGGTGGTTCCACGGCTCGCCGACGCAGAAGCCATCCATGTTGCCGACCCGCATGTTGGCCACCATCTGCGGCGGCGGCACGGTGATCACCTTGGCGTCCTTCATCGGGTGGATGCCCGCCGACGCCAGCCAGTAGTACAGCCACATGGCGTGCGTGCCGGTCGGAAACGTCTGCGCGAACGTGTACTCGCGCTTTTCGCTCGCCATCAGCTTCGCGAGCCCGGCCGCGTCGGTGGCGCCCTTGTCGGCCAGCTTCTTCGACAGGGTGATCGCCTGGCCGTTGTGGTTCAGGTTCATCAGCACGGCCATGTCCTTCTTCGGGCCCGCCGTGCCGAGGTGCACGCCGTAGACGAGGCCGTACAGGACGTGCGCCATGTCGAGCTCGCCATTGACCAGCTTGTCGCGCACGCCCGGCCAGCTCGCCTCCTTGGTCGGCACGATCTTCACGCCGTACTTGCGGTCGATGCCGAGCACCGAGGCCATCACCACGCTGGCGCAGTCGGTCAGCGGGATGAAGCCGATGCGCACCTCGGTCTTCTCCGGGGCGTCGGACCCGGCGGCCCAGGCACCGCCCAGGCCCAGCCCGCCGGCGGCGGCACCGGCGGCGGCCGCGGCGCCCGCCCGGATCAGACTGCGGCGCGCCGGCGATTCGGGTGTGGGTTGGGGAAGGCTGGACATGTTCGACTCCTCGGAATGGACGTGCATACGGACGGACTTCGCGGTTCGGGCAACCGGCGGGCGCGCCAGGAAACAAAAACGGCGCCCATCTCCGCGCAGCCGTTCGTGGCCTGCGGGATGGACGCCGTTGTCCTGGAATCGCCGGTGCTTCAGCAGGACGATCGCCGTTGACCGTCCTGCATGCCCATCTCCTCTGCACGATGCGTGCCAGGGCCGGAACGGGGCCCGGAGGCCCTGCGCGGCCCGTTGCGCCGCACGCTTCGACGGTTTGCGGTGCATGCGTGCGCGCCGCACCGGTGCATGGGCACTGGATTTGTGCATCGCAGCATCCCTGCGATGCGGTCCGCGTCAGACCAGCAACGCGCGCGCGACGTCCGCCAGGCGACGCCCCTGATGCATGGCCGACTGCCGCAGCAGCGCGTAGGCCGCCTCCTCGGACACGCCGTGCCGGGCCATCAGCAGACCCTTCGCACGCTCGATCAGCTTGCGCTCGTCCAGCGCGGCACGGGCGGCGTCGAGCTCCTCGGTCATCGACTGCAGGCGGCGCGCCTGCGCCTGCACGAGCGCAAGCATCGAGCGCTCGAGGTTCGGACCGAGCGCACCGCCCGCCACCACCGGATCGCCCCCCACCGGCCCCGACGGCGCAGGCGCAGGTCCCGCCGGATGCGGAGCCGCGGCGTCGTCCCCCTCGTCCAGCGCCGCCAGCAGGTCGGCGC
>JAKOZZ010000144.1 GCA_029779755.1 Pseudomonadota bacterium
TCCGGTCCGATCCGGTCCGGTCCGGTCTGGCCCGAACCGCCCAGACCCGAACCGCCCCGTCTCAGGGCTCGATCACCACCTTGCCCACCACGCGGCGCTCCGCCAGCATCCGCAGGCCGTCGATCGCCTCGTCCAGACGCAGGCGCGCGCAGATGTGCGGGCGGAACACGCCTTCCGCGGCCAGACGGTCGATCGCGCGCAGGTTCTCTTCGCCTTTGGGCGGATCGCGACGGCCGTACTCGCCGGCCCGCACCCCCACCACCGAGATGCCCTTGATCAGCACGATGTTCGCCGGCACGGTCGGGATGCGCCCGCTGACGAAGCCGATCACCAGCAGCCGTCCGCCCCAGCTGATGCAGCGCAGGGATTCGTCGAACACGTCGCCGCCCACCGCGTCGAAGATCACGTCGGCGCCGCGCCCGCCGGTGAGTGCCTTCACCTGTTCGCGGAACCCGTTGGCCAGCACCAGCGTGTGATGCGCGCCGTTGGCCTGCACGACGTCGAGCTTCTCCTGCGATCCGCCGGTGGCGATCACGGTTGCACCCAGATGCCGGCCGAGCTGCACGGCCGCCATGCCGACGCCACCGGAGGCGCCGTGCACCAGCAGCGTCTCGCCGGGCTGCAGGTTGGCGCGCCGCACCAGCGCCACGTAGGCGGTGACGGCGGCCGCCTTGAAGCCGGCGGCCTGGGCGAAGTCCAGACCGGGGGGTATTGCGCGTGTCGACGACGCGGGCAGCACCATCTCCTGCGCGAAGCAGCCGGTCTTGGAGTGCAGCATGATCCGGTCGCCGGGCTTCAGTCCCTCGACGCCGGGACCGGTCTCGATCACTTCCCCCGCCCCCTCGATGCCGGGCACGAAGGGCACTTCGGGCTTGAACTGGTAGCCGCCCTGCGTCATCAGCAGGTCGGGGAAGTTCAGCGAGGCGGCCCGCACCCGCGCACGCACCTGGCCGGGGCCGGGCGCGCGCACCGGCAGGTCTTCGACCGACAGGCCCGACAGGTCGGGGGTCAGGCGCGCGCACACGAGGGCCCGATACGTGGGGGCACCCGCGCGCCGCGCGGCCTCGACCGCCTCGGGCGAGAACTCGCCCATGCTGGTGGGGGAGACGGGCGCCTTCACTTGCCCTGCTCCCCGAGCACCTTCTTCGCCACCCGGAACGCGTCGAGCGCCGCGGGCGCACCGCAGTACACCGCCGCGTGCAGCAGGATCTCCTTGATCTCGTCGCGGGTCAGTCCGTTGTTGAGCGCGCCGCGCACGTGCACCTCGAGTTCGTGCGGTCGGTTCAGGGCGGTGATCATCGCCAGGTTCAGCATGCTGCGCGTGCGGAAGTCGAGTCCGGGCCGCGCCCACGACGCCCCCCACGCATGCTCGGTCAGGTAGTCCTGCAGATCGCGGGTGAAGTCGTCGGCCTGCTCGAACGCGCGGTCGACGTAGTCCTTGCCGAGCACCTTCGTGCGCGCCTCGTAGCCGCGCTTCCAGGCGTCGGACTTGCCGTCCTGATCCATGCTCATTCCCCCCGCGAGAATCCGGCCAGCCGGCCGCCGTCGATCACCAGCGTCTGGCCGGTGCAGAAGCTGCCCGCCGCCGACGCCAGGAACACCGCCGCGCCCGCGATCTCGTCCGGATCGCCGATGCGCTTGAGCGGCGTGTTGGCCACCGTCTTCTCGAGGATGTGCGGGTTCTCCCACAGCGCGCGCGCGAAGTCGGTCTTGATCAGCCCCGGGGCGATGCAGTTGGCGCGCACGTTCTTCTCGCCCCATTCGACGGCGATGTTGCGGGCCAGCTGCATGTCCGCGGCCTTGGAGATGCAGTAGGCACCCAGGCGGTCGGACCCCTGGTAGCCGCCGATCGACGAGACGATGATGATCACGCCGCCGCCGCGCTCGGCCATCTGCGGCGCGAGCATGTTGGCCAGCCAGAAGTTGCTGCGCACGTTGCCGTTCATCACCCGGTCGTAGGCCTCGTCGGGCATGTCGGCGGCGGGGCCGAAGTAGGGGTTGATCGCCGCGTTGGCCACCATCACGTCGACCTTGCCCCAGCGCGCGTTGGTGCTGTCGATCAGCGCCTTGAGCTCTTCCTTGCGCGCGATGTGGCAGGTGGTCGCCACGGCTTCGCCGCCCGCGGCCGTGATCTCGTCGACCACCGCCTGGCAGGCGTCGCGCTTGCGGCTGGACACCACCACCTTGGCGCCGTGCTCGGCGAGCCGAAGGCAGATCGCCTTGCCGATGCCGCGGCTGCCGCCCGTCACGACCGCGACCTTGCCGCTCAGATCGAACAGATTCATCGTCGTCCTCCTCGTTGTGTTGCGGGAATGATAGCCGCAGGGGCTGCGGTACTCTTGCCGTCATGGATACGCATTCGAGCGGCCCCGACGGCCTTGCGCCGGGGGCGATCACCGACGTGCGCGGCGTGCGTGTCGGGCACTTCACCGACACGCGCCGGCCTACCGGCTGCAGCGTGGTGCTGGTGGGCGAGGGCGCGGTCGCCGGCGTCGACGTGCGCGGCGCGGCGCCCGGCACGCGCGAGACCGATCTGCTGGCGCCGACCAATCTCGTCGAGCGCGTGCACGCGGTGCTGCTGTCCGGCGGCAGCGCCTTCGGCCTGGACGCGGCGACCGGCGTGGTGCGCTGGCTCGAGGAGCAGGGCATCGGCCACCCGGCGGGGCCGGCGCGCGTGCCGATCGTGCCGGCCGCGATCCTGTTCGACCTGACCATGGGCGACGCCCGCATCCGGCCCGACGCCGCGGCCGGCTACGCGGCCTGCGCGGCGGCGCGCGCGCAGGCGCCGGCGCAAGGCTCGGTCGGCGCCGGGGCGGGCGCCACCCTGGGCAAGCTGTTCGGCATCGACCGTGCGATGAAGGGCGGCATCGGGACCGCGTCGCTGCGCGTCGGCGGCATCACCGTGGGCGCGCTCGTGGCGGTCAATCCGGTCGGCGACGTGATCGATCCGTCCACCGGGCGGCCGCTGGCGGGCGTGCGCGCCGCGCCGGGCGCCGACGCCACGGCCCCGCGCCTGGCCGGCACCACCGCGATGGTGCTGCGCGGCGAGCTCCCGGCGGCGCTGGCCGCCGGCACGGCGACCACGATCGGCGTGGTCGCCACCGATGCGGTGCTCACCAAGGCCCAGGCGCAGAAGGTCGCACAGATGTCGCACGACGGGCTGGCACGCTGCATCGACCCGGTGCATACGATGTTCGACGGCGACACGATGTTCGCGCTGGCCACCGGCGCCAGCGGCCTGGAGGGCAGCCCCACCGTGATCGGCATGATGGCGGCCGCCGCGACCACCGCCGCGGTGCTGAACGCGGTGCGCGCGGCCGTAGCGGTGCACGGGCCCGGCGTGCCGGCGGTGCCGGCGCTGCGCGACCTGCCGGGTCTGTCGGGCTGGGGCGGTCGCGGGGGAGCGCCCGGCCGCTGAATCGGCCCCGTCGCTGAAGCCGCCCGGCCGCCGCATCCGCCCCGCAGCTTCAGTCCAGGAACTCCTCGCGGTGCCAGCCGAGCGCCTCGTGCACCGGCCGATCCGAGAACGCGAACAGCACGCAGTCGTCGGCCCCGATCTCGAAGCGTGCACTCGACCAGGGCGGAACGACGAAGTGGTCCTTCGGACCGAACGCGAACACCTCGCGGCGTTCGCCGCGGGCGATCTCGACGCGGCCGGAGCCTTCGACGACCGAGTACACCGTGCCGTCGGTGCTGCGATACGGCTTCCCGGCGAAGCCCCGCGGCATCAGCTGCAGCGCGGTGCCCATCGTCGGCATCGCCCAGCCGCCGGTGGCCGGGTTCACGTAGCGCAGCCGCACGCCGGTCCAGGCGTCGATCTCGCCGTGCCGCGCGAGCGTGTCCAGCGCTTCGCGGGCACGCACGTACGGATAGCTGAAGACCGGTGACGTGCGCGTGCGCGCCACGTGGCCCACCGGCAGCATGTTGCTGCCGTAGCGCGCAGCGCTGCTGCCCTCGGCGCGCGTGACCGGCTGCGCACGCTGCGCCGCGTTCTCGGCGAAGGTGGCGCCGAACATCCGCAGGATCGGGATGTCGAGGCCGTCCAGCCACACGACGGGCTCGCCGCCGTCGCCGAAGGTGTCGTTGCCGTGGTCGTGCCAGGTCCACGACGGCGTGATGATGAAGTCGCCCGGCGCCATCGTCGTGCGTTCCCCGTCGACCGAGGTGTACGCGCCGCGGCCGTCGACCACGAAGCGCAGCGCCGACTGCGTGTGCCGGTGGCTGGGGGCGATCTCGCCCGGCAGGATCAGCTGAAGCCCGGCATACAGGCTCGGCGTGATCAGGGACTGTCCGCGCAGGGCCGGATTCTCGAGGATGAGGACGCGCCGGATCGCCTCCTCGGCGCTGATCAGGGTGCCGGACTCGGCGAGGGGCGGCTGCACGTCGGCCCAGCGCCACAGCGCGGGCACACAGGTCTCGGCCGGCTCGGGCGGCACCAGCGCATGCAGCACCGCCCACAGCGGGGTCATGTGCAGGTGTCCGATACGGGCGTAGAAGTCCTGGCGTTCCGCGCCGGTTGCGGTCTGCGTGTCGCTGCGGGCGGCGTCGCCCGCGTCGCTGGGCAGGCGTGGGGCGCCATGGCGTGCGGTCATCGGAGGGGCTCCTCGGTCCGGGGCAGGATCCGGCCCGGCGCCGCAGGCCTCGTCCGCGCGCGGGCCGGCGTGCGGGTCTGCGTTCGGGTCGGCGCGCGCATCGGCACGCGTCTTGGCGCTCCGATGATGGCGCTCCGATTATGGCGCCCGGCGGTCCCGACTGCGAAGCCCGGTCTGTGCGGGGTCGCCGGGGCCCCGTGCGGTTATGACCCGGTTCGGCCCGGGATCAGCGGCCCCGCGCGGCCCTCGAAGAGGCGCAGGGTCCCCGCGCAGCGCCGCGGTGGGACCGGCGGGTCACTGGGCCGGGCTTGCCGGCAGCGCGCAGATCCGGTCCACCATCCAGGCTACGACTCGCACCCCGTCGGCGGACATCTCGGCGGGCATGTCGTCGGGTGCCGGATCGTCCAGTGCGCCGGCGATCTGCCAGCCCTGGGCGTTGCACTCGGATTCCTGCAGTTCGACCGGTTCGATCAGCATGTTCATGACGGGCTCCCTTGTGTCGACCCATGGTGGTGCGCCATCGACCCGGTCGGGCCGGGCGGTCGATCAGGCCGCCGGGCACGCCGACGGGCGGCGGCCGGGCCGCAGCCGCTGTTGCGTTCTCCACCACAGCGCGGGCCGCGGCGTGCGCCGCGTCACGGGTGCCCGCAGCCGACGCGCGATAATCCTCGCCTTTCCCGCATCCGAGATCCCTCATGAGCACTGCCGGGCATGGCGAACAGGGGCGCGCGGCGCTGCCGGTGCTGATCGTCGGCGCCATCGGCGTCGTCTTCGGCGACATCGGCACCAGCCCCCTGTATGCGCTGAAGGAGTGCTTCGCGCCTGGACACGGCGCGCCGCTCAATCCGGAGAATCTCCTCGGCATCCTGTCGCTGATCTTCTGGTCGGTGCTGGTCGTGGTGAGCGTCAAGTACGTCAGCTTCATCATGCGGGCCGACAACAAGGGCGAGGGCGGCATCCTCGCGCTGCTCGCCCTCGTGCTGCGGCTCACCGCGGACCGTCCCCGCCTGAGCTTCGTGCTGGCCACGCTCGGCGTGTTCGGTGCGACGCTGTTCTATGGCGATGCCGTGATCACGCCCGCCATCTCCGTTCTGTCGGCGGTCGAAGGGCTGGAGGTGATCACGCCGGTGCTCAAGCCGTACGTCGTGCCGACGACGCTGGTGCTGCTGATCGCGTTGTTCGTGATCCAGCGCTACGGCACGGCCCGCGTGGGCGGCATGTTCGGACCGATCACGCTGGTCTGGTTCGTCACGCTGGGCGTGCTCGGCGCGTCGAGCGTGGTGCAGAACCCCGAAGTGCTGGTCGCGATCAATCCTGCCTATGCCCTCGGGTTCGTGTTCGGCGAGCCTGGTCTTGCGTTTCTTGCAATGGGGGCCGTTGTTCTGGCGGTCACCGGTACCGAGGCGCTGTATGCGGACATGGGGCACTTCGGGCGCCGTCCGATCCGGATCGCGTGGTTCGGACTCGTGTGGCCCTGTCTGCTCTCGAACTACTTCGGGCAGGGCGCATTGCTTCTGCGCGACCCGGCCAGCGTGAAGAATCCGTTCTACCTGCTTGCGCCCGATTGGTTTCTCGTGCCGCTCGTCGGGCTCGCGACCGCGGCGACGGTGATCGCCTCACAGGCGACGATCTCCGGCGCGTTCTCCCTGACGCGGCAGGCCATCCAGCTCGGGTATCTGCCGCGCATGCGCATCCTGCACACGTCGGCCCGCGAGATCGGCCAGATCTACGTGCCGCTGATCAACTGGCTGCTGCTGGCCGGGGTCGTGTTCCTCGTGCTGGAGTTCCGCTCCTCGTCTGGGCTGGCCGCCGCCTACGGCATCGCCGTCACCGGCGCGATGATGGTCGACAGCATCCTGGTCGCCGTGGTCATGCTGCTGGCATGGCGGTGGGCGACGCCGTTGGTGGCACTGCTCGTCGGCGGTTTCCTGGTGATCGATCTGGCGTTCCTCGGCGCCAACGCGATGAAGATCGCGACCGGCGGCTGGCTGCCGCTGCTGATCGCGGGGGCGCTGTTCACGCTGCTCACCACCTGGCGGCGCGGTCGCCAGATCCTGGCCGAGCGGCAGCGTGCCGACGCGATCGGGCGTGACGACTTCATCAACATCATGTCGGACGGGATCCCGCGCGTGTTCGGCACGGCGATCTTCATGACCGGTGCGCGCAGCATCATTCCGGGCGCGATGCTGCACAACCTGAAGCACAACAAGGTGCTCCACGACCGGATCGTGTTCCTGACCGTCGAGACACAGGACGTGCCGAACGTGCCCGACAGCGACCGGATCGACGTGAAGGACCTCGGCAAGGGCTTCCACCGGGTGCTCGTGCGCTACGGATTCATGCAGCAGCCCGACGTGCCGGCCGCGCTCGAGCTGTGTGCCCGCCACGGGCTCGAGTTCGAGATGATGGAGTGCACCTTCTTCGTCGGCCGCGAGTCGGTGATTCCGAGCGCGGCGGCCGGCATGGCCTTGTGGCGCGAGCACATCTTCGCCTGGCTGATGCGCAACGCCGGCAGCGCCACGGACTTCTTCCGGATTCCGGCGAACCGGGTCGTCGAGGTGGGCACGCAGCTCGAGATCTGATCCGGGGGCGGGCTGGGCCTGCGGTGCGACCCGCAGGCCGTGCGCGCCTACTCGTAGCCGAGCACGGCGTCCTCGGGCCAGTCGTCGATGTGTCCGAAGGCCGCCTTGAAGGCGGCATCCTCCGCGTCGTCCCAGGCCTTGGCCGCGCGCTTGTTGAAGGATTCGTCGTTGGCACGCGCCAGCGCCGCTTCGTAGGCCGCCGCCACGGTGAACCCGCGCGACTCGATCAGCTGCTCGGCCGCGATGCACCCGACCTCGATCGCTTCCTTGCTGACGTCGTCTCCGGCGTCGATGATGACCAGGTCCGGCATGCGTGCTGCTCCTCACTCAAGGGGCGTGCCGATGCCTGACCGGCCCCGGACGCGCAAAACGCGCAAGTGTCACACCGGCCGCGCATTCGCGCAAACCGGATGTCAGTGGCGGTATCCGCCCCAGCCGCGTCGACCGTGGCCGTGTCCGTAGCCGTGTCCATGTCCGCCGTGTCCCCAGCCCGGCCGGTAGACGGGGCCGCCCACCACGACGGCGGGCGGGCCGACGACCACCGGAGGGGGCGTGACGTAGACCCCGTGACCCGGCACGACGGCACAGCCGGTGGTGGCTGCAGCGACGACGGCAAGCGCGAGGAGGGCAAGCGTTCTTTTTTTCATGGTGGGACGTCCGTGCATGGTGGGAAGCCTGTGCATCGTGGCAAGGCCGTGCGGCTGGGCGATGGACATTCAACGCGGACCCGCGGCTGCGCGCCGACCGCGCGCCTGCAACCGGTCGCGGACAGTTGTATCGGCATGTAACGACGCACGGCGCGCCGCCATGCCGTCATGCCGCCATGCCGCCATGCGGCCAGTCGGACATTCGGCCATGAAGCTGTGCGGCCATCGGTGTTTGCGGCCGTGCGGCGGTAGAGCCTCCGCACTAGAAATCCTTGTCATTCGTCAATGCGGCGGCGCGCGCGATGCCGCAGATTCGATACATGCACCAGTACGTTGGTGCACGCAGGACGTCCACATCCACGAGGAGGGAACATGACCCAGCTGGTCTTCGGAAACATCGCCGCCAACATGACCGACCTTGCCCGGTTCGGGTACGGCAGCTACTTCTCGAACGAGGATCCGGTGCTGACCGGGATCTCCGGCACGTCGGTGTCGGCGCGCGACGCCGTCACGGGCAGCACGCTGACCGCGGGCGGATCGATCAACCTGTTCTCGCCGAGCTCGAGCGTGTTCACGTCGTTCGCCACCGGCACGGCGGCGGGCCAGTCGCTGTTCAACTGGACCGGGCTGAATGCGACCTGGGCGATGGTGGAGCCGGTGGTGAGCAATGGCGGCGACTTCACTGCGCTGTTCACCGCGCAACTGGGCGGCGCCGATACGATCACGGGCGGCACGGCCGACGACGTGCTGCAGGGGCGTCAGGGCAACGACACGATCAGCGGCGGTGCGGGCACCGACACGGCGATGTTCTTCGGGGCACGCGCCGCCTACACCGTCGCCAAGGTGGGGCTGGGCTGGCAGGTGTCGACGACGACGGCCGGAGACGGGACGGACACGCTTCAGGCGGTCGAGCGGCTGCGGTTCACCGACCAGACCGTTTCGCTGGTGGAGCCGGCTCAGGCCCCGGGCACGCCGCCGCCCGCGTATGCGCAGTCGAACAGCTTCCTGTTCGACCCGGTGTACTACCTGCTCGACAACCCCGAACTGGTGCCGGGCGTGACGCTGCAGACGGCCGCGCAGCACTACCTGAGTGCCGGCGCGGCGGCGGGCAAGGCGCCGAACGGATGGTTCGACGCCACCTGGTACGAGGCGCGCTGGCCCGATCTCACCCCGCTCGCGCTCGACGACGCGACCCTGTTCATGCACTTCAACCTGTACGGCGTCTGGGAGGGACGGGCGCCGGGGCCCAAGTTCCAGGCGTTCGACGGGGCGCGCTACCTGCGTGACAACCCCGACGTCGCCGCCTATGTCGATGCCTACGTCGACGACTTCCTGGGCAGCCGCACCAATGGCGCGATCGCGCACTACATCATCTACGGTGCGGACGAGCAGCGGGTGGCCTACGACACGTCGGGTGTCGCAATCGATCTGGGGTTTGCCGTCTGATCGGGGTTGCGTCCCTCGGGGCCACGGGCAA
>JAKOZZ010000142.1 GCA_029779755.1 Pseudomonadota bacterium
GTCCCCGCCGATGCGGTCGGTGCCGACGACATGATTCTCGACATCGGCCCGGCATCGGCGGAGGCGCTCGCGAAGATCCTCGAAGGCGCCGGCACCATCGTCTGGAACGGCCCGGTCGGCGTGTTCGAGTTCGACCAGTTCGCCGGCGGCACGCGGCGACTGGCGCAGGCGATCGCCGCGTCGTCCGGGTTCTCCATCGCCGGCGGCGGTGACACGCTTGCGGCGATCGCCAAGTTCGGCATCACCGATCGCGTCGGATACATCTCCACCGGCGGGGGCGCCTTCCTCGAGTTCCTCGAAGGACGCACCCTGCCGGCCGTCGCCGCGCTCGAGGCGCGCGCCGCCGGCTGAGGGTGTCTCGCGGCGCACAGGCCGCAATCGTGGCCGCGCCGCACGACCCATCGCGCAGCGTGTACGCGTCGCGTGCGCCAGCCTCGCGCGCGCCGCGTGCGCCCGGCCCAGCCACGCATGGATCGGTGGAGCCACCGCCGCATGGCGGTGACTCCACGTCCCGTCATCATCGCCGACGGGCTTTTGCGCTACGCTTGGGTTTTCATCACGTGAACCCGCTATGCAGACGCCCCGCGCCACGAAGATCGTCGCCACCCTCGGACCGGCCTCCAGCGACCCGGTCATGCTCGAGCGGCTGATCGGCGCCGGCGTCAACGTCGTGCGGGTCAACTTCTCGCATGGCACGGCCCAGGAGCACACCGAGACGGTGCGGCGCGTGCGCGAGATCGCCGATCGGCTCGGCCGCAGCATCGGCGTGCTGGCGGACCTGCAGGGCCCGAAGATCCGCATCGGCAAGTTCGCCGAAGGGCGCGTGATGCTCGAGGTGGGCGACCGCTTCACGTTCGACATCGACTGCGAACTCGGCGACCAGACGCGCGTGGGGCTCGACTACAAGGAGCTCGTCCACGACGTGAAGTCGGGCGACACGCTGCTGCTCAACGACGGCCGCATGATGATGCGCGTCGACCGCGTCACGTCCACCACCATCGAGTGCACGGTCACGATGCGTGGCGAGCTGTCCAACCGCAAGGGCATCAACCGGCAGGGCGGGGGCCTGTCGGCGCCGGCGCTCACCGCGAAGGACATGGAGGACATCAAGACCGCGGTCGCCTTCCAGGCCGACTTCGTCGCGGTGTCGTTCCCGAAGAACGCGGCCGACATGTACATGGCGCGCGAGCTGATGCGCGCGTCCGGCGGCAAGGCGCTGATGATCGCGAAGATCGAGCGCTACGAGGCGATCGACAACCTCGAGGAGATCCTGAAGGCTTCCGACGGCATCATGGTCGCGCGCGGCGACCTCGCCGTCGAGGTGGGCGACGCCGCCGTGCCGGCGCTGCAGAAGCGCATGATCCGCATGGCGCGCGAGCTGAACAAGCTCACGATCACCGCCACCCAGATGATGGAGTCGATGATCGAGTCGCCGGTGCCCACGCGCGCCGAAGTCTCCGACGTGGCCAACGCGGTGCTCGACGGCACCGACGCCGTGATGCTGTCGGCCGAGACCGCCGCCGGCAAGTACCCCGTCGAGACGATCGAGTCGATGCATCGCATCTGCCACGAAGCCGATCGCCACCAGTCGGTCGCGCTCAACAGCGAGTTCCTCAACCGGCCGTTCGCCCGGGTCGACCAGTCGATCGCCCTGTCGGCCCTGTTCGTGGCGTTTCATCTCGAAGTGAAGGCGATCGTTGCGCTCACGCAGTCGGGCTCGACGGCGCTGTGGATGTCGCGCATCGATTCCGGCGTGCCGATCTACGCGCTGACGCCCGAGGAACGCACGCGGCGCCGGCTGTGCCTGTACCGCGAAGTGCATCCGATGCTGATGGACTACCGCAGCGTCGAACGCGAGGACGTGCTCCTGCAGGCCGAGAGCATCCTGCTCGAGTCCGGCGTCGTCGCCCGCGGCGACCTCATCGTCATCACCATCGGCGAACCCATCGGCAAAGCCGGCGGCACGAATTCGATGAAGATCGTCCGGGTCGGCGAGCACGCGTAGCGTGATCGCCGACCCGGACGATCTCGGCGAAGGCTGACTTCGTCGCAGACGAAGTCAGGAATAGGCTCAGCCTGGGAGGATCTTGCGCGCACGCAGCGCCGCGATCTGCGCGTCGTCGTATCCTGCCTCGCGCAGGATCGCCTCGCCGTGCTCGCCGATGGCCGGCGCGGCACGGGGTGCCACCTTGATGGTGCCGTCGACGTCGAACGGTGTGGCGACCGTGAGACCCGAGCCGTCGGCGAAGGGCACCAGCGCGCCCGACGCGCGCATCTGCTCGTCGTCGTCGATGTCGCTGAGCGTGCCGACCACGCCGAAGGTGATGTCCGCGGCGTCGAGTCGTGTCCGCCATTCGGCGAGCGGCCGCTGCGCGAACTGGCGGTCGAAATGCGCGATCAGTTCCGTGTGGTGCGCGCGTCGCGCTTCCGGCGTCGCGAAGCGCGGGTCGTCGCCCAGCTCCGGGCATCCGAGTGCCTGCAGCAGGGGCACGAACTGCCGCGCCTCGTTGAGCACGACCAGGTTCAGCCAGCGGCCATCGCCGCAGCGGTAGCCGTTGGTCAGCGGGTTCGGCGCGCGGTCGCGCGGCGGGCGCGGCGGCACGACCGATCCGCTCAGTTGCGCCTGGACCAGGAAGGAGTTCGCCCACAGACCGTTGGCCAGCAGCGACGAGCTCACCAGGCCGCCGCGCCCGGTGCGCTCGCGCTGGAACAGCGCGGTGACGATGGCCGCATACAGGCTCATGCCGCTGGGGTGGTCGCCCAGGCCCGCCACCGAGCGCGCGGGCGGGGTGGCGTGGTCTGCGCGCACCAGGTCCATCAGCCCCGATCTAGCCCAGTAGGCGGTCGAGTCGAAGCCGGTCTTGCCCGCCTCGGGTCCGGTCTCGCCGTAGGCGGTGAACGACGCGTAGATCATGCGCGGGTTCAGCGGCATCAGCGCGCCGGCGTCGATCTTCAGCCGCTGCCGTACCGGCTCGGGCATGTTCGTCACGAAGACGTCCGATCCGGCCACGAGACGATGCAGCACCGCCAGTCCGTCGGGCTGCTTCAGGTCGATCGCCAGGCTGCGCTTGTTGCGCGCGTCGAGCTCCCAGGGAAAGTTGCGTGTGCCCTCGGG
>JAKOZZ010000171.1 GCA_029779755.1 Pseudomonadota bacterium
CCGCGCAGGCACCCTGCCCGGCACCAGCCGGCCGGCCGCCAGCAGCACCGTCACGCAGACGATCGAGGTGATGGCGACGAGGAAGTTCGCGGTGTCGTCCTGGCCGGCCTGCACGGCCTCGTACACCGCGATCGACAGCGTCTGCGTCTTGCCGGCGATGCTGCCCGCCACCATCAGCGTGGCGCCGAACTCGCCGAGCGCACGTGCGAACGACAGCAGCAGCCCGGCGAGGATGCCGCGCCAGGCCAGCGGCAGCGACACGCGGAAGAACACGGCGCTCTCGCTCACACCCAGCGTGCGCGCGGCGTCCTCCAGCTGCGGGTCGACCTGCTCGAACGCGGCCCGCGCCGCCTTGAACACGAGCGGAAACGAGACGATGGTGGCGGCGATGACGGCTGCCTGCCAGGTGAAGATCAGTCGCACGCCGAAGTGCTCCAGCAGCCACGCGCCGACCACGCCGTGCGTGCCGATCAGCACCAGCAGGTAGTAGCCGAGCACGGTGGGCGGCATCACCATCGGCAGGGTGAAGACCGCATCCAGCAGGTCGCGCCCGGGCAGGCGCGTGCGCGCCATCGCGAAGCCCAACGCCACGCCCAGTACCAGGTTGATGCCGGTGGCCCAGCCCGCCACCTTCAGCGTGAGGGCCAGCGGGATCCAGGCGCCGTCCACCGGAGTCGCTCGCGGCTCAGGGCTGGCCGAAGCCGTGGCGCGCGAACACGGCGCGGGCGGCGTCGCCCGTCAGGAACGCGACGAACTGCCGCGCCAGCGCCGGCTGGGGCGCGGCCTTCAGCGGTGCCACCGGATAGCGCACCGGTCTGGGCGTGGGGACGGTCATCGCCACACGCACCCGGTCGGGCATCAGGGCGGCATCGGTCGCGTAGACGAAGCCGGCATCGACCTCGCCGCGCGCCACGTAGTCGAGCGCCTGGCGCACGTTGTGGGCGCCGATCGTCTTCGGCGCGATCGCCGACCACAGACCGGCCCCCTCGAGCACACTGCGCGTGTACCGGCCGACCGGCACCGAGGCCGGCAGGCCGATCGCGATCCGTGCGTAGCCGGCCTGGGTCAGGTCCGTCAGGGAGCGGGGTGCACGCCCGCCCCGGGCGGGCACGATCACGACCAGGGTGTTGGACACGACGTCGCGCCGCTCGGCCGCGGGGATCAGGCCGTGCGCCTGCGCCTGGTCCATCGTCTCCTGGTCGGCGCTGGCGAACACGTCCACGGGCGCGCCTTTGGCGATCTGCTGCAGCAGCGCGCCCGAGGCGCCGAAGTTCAGCTGCACCTTCGTGCCCCGATGTGCGGCCTCGAACAGGGGGGCGATCTCGCGCAGCGCATTCGTCAGGCTGGCGGCGGCCGACACGGTGAGGTCGGCGGCGTGCGCGGCATGCGCGGTGTGGCACAGCACGGCCAGCAGCAGCGCGCGCGCGAGCGAGAACGGCAGACGGTGCAGAGACACGGGCAGGCGGCGCGGACGCGCCGGGTGGCGAGCGTTATATCTGAGTATATACAACGCTGCACGATGCACGACGGTTGCGTGCACGTGTCCTGACAACGATTGGCGCTAGTTACCGGCCAGGCGGAACCGCGCGACGTTCTGCGCCAGCACCTGCGCCTGCTCGCGCAGCACGCCCGCCGCGTTGGCCGCATCCTGCACCATGGCGCCGTTGTTCTTGATGAGTGCGTCGACCTCGAGCACGTCGCGCCCGGTGTCCTGCACGCCCTCGGCCTGCTCGCGGGCGCTGCCGGCGATGTCCTCGATCAGCGCATTGACCTTCTGCGAGGCGCTCACGATGTCCTTGATGACCGTGCCCGCCTCCTGCACGACGCGTACGCCGGTCTCGACCTTGTCCACGCTGCTCTGCACCAGCGTCTTCACTTCGCGCGCCGCGGAGGCCGAGCGCTGCGCGAGGGAGCGCACCTCCGATGCCACCACCGCGAAGCCGCGTCCCGCCTCGCCCGCGCGGGCCGCCTCGACTGCGGCGTTCAGCGCGAGGATGTTGGTCTGGAAGGCGATCCCGTCGATCACGCCGATGATCTCGCCGATGCGGCTCGAGGCGTCGTGGATGTCGCGCATGGTCGTGCCGACGTCCTCGATCACGCGTCCGCCGCGTTCGGCGGCATCGACGTTCTCGCGTCCGATGGTGGTGGCCTCGTCGGCACGTTCGGCCGTCTGGCGCACCGTCGCGCCGATGCGCTGCATCGACTCGGTGGTCCGCTGCAGGGCCACGCCGCTGGCTTCGCTGTGGCGCGCAAGCTGCGAGGCGTCCTCGGAGATCGTGCCGGTGCCGTCGACGATGTCGATCGATGCCTGACGCACCTGGGTGACGATGTCGCGCATCGAGTCCTGCATCTCCCGCAGGGCGAGCATCAGGTACGCGGCCTCGTCCTTGCCCCAGGGCCGGGGCACCGTGGTGAGGTCGCCGTCGGTCATCGCGCGCAGGTGCCGCCGCACTTCCGAAAGACCGCCCAGCATCACGCGCGAGAACGAGATGAACATGTAGGCCACGAGCAGCACGGTCGTCATCAGCACGGCGCCGACCATCATCAGTTCGCGTTCCACCTTCAGGGAGCGTGCAGACAGCAGCCTGTCCACCTGCACGTCGATCTCCTTCTGCAGCGGCTGCACGCGCTCTGCAAGGGTGCGCTTGGCCGCCAGCAGCGCGGCGGGGTCGGCCGCCGGCGTGCCTTCGCTGCCGCCGATCTCCACCGTCTGCAATGCGGCGAGCGCTTCCTGGGTCTGTGCGTAGGCCAGGCGCTCGGCCACCTCGGGATGCAGCGCGCGCGCCTGATCGAGGCCCTGGCGCACCTGCGCCTCCAGATACTGGCCGATCGCACGGTGCGGCGCCGCCAGCGACTGCACCATCGGGCCCTGCGCACCGCCCGCCACTGCCAGGCCGAGATCGCCCAGCGCAAGCGACGCCTCGGTGACGCGAGGCAGCTGGCCGAGTCCGGCGATCAGCAGGTAATGAAGCCCCAGGTCGGGGTCGACGGCCAGCCCGGAGCGGTCGATCACCGCGTCGAGCAGCATCAGCGCCGCGTCGATCGCCTGCGTCTGCCGCTTGAAGATCGCCAGCGGGTTGCCGGTGGTCGTCTGGGACGCCTTCTCGATGTTGGCACGCAGCAGCTTGAGCTCCTCCGACAGCTGCATCGGGTCGCCGTGCGTGGTCTGAAGCGCGTCGAGCCGGCCCAGTTGCGCGGTGATCGCCGCGGCGGCATCGGCGCCGCCCGCTTCGCGCTGCTCGGCACGCGCCAGCAGGGTGCGCTCGCGCTGCTGCTGCAGCAAGGGCATCAGGTGCAGGATCTGCTGCGTGTATTCGAGGCCGATGCGCTCGCGTGCGGTCAGGGTCGTGATCACCGACACCTGGCGCGCGTACAGCGCGCCCAGCACCAGGATCGGCACGAGGAACAGCGCCGAGATCAGTGCCGCCTTGGCACGGAAGTTCAGTCGTCGGAACAGCCGAACGCCGGGCGCCCAGGCGCCGTGGTGGGCGAAGAACCCGCGCCGGGGCGGCACGGTGGGCGTGTCGACGATCGTCGGTGAAGCATCGAAAGGTGTGGTGGACATCCGGGCAGATCGGTCATGGATTGACGAATGCAGCGGCGGCTGGACGCAAGACCCTTCGACGTCCTCGGGCGGGAGTGTCCGCGAGGCGCGTGCGTCCGGACGCGTGGATAAGCGGCAGAAAGCCGCCGCGTTTCGGCGCTTCGGGTGGGCTCAAGGAACCGCGGGGCACGCCGATACCTCGGGTGGTCGCGGGCTGGCAGCACGTGGGACGTCCGCGCGAGGCAGTTCCCGTCACTTCCTTATCGGTCGACATCATGTCCAACGCATCCCCTCGTTGTCTCGCTTCGTCCCGCCCGGTCCACCGGACGGCGGCCGCGCGCCTGCCGGCGGTCGCAGGCCTCTGTGCGCTCGTCGCGCTCACCGCGGTGGTCGCGCGGCCGGCGGCCGCCCAGCCGGTGCCCGCACCGGTGGCCGCCGACCAGGCATTCCGGCTCGGTGACCTGCCGCCGGTCGCCGCCAACCCGATCACCCCCGCCAAGGCCGCGCTGGGCCACGCGCTGTTCTTCGATCCGCGCCTGTCCGGCAACGGCACCGTGTCGTGCGCGAGCTGCCACAACCCGTCGCTGGGCTGGTCCGACGGCCTCAAGACCGGCATCGGCATCAACGGCACCGTGCTGTCGCGCGCGACGCCGACGATCGTCAACGTCGCCTACAACACGCAGTTCATGTGGGACGGGCGCAGCCGGTCGCTGGAGGATCAGGCACTCGGTCCGATGAAGGCGGCCGAGGAGATGAAGACCGACTTCACCAGCATGATGCGCATGCTGTCGTCGATCGACGGGTATCGCGACCTGTTCGAGAAGGCCTTCCCGGGCGAGCCGATCGGCGAGGCCACGGTCGCGAAGGCGCTGGCCGCCTTCCAGCGCACGGTCGTGTCGAAGGACTCGCGCTTCGACCGCTGGCTCGACGGCGACCGCACCGCGCTGACCCCGCAGGAGTGGCGCGGCTTCCAGGTCTTCAAGGACCCGGCGAAGGGCAACTGCGCAGTCTGTCACTCGGGTCCGAACTTCACCGACAACGGCTACCACAACATCGGCGTGGCCCAGGCGCACGGCAAGGAGGATCCGGGCCGCTTCGCGGTGCGTGCGCTGCCGTCGATGAAGGGCGCGTTCAAGACCCCGACGCTGCGCGACGTGGCGCTCACCGCGCCCTACTTCCGCGACGGCTCGGCCGCCTCGCTGATGGAGGTCGTCGAGCACTACAACCGGGGCGGCGACGACAAGTCGAACCTGTCGCGCGACGTGCGGCCGCTGAACCTCGGCCGCCAGGAGATGGAAGACCTCGTGGCCTTCATGCACACCCTGACCGGCCGTCAGCCGATCGTCGCCCTGCCCCAGCTGCCGCAATCGCCGCGTGCCCCGACCGCGTCGGTGGCCCGCCCGTCCAACCCCGTCTCCGCCCGGAACTGACATGAAAAAAATCCTCTCCTCCCGTCTCTCCTGCGGCGCGCTGCGTCTCGTGCTGACCGCCGCCATGATCGCCGTGCCCGCCGTCGGCTCGGCCGCCGAACACGTCGTGTCGCAGAAGGGCAAGGCGTTCAACGTCAAGACCCTCAAGGTGAAGGTGGGCGACGCGGTCAAGTTCGTGAACGAGGATCCGTTCTCGCACAACGTCTTCTCGTTGTCGGCTGCGAAGAACTTCGACCTCGGCACGTATCCGCAGGGTGGTGCCAAGAGCGTGACCTTCGACAAGCCCGGCACCGTCGAGGTCGAGTGCGCGATCCATCCGGACATGCAGATGGTGGTCGAGGTCGCGAAATGATGCGTCCCGGTCCGATGGTCCGGGCCCCACTGATCGCTGCCGCCCTGCTGCTGTCCGCATTCGCGCAGGCGCAGCAGGCGCCGACGGGGCCGCTGCTGCCGAAGGACAGCATCGAGGCTTCGGTGTTCCGCGGCGGGCTCGTCTACGCCAACTACTGCGTGACCTGCCACGGGATGAACGCCGACGGCAACGGCCGCGCCGCGCGGCTGTACACGCCGCGGCCGGCCAACCTGCGCATGACCGACAAGAACGACGAGTACATCGCGCTCATCGTGCGCAAGGGCGGCGAGCCGCTGGGACGTTCCGGCAAGATGCCGCCCTGGGGCGAGGAGCTCACCAGCGAGCAGATCTCGGACGTGGTCGCATATGTCCGCTCGGTCAACGTCAGCAATCGCTGAGCGCGCCGGCCGCGGCGCCATGCCTGCTGCCGGCATCCGTGCCGGCAGCGCCGCCCCCGGCCGCGGCATGGGCGACGCCACGAGCGGCGTCACGGGCGTGCCGGCGGATCCGGCGCGCCGCCGTGCGCTCGGAGCGGCCGGCCTGCTGGTGGCGGCGTGCGCGGCGCCGATGCGTGCCGGTGCGACGCCCCGCGCCGGCGCGTCGACCGGAGGCGGCGCGTCCACCGGTGCCGGCGCGACCACCGAAGCCGGCCGATCCGACGGACCGCGCGGCCTCGTGCTGCCGCGTCTGTCCGCCCCGCACTGGCCGGTCACCGACACCGCGGGGCGGCGCGCGCCGCTGGGCGCGCGCCTGCGGGGGCACGTGACCGCGGTGCAGCTGATCTTCACCGGCTGCTCGTCGACCTGTCCGGTGCAGGGGGCGGTGTTCGCCGTGATTGCCGCGCGCCCGCCGGCGCCGGACGTGCGGCTGCTGTCGCTCTCTGTCGATCCGCTGTCCGACGGCCCGGCGCAGCTCAAGGCCTGGCTGGGGCGCTTCGGCGCACCGGCACTCTGGTCGGCCGGCACGCCGCTGCTCGATCACGTCGAGCCCCTGTCCGGCTTCCTGCGCGGCGCACCGGCGCGCACTGACGTGCACACGACGCAGGTGTTCCTGTTCGACCGCGACGCGCGTCTGGCGTTCCGCACCGTGCCGAACCCCACGCCGGAGCACGTTGCCGACCTGCTGGGGCAGCTCGCGCGCGCCTGAGCGCGCCCCACCCGCCGCAGGCACGCCGCGCCCCCGCGGACCGGAGGTCCGGCGGTCGGATCGCAAGACTCAGGCGCGGGGGCCCGCCCCGCGATCCGGATCGAGCACCCGCGCCGCGATCGACGTCCCGGCCGGCGCGAACTGGCCTGCCCCCAGGTGATGGATCGTGTGCAGCGCTGCGTTGTCGTCGCGGAACGACCACCGGCCGTTGGCGAACACCCGCGGATCGGCCTGCGCCGACAGCACCTCCGCATACCAGGTGTCGTAGGTGTGCTGCACGTGCGCTTCGGGGATCACGCGGCACTCGAGCCAGGCCACGCAGCCCTCCACCAGCGGCAGCCCCAGCACCGGACCCGCAAAGGTGCCGATGCCGTAGCGCGTGAACTTGTCATGCGGCGCGCGGCCGTCACCGAAGTCGCGCGCGCTCACGCTGCCGACCGTGAAGGTCAGATCGGCCAGCGCGCGGCCCGGCACGCTCAGCGCGAACACGCCGCTGTCGCGCACCAGCGCGCAGGTGAAGGTGCCCTTGTCGATCTCGACCGCCACGCGCGGCGGGGTGAACTCCACCGGCATCGACCACGCGGCGGCCATCACGTTGCGCTGCGCGCCGTACGCGCTGCTGACGAGCACCGTGGGCCCGTGGTTGATCAGGCGGCTGGCGTGGGCGAGGTCGACGGGGGCGCGCATGGCGCGGGTCTCCGGGAACAGTGTGTCGGGGGGGGCGGTGGTTCGAGGACGTGGCGTTGCGAGAGGTCGTGCCATGGGTGCGGTGCGTGCGGCGTCCAGCCGGTTCAGCCGGTTCAGCCGATGGCGACCGGCAGCACCAGCCAGGCCGTGCCGGGACGCTTCTCCACCCGCACCCGACCGCCCTCGAGCCGGTAGCTGAGCTGGCAGTTCAGCCGCACGTCGGACAGCACGGTGGGGGTGAACAGCACGTGGTTCAGCCCCGCAGGATGACGCACCGACGGGATCATCAGGCCGGGATGGCCTTCGCGCTGCAGGCGCGCGCCCACCGCCCGGGCCGCACGGGTGTCGTCGGGATCGAGCAGCTCGGGGTGGGTGCGCACCGCGTCGCGGAAGTCGAGCAGCACGGCGCGGCAGGTCACCGCGTAGACCTTGCGTTCGGCCACGACCGGTTCGTGCTCGAAGCCCGCGTCGCGGATCAGCCCGTGCACCCAGTGGTGGACGGTCTCGTGCACCGTGGTCTTGACCGAGTCGGCGCCGTACCACACGCCGAAGCTGCCGTCCGAGAAGCGGCTGGCCTGCCAGTGGCGGAACGGCCAGTCGATCGCGTTGAACCAGGCCGCGTCCTCGAAGGGGCGGTCGATCAGCGGTGTGCGCGACCGGTAGGCCGGCGGCTTCACCTGG
>JAKOZZ010000172.1 GCA_029779755.1 Pseudomonadota bacterium
GCTGGCGGCGCGCAGCGGCGACACGCGGGGGTCCGTGTCGTGCGCACCGCCCTCGAGGTAGTGGTCGGCGAACCACTGCATCACCTCCAGCGTCAGGAAGTAGCCCTCGGCGTTCTGCGCGCGCGAGGGGAAGCGGGCGTTCTCCTCCGCATCGCGGAAGCTGCCCCGCACGTCGGTGACCGGGTAGATCAGCAGCTGGGCCGCGATGCGCGGTCCGCCGTCGCGGCACGCCAGGGCCACCGCCGCAGCGAGGTTGCCGCCGGCGCTGTCGCCCGACACGCCCAGCGGCTGCCCGGCCCCGCCGTAGACGGCCTGGTGCGCGGCGACGTGCCGCGTGGCCGCGAGGGCGTCGTCGAAGGCGGCGGGGAACTTCGCCTCCGGCGGCCGGCGGTAATGCACGCTCACCACCGTGCAGTCGAGCTCGATCGCCATCTGGCGTACAGCGCGATCGTGCGTGTCGAGATCGCCGCCGACCCAGCCGCCGCCGTGGAAGTACATCACCGTCGGCGCCGGCTTTCGGGTGGTGCGGTAGATGCGCACCGGGATCGGGCCGGCGGGACCCGGCACGGTGGCGTCCTCGACCGAGCCCGGTTCGGGCAGCGGCACGTTGGCACGCGAGGCCGCGAGCGCACGCATCGACTCGCGCACGTTCTCGGGGGTGAGCGTGGGGACGTCCTGCAGCGGCAGCAGGGGAATGATGCGGGCGAGGTCGGCGTCGAGCGGCATGGTCATGCGGTGCGTTCCGGTGGTTGATGGGGTGGATCGGGTTCGCCAAGAATGCCATCCGGCCGGGCGGCCGTCACCCGGGGCCCGTGCAGGGACCCGGGCCTCGGCCCGGCCGGCCGCGGGACGTTCAGTCGGTCCACTCGCCGCGCTGCATCAGCACGTCGCGCAGCGCCTGAAGCCCCTCGACGACCACCGGCATCCCGCCGTAGGTGACCTGCTGGAAGATCACTTCGGCCACCTCGGCGCGCGTGGCACCGACGTTCATCGCGGCGTGGATGTGCGCCTTGAGCTCGTTGTGCCGATCGAGCACGGTCAGCGACGCCACGGCACACAGCTCGCGCTGCTTCTGCGAAATCACGTCGCGCGAATAGAGCACGCCGGTGTAGAACGTCGACAGCTCGCGCGCGAGGTCGGCGTCGAACTTCTTCCAGAGCTCGAAGCCCACGCCGCTCTTCATCGACGAGAACAGCAGCTTCGCCGTCTCCTTGGTCCTGCGGATGCGTTCGTCCTTCTCCATCATCATCGGTCTCCTCGTGGGTTGGTGGGGACGTCGATGATGGCACGAGGACCGCGACGGGCGAGCCGGGCACCCGCCGCGCGGGTCGGAAGCTCCACGAAGCGGTGCATCAGGGCCGCGGCCACGGTGACGCCCAGGCACACGAGTGCCGTGCGCATCGGCCCCGGCGCGACGCGCTGCACGATCGCCATCGTCACCGGCACGTGCAGCAGGTAGAGCGGATAGGACAGGTCACCGAGCCGATGCAGGGGCAGCAGCCACCGCGCGCCCGCCGGCACGCGCAGCGCAAGCACGCACAGCCCGGCCAGGCCGATCCCGGTGGCGACCGTCGGATCGGTGCCCGACAGCGCCGCCGTCCGGGCGGGGTCGCCGAGCAGGACCAGCGCCACCAGTACTGCCGCCCAGACGGGGATCGATGCCACCCGATCCTGCGCCACGCGCATCAGCGCGCCGATCAGGAAATACGTCCACTGCGCCGGCGCCGCCACCGTGACGAACGCCACGCGCAGCGCTTCGAGCGCTGCCGGGTCGGGCGTGATCCGCCGGAACGGCTCGGCGTACACACCGTCCAGACGCCCCGCCTGCGCCGCCATCACCCACAAGTGACTCAGCACGGCAGCGGCGATCGCGGCAGCGCACCAGAACCGCACCGGGCGACCGCTGCGCGCCGCCGCCCATGCGAGCAGCGGCAGCCCGAGGTACCACGTCCATTCGATCGTCAGCGTCCAGCTCACGAACAGGCTGTCGAAGCGGTACAGCCCGTACGGCCGGAGGTGGCCGAGGGCGAAGACGCTCGCGAGGTAGTCGAGCACCTCGTCCGCGCCGGCGGGCACCAGGGGCCGGCCGAGCGTCCACGCAGCCGCACACAGCGCGACCCAGTAGCACGGCAGGATGCGGACGGCACGTCCCGCGAGGAACGGCGCCCATCGGCGGCGATCGGCGCTCTGCACGAGCAGATATCCGCTGATCAGGAAGAAGAGCTGCACCCCAGCTGCCCGCCGACGACGGACAGGTAGGGCACGGCGGAGCCCTCGTAGACCGCGAGGTGGTGCACGACCACCGCCACCACCGCGACACCGCGCAGCAGGTTCACCGGATTGCGGTGGCGGGCCTCGAAGGCCTGCTGCGCAGCCGGAACCGCGCCCTGCGCCTGCGTCACACGGCTTCACCCACGACACCCTGCGCCACCAGCGCGTCGATCTCGGCGTCGGCATAGCCGTGCTCGCGCAGCACCTCGCGCGTGTGCTGCCCGCAGGCCGGCGACGTCGACCGCGGTGTCCCGTTCTCGGCCGGCGCCGTACCCGGCACGTTGGGCACCGGCACGGCCTGCGACACGCCCGGCTGGTCGAGCCAGGCGACCGCTCCCGTCGCCGCGACCTGCGGCTCCTTGAGGAAGTCCGCGTAGCGGTTCACGCGCTCGTGCAGGAGCTTCGCGCGCGTGAAGCGGCGCGACCATTCGGCGAAGTCCCGCGTCTCGAGCAGCGGCCGCAGCACGGCGTTCAGCGCGACCTCGTTCTGGTAGCGCGATGCGGGATCCGCAAAGCGCGGATCTTCCGCCAGGTCGGGCCGCTCGATCGCAGCGCACAGGTCGCGCCACTCGCGGTCGTGGATGGCCGTGACCGTCATCCAGCCATCGGCCGTGCGGTAGACCCCATACGGCACACCACCGGGCCGCACCGTGCCGCCCTCGAGCGTCGAGGCCATCATGCGGATCGCCTGCAGCCCGGCCGCCCCCTGAAGCAGGCTCACGTCGATGTACCGCCCGCGCGTCTCGTCCCGCCGCGCATAGAGCGCGGACGACAGCGCCTGGTAGGCATACAGGGCGGTACACATGTCGACGGGAATCACCGGCACACGGTGCGGGATGCCGTCCTCGCCCTTGTTCTCGGCCGTGAGGCCGGCAAACGCCTGCAGCACCGGATCCATCGCGGGGCGCTCGGACAGCGGCCCGGTCTGCCCGAACCCCGAGATCGACAGGTACAGCAGACGGGGTTCGCGCGCCGACACCGCCTCGTAGTCGAAGCCCAGCCGGCGGATGACCCCCGGGCGGAATCCTTCGAGGAACACGTCCGCGCCACGCAGCAGCCGCCACAGCACCGCCTTGCCCTGCTCGCCCTTGAGGTCGATCGCCACGCTGCGCTTGCCCAGGTTGCCGATGATCGAGAACGCCGTGTGGTCGCCGTAGCGCGCGCCCAGCACGCGGCTCCAGTCGCCCTCCCCCGCGTTCTCCACCTTGATCACCTGCGCGCCATGCTGCGCCAGCAGCATGGCGCAGTACGGTCCTGCGATCCCCTGGCTCAGGTCGACGACCTTGAGGCCTGCAAACGGTGCGTCATAACTCATCGTGTCTCTCCCACGTTGTTGCGGCGACTTCGATCGATCGCCGACAGATAGATCCCGATCATCCGAGCATCGGCACGAGCGCCGCGACGGCGATCGCCGCCGGCGCGCCCCAGCGCAGCAGCCCACGCAGCACCGCCGCCGCGCGTGCCGACAGCAGCAGCTCGCGGTCGAGCGCACCCGGCGGCAACGCCCATCCGGCAAACAGCGCGAAGGCCAGGCCGACCGCGGGCAGCAGCACGTTCGACGTCAGCTCGTCGATCAGCGTGAACAGGTTGGCCTGCGCGAACGCGGGGATCCCGGCCAGCGGATGCCAGCCGGCCAGCACGTTGAACGACAGCGCGCTCGGGACACCGACCGCAAAGCACGCCACCGCCGCCAGCAGGGTGGCCCGCCGGCGCGACCAGCCGCGCCGGCGCACCAGCATCGCCACCACGAGTTCGAGCATCGAGATCGACGACGCGAGCGCGGCCACGAACACCAGCACGAAGAACGCGCACGCGGCGGCGGTGCCGGCCGGCATGCCGGCGAACGCCAGCGGCAGGGTCACGAACACCAGCCCGGGCCCGCCGGCAGGATCGAGGCCGTGGGCGAACACGACGGGAAATACAGCGAACCCCGCCAGCAGCGAGATCAGGGTGTCGGCGACGACCGAGACCGCAGCGACCTCGACGAGACGGACCGTGCGCCCCGAGTACGCGGCATAGGTCATCATCAGCCCGAGCCCGACACCGATCGAGAAGAACCCCAGCCCGAGCGCCTCGATCACCGTGCGTGCGCCGATCCGGTCGGGATCGAGGGTGAACAGGAAGCGCAGCGTCGCCCCCAGGTCGCCTTCGACCACCGCATAGCCGACCAGACCGAGCATCAGCACCAGCAGCAGCGGCATCAGCACCTTGCACGCCGACTCGATGCCCCCGGACACCCCGCGCACGACGATCAGCGCGGTCACGGTCATGAAGACGGCGTGATAGCCGATCATGGGCCAGGGTTCCGCGAGGAATGCGTCGAAGCGCGCCTGCGCGGCCTGCGCCTGCGGCGCGGGCAGGCCCTGTGTCAGGGTCTGGACGGCGTAGCCGGCCGTCCAGCCGCCGATCACCGAATAGAAGCTCAGGATCAGGAACCCGGTCACGACGCCGGCGCCACCGGCAAGCGACCAGCCGCGGTGCGCACCGAATGCCTTCGCGACCGCCGCCATGCTGGTGACCGGATCGCCGCCGCCGCGCCGCCCGATCGCAAACTCGGCCAGCATCAGCGGCAGCACCACCAGCGCGAGGCCGAGCAGGTAGAACAGCAGGAACCCGCTGCCGCCGTTCGCGCCGACCTCGTACGGAAACTTCCAGATGCTGCCGATGCCGACGGCCGAGCCGATCGTCGCCAGCACGAACCCGGCACGGCCGGACCAGCCATCGCGCTCCGACATGATCGACGAGGACTCCGGCGCCGGGCGCTCAGGCCGTCAGCCGGAAGCCCTCGTAGCCATTGGCAGCGACTTCGTCGCACCGGGTCCGGTACGCGCCGAGCCCCCCGATGTAGGGCATGAACACGCGCGGCTTTCCGGGCACGTTGGCGCCGACGTACCACGAGGCCGTCTTCGGCAGCAGCGTCTGGTCGGCCACGGCGTTCACGTGTTCGACCCAGCGGTCCTCGCTCGTCGGATCGGCCTCCATGCGGCGCACGCCGCGGTCGCGCAGGTGCGCGATGCAGTCGGTGATCCAGTCCACGTGCTGCTCGATGGACATGATCATGTTGGTGAGCACCGAGGGGCTGCCCGGGCCGGTGATCATGAACAGGTTCGGGAAGCCCGCCGTCATCAGGCCCAGGTAGGTCCGCGGACCGGCGGACCACTTGTCGGCCAGCGTGGCGCCCGCGCCGTTGCGCACGTCGATGCCCAGCAGCGGACCCGTCATCGCGTCGAAACCGGTGGCGAACACGATCGCATCGAGCGCGTATTCGCCGGCGGCGGTGCGCACCCCACGCGGCGTGATCGACTCGATCGGCGCGTTGCGCACGTCGACCAGCGTGACGTTGTCGCGGTTGTAGGTCTCGAAGTAGTCGATGTCCAGGCAGATGCGCTTGGTGCCGATCGGGTGATCGCGCGGGGCGAGCTTCTCGGCGACCGCCGGATCCTTCACGATGCTGCGGATCTTCGCGCGCACGAACTCCGCAGCCGTCTCGTTGGCCCGCACGTCGGTCAGCAGATCCTTGTAGATCCGCGTGAACGCGGTGCCGCCCTTGCCCCAGCCGGCCTCGAAGCGGCGCTGACGCTCCTGCGGGTCGTCCTCGAGCGCCGAGCGCTCCGGGATCGCCATGCCCGCGATGCCGGCGGGCATCCGGCGGGCCCGTGCCCGCACCTCCGGGTAGCGTGCCTTGAAGTCCGCCACGAAGTCGGGCTCGAGCGGACGGTTCATCGCCGGCACGCTGAAGTTGGGCGTGCGCTGGAACACGTAGAGGTGGGCGGCCTGGCGGGCGATCTGCGGAATCGCCTGGATCGCCGACGAGCCGGTGCCGATCACGCCCACACGCTGCCCGGTGAAGTCGACCCCCTCCTTCGGCCATTGCCCGGTGTGATACAGCCGCCCCTGGAAGCTGTCGCGGCCTTCGAATTCGGGCATGCGCGGCAGCGACAGGCAGCCCACCGCCATGATGCAGAACGGCGCGCGGGCCACGTGGCCGCGGTCGGTCCGCACCGTCCAGAGGTCGGTCGCCTCGTCGAACGCAGCACTGAGCACGCGGGTGTCGAACGCGATGTCGCGGCGCAGGTCGAAACGGTCGGCCACGTGATTGGCATAGGCCAGGATCTCGGGCTGCGGCGCGTACCGCTCCTTCCAGGTCCATTCCTGCTGCAGTTCCTCGGAGAACGAGTACGAGTACTCCATGCTCTCGACGTCGCAGCGCGCCCCGGGATAGCGGTTCCAGTACCAGGTGCCGCCCACGTCGCTGCCGGCCTCGAAGACCCGCACGTTCAGGCCGAGCCCGCGCAGGCGGTGCAGCATGTACATGCCGGCGAACCCGGCGCCGACGACGATCGCGTCGCAACGAAGTTCTTGTCCTTCGGACCGCTCGGTCCGTTCGGCCAGATCCACAGCCATTCCGTCTCCTCCACGATGGGATCGATGTTGCGGGTGCGTACCGCATTGCAACCAATAAAACGCCCCGAACGACGCGCAGGGCCTTGTCGGCACTCTCACGACGTCGTTTGCTTCATCATACGGCACCCGCGCTTCCCCGTTCCGTCTTGCCCAACGACACTTCATCCGCGATCGGCACCGCCGCTGCGAACCGGCGGGCGCTGAGCGTGCTCGCGCTGTGCGCCGGCCTGAACCTGATCGCGCGCGGCATCGGGGAGACCTTCGCGATCTTCCTGCTGCCGATCGCGCGCGAGTTCGGCGCGGACCGCGCCGCGCTCACCGGCGTCTATTCCACCTACATGCTGACGCTCGGGCTGATGTCCCCATTGGCGGGATTTGCGCACGACCGGTTCGGGCCCCGCCTCGGCTACGGTGCGGGGTTGCTGCTGTTCGGCACCGCGTGTGCGCTCGCCGGTGCGATGACGGCGCTGTGGCAGCTGTACCTGCTGGTGGGCATCGCGGGTGCGGTGGGCAGCGCGCTGATCGGGGCGGTGCCCGCGTCGAGCCTCGTGAGCCGCTGGTTCCGGGCGCGCCTGCCGAGCGCGATGAGCGTGCTGGCGACCGCACTCGGCTCCGGCATGCTGGTGTTCGCGCCGGCCACCCAGTGGCTGATCGACCACCTCGGCTGGCGCGGCGCCTATCACGCGTTCGCCGTGCTGCTGCTGGCGCTGTTCGTGCCGATGATGCTGCTGCCGTGGCGCCGGATCGCAGCCGGCGCGCCGGACGTCGTCGCCGCGGCCGCCGCCGCGCAGCGCACGAGCGGCGGCCGCGACTGGACGATTGCACGCGCGCTGCGCACCGGGGTGTTCTGGGCGCTGTTCGGCGTGATCTTCCTCACCTCGATCACCACGTACGCGATCAGCGTGCAGCTCGTCGCCTACCTGATCGAAAGCGGCATCACACCGCTGCGCGCCGCCTCGATCTTCGGCGCGGTCGGCATGGTCTCGATCGTCGGCATGATGGGTTCGGGCGTGCTGGCCCAGCGGTTCGGCGAACGCGCGGTCGCAACCGTGTCCTACACCGGCACGATCGCCGGCATCGGCGTGCTGGCCCTGCTGCAGGCCGGCCCGTCGACGACCCTGATCGGCGCCTTCCTGCTGCTGTTCGGAACGATGCAGGGCACGCGCGGGCCGCTCGTCGCGGTGCTCACCGCCCGCAACTTCGCCGGCGGCGGCATGGGCCGGGTCTACGGCAGCGTGCTGCTGGGCATGGGCACCGGCGCTGCGATCGGCTCCTGGGCGAGCGGCACCCTGTACGACCTCACCGGCGGCTATCGCGCCGGGTTCCTGCTGGCCGCCGCGGCGGCCGCCTGCGGACTGCTGCTGTTCTGGACCGTGAACGGCCTGTCGGGCGCGTCCGGGCGCAGCGCTTCGGGCGTGCCGCGCGTCAGCGACCGGTCATGAACCGCTCGATGACTTCGGCGAGGCGCTCGGGCTGGTCCTGATGCACGTTGTGCCCGCTGTCCTCGATGTGCTCGATGCGCAGGTCGCCGTAGGCCATGCTGCGCCGTTCGAATTCGCCCGGCTTGGCCATCAGCCGTGCCATGAGACCGGACTGCGCGCCATCCACCCACAGCACCGACGCCGTCGTCTGGCTCCAGCACTCGATGATCTCGTCCGGATGCAGGGGCACCGGGTTGATGCGCTTGTGCGCCGGGTCGGCACGACGCTCGACCGTGCCGTCGGGCAGTTCCTTGCCCCAGTGCTGCACGAGGAAGCGCGCGCGCTCGTCGGTCAGGCGCGGATTCTCCGACTGCATGCGCATGGCGAACTCGTCGAAGTCGGCGTACGGGCGCTGGCTCGTGTCCTCGTGCAGCGACGCGAGCCACTTGCCGATCCGGCGCGGCGCCGGGTCCTGCCGCATGCCGGGCACGCCGAATCCGTCGACGTTCACGAAGCGGCGCACCCGGTCCGGGCGCACGCCGGCATACAGCGCCGCGACGTTCGCCCCCATGCTGTGGCCGACCAGCAGGGCCGGCGCCTCCGGCGTGTAGTGATCGAGCAGGAAGTCGAGGTCGCCCACCAGGTCGGCGAACCAGTACGCATCCGACCCGCTCCAGGCCGACAGACCGTAGCCGCGCCAGTCGGGCGCGATCACGTGCCACTCTTCCTTCAAGGCGTCAACGGTGAACTGCCACGACGCGGACACGTCCTGGAAGCCGTGCAGCAGGAACAGCTTGCGCGCTGCGGGGTTGCCCCAGGTGCGGCAGTGGATGTCCAGTCCGCGCACGGACACGAATTCGGATTGACTGGGTTTCACGGTTCGACTCGCTGGCGGTGCGCCGCCGCCGCACGGACCCGGGCCGCGCGCGTCGGGGTCGCACGCGAGGGATCCGCGCGCCGCACGTGCGCGTTCAGGGTGCATCGAGGATAACAAGAGTTCCGCGCCGCGGTGACGGCGACCGGCGCGACAATGCCCCGGCCGCGTCGTAGCATGCGCCTCCAACGACCACGAACCTGAGACCGCCCATGAAGACATACCGCATCGCCTGCATCCCGGGCGACGGCATCGGCAAGGAAGTCATTCCGGCAGGCGAACGCGTGCTCGCGGCGCTGGCCGCCGCCGACGGCAGCTTCCGCTTCGACTTCGAGCACTTTCCGTGGGGCGGCGACCATTACCGCGCGCACGGCGAGATGATGCCGGCCGACGGACTGGACGCGCTGCGCGACAAGGATGCGATCCTGTTCGGTTCGGCCGGCGACCCGCACATCCCCGACCACGTCACGCTGTGGGGCCTGCGGCTGAAGATCTGCCAGGGGTTCGACCAGTACGCGAACGTGCGCCCGACCCGCGTGCTGCCGGGCATCGACGCGCCGCTCAAGCGCTGCGGCCCGGGCGACCTCGACTGGGTGATCGTGCGCGAGAACTCCGAAGGCGAATACGCCGGCGTCGGCGGCCGGGCCCACCAGGGCCACCCGATCGAGGTCGCCACCGACGTGAGCATCATGACCCGTGCCGGCGTCGAACGCATCATGCGCTACGCGTTCCGGCTGGCCGAATCCCGGCCGCGCAGGCACCTCACCGTCGTCACGAAGTCGAACGCGCAGCGCCACGCAATGGTGATGTGGGACGAGATCGCGGCGCAGGTCGCGCGGGAGTTTCCGACGGTCACCTGGGACAAGGAACTGGTCGACGCGGCCACCGCGCGCATGATCAACCGGCCGGCCTCGCTCGACACGATCGTGGCCACCAACCTGCATGCCGACATCCTCAGCGACCTCGCCGCCGCCCTGGCGGGCAGCCTGGGCATCGCGCCCACCGGCAACATCGACCCGGAACGGCGGTACCCGTCGATGTTCGAGCCGATCCACGGATCGGCGTTCGACATCATGGGCAAGGGCCTGGCGAATCCCGTGGGCACGTTCTGGTCGGCCGTGATGCTGCTCGAGCACATCGGCGAGCCGGCCGCGGCCGCCCGCCTGATGCGCTGCATCGAAGCCGTCACCGCCGACCCCGCACTGCACACACGCGACCTGGGCGGCACCGCCACCACCGAACAGGTCACCCGTGCGGTGTGCGACCGCATCGCCGCGGACGGCGGCGTCGCGGACGGCAGCGTCACGGACCGAGGCGTCGCGGACGGCATTGGCGAGCCTGCGCCCGGCCCCCTGGCGGGCATCCGGGTCGTCGAACTCGGCCAGCTGATCGCCGGCCCCTTCGCCGCCAAGACGCTGGCTGACTTCGGCGCGGACGTGATCAAGATCGAGCCGCCGGACACCGGCGATCCGCTGCGCAAGTGGCGCATGCTCAAGGACGGCACCTCGGTGTGGTGGCAGATCCAGTCGCGCAACAAGCGCTCGCTCGCGCTCGACCTGAAGCAGCCCAACGCCCAGGCCACGGTACGGGCACTGGCGCTGGAGGCCGACGTGCTGATCGAGAACTTCCGCCCCGGAGCGATGGAAGGCTTCGGCCTCGACCCCGAAGACCTGATGCGCGCGAACCCGCGGCTGATCGTGCTGCGGGTCAGCGGCTACGGCCAGACCGGCCCGTACCGGGACAAGCCCGGCTTCGGCGTCGTCGCCGAAGCGATGGGCGGACTGCGCCATCTCAGCGGCGAACCCGGTCGTACCCCCGTGCGCGTGGGCATCAGCATCGGCGACACGCTGGCGGCGCTGCACGGCGTGATCGGCATCCTGCTTGCGCTGCAGGAGCGCCAGCGCAGCGGTCGCGGCCAGGTGATCGACGTCGCGCTGTACGAGGCGGTCTTCAACTGCATGGAGAGCCTGCTGCCCGAGTACAGCGCCTTCGGCGCGGTGCGCGGGCCCGCCGGCAGCGCACTGCCGGGCATCGCACCGAGCAACGCCTATGCCTGCCGCGACGGCTATGCGCTGATCGCCGGCAACGGCGACAGCATCTTCAAAAGGCTGATGCAGGCGATCGGCCGCGACGACCTCGCCCGCGATCCGGCGCTCGCCGACAATGCGGGGCGTGTTGCGCGCGTCGAGGAGATCGACGCGGCGATCGGCCACTGGAGCGCGCAGCGCAGCGTCGACGCGGTGCTCGCCGCGCTCGACGCCGCGGCGGTTCCGGCCGGCCGCATCTACACCGTGGCCGACATCGCCCAGGACCCGCACTACCAGGCGCGCGGCATGCTGCAGACAATCACGCTCGACGACGGCAGCCGCCTGACCGTGCCCGGCATCGTGCCGAAGCTGTCGCGCACGCCGGGCGCGCACCGCCGCAATGCACCGACGATCGGACAGGACAACGACGCAATCCTGGCCGAACTCGCCCGTCGACGGGCGCGCGACGCCTGACGCCTGACGCCTGACGCCTGACGCCCAGAGCCTAGCGCCCGCCCCCCTCCGCCCGGAGACGACGCCCGGCCGACACGCCGCGCCGTGCGGGCCGCGCGCTCAGCAGCGTCAGGCTCTCGCGCAGGAAGCGTGCATGGCCCCGCGCATCCAGTCCGCCGAGGGTCGCGACGTTGGCCGCGAGCAGCAGCCTGGCCCGGAGCCGGGCGCCCTCGGCGTCGAACCCGAGATCGCTGAAGGCCTGTGCGAGAAAGGCGAGCACCAGTTCCTCGGCCCGCTGCAGCGCGTGCGCCGCGCGCCGGTCCATCGTGGCCCACACGCGCATGGCGAGATCGAGGTCGAAGGTACCGCGCTGCGTGCTGATCGCCCCCAGCCGACGGATGCGGGTGAGCGGATCCGGCTCGCCTTCCTGCGCGCGCGCCAGCTCCTCGCGTACGCGTTCGACGCTGTAGTGCTCCGCGAGCGCGCCCAGGTATTCCTCGAAGTTCGTGAAGTGGTGATAGAAGCTGCCGATCGACACGCCGAGCCGTGACGTGAGCGTCGCCAGC
>JAKOZZ010000012.1 GCA_029779755.1 Pseudomonadota bacterium
TAGGCCTGAGCGCCGCACGCCACCGCACCCTCCGCGATCCACACGGAATTGCACGGACATGAGCGACAGGCCGGGCGAAGGCAAGGACGCCGCCGCACGACGGCGCTTCCTGCGCGGCATCGCCGGTGCGGCCGGCGGCGCCTCGCTGGCGGCGCTCGGGACGACCCTGCTGGCGCAGCACACGCAGGCGCGCCCGGCGCACGCGATGCGCCCGCCCGGCGCGCGCGCCGAGCACGACTTCCTCGGCGCCTGCGTGCGCTGCGGGCTGTGCGTGCGCGACTGCCCGTACGGCACGCTGAAGCTGGCGCCGCTGGGATCGGCGGTGGTGCCCGGCACGCCGTACTTCACGCCGCGCACGGTGCCGTGCGAGATGTGCGACGACATCCCCTGCGTGAAGGCCTGCCCGACCGGAGCGCTCGACCATGCGCTGACCGACATCGGCGAAGCGCGCATGGGCCTGGCCGTGCTCATCGACCAGGAGAACTGCCTCAACTTCCTCGGGCTGCGCTGCGACGTCTGCTACCGCGTGTGCCCGGTGATCGACAAGGCGATCACGCTCGAGCAGCGTCACAACCCGCGTTCCGACCGGCACGCGATGCTGATCCCCACCGTGCACTCCGACGCGTGCACCGGCTGCGGCAAGTGCGAGAAGTCGTGCGTGCTCGAGGAGGCGGCCATCCGCGTGATGCCGATCGCGCTGGCCAAGGGCCGTGGGGGTGCGCACTACCGCAAGGGGTGGGAGGAGAAGGACAAGGCGGGCGGTTCGCTGATCCCCGAACAGATCGAGCTGCCCGTGCGCGGCCTGGAGGCCGAGCGCCAGGGGCTGCCGGGCGGAGCGGGTGCGGCCTCCGGCGCACCCGGTGCGCCCGCATCGCCCGCGCCCGGCGCGCCGACACCGCAGGGAGCCGCGCGATGAGTGCCGCCCCCGCACGCGCTGCGCCCGCAGGCGCCGCGCCGGCGCGCGCCGGCGTGCGCAAGACCCCGATCGGCGCCGACGCCGTGCGCGACAAGGGGTGGTGGCGCGCGCACCAGTGGCTGGTGCTGCGCCGGCTGGTCCAGCTGTCCATCCTCGCGCTGTTCCTGTCCGGTCCGGTGGCCGGGCTCTGGATCGTCAAGGGCAACCTCGCGTCGAGCCTGACGCTGGGCGTGCTGCCGCTGACCGATCCCTTCGTGCTCGCACAGACCCTGGTCGCGCGTCACTGGCCCGAGGTCAGCGCGCTGATCGGCGTCACGATCGTGCTCGCCATCTACCTCGTCGTCGGGGGCCGCGTGTTCTGCGCGTGGGTCTGCCCGATGAACGTGGTCACCGACGCCGCCGCATGGCTGCGCCGCCGGCTGGGCATCGTCACCAGCCGGGCGCCCTCCCGGCAGTTCCGCCTGTGGCTGCTCGCCGGCGTGCTGATCGCTGCCGCCCTCACGGGCATGGCCGTCTGGGAATGGGTGAACCCGGTCTCGACGCTGCAGCGCGGGCTGGTGTTCGGCTTCGGCATGGGCGGCTGGGTCGTGTTCGCGATCTTCGTGTACGACACGCTGGTCGCGTCCCACGGCTGGTGCGGGCATCTCTGCCCGCAGGGCGCCGCGTACGGGCTGATCGGGCGCGCGTCGCTGACGCGCGTGACCGCGGCGCGGCGCAGCCGCTGCAACGACTGCGGCGACTGCCTGATGGTGTGCCCGGAACCGCAGGTGATCGTGCCGGCGCTCAAGGGCACGGGGTCGCCGGTGATCGTGAACGGCGACTGCACGAACTGTGGCCGCTGCATCGACGTGTGCGGCCCCGACGTCTTTCGATTCGGTGTGCGCTTCGACCAAAGGAGTGAGTGATGAACAAGTGGATGCGTTGGGTCATGGCCGCGGCGGCCGCGGCATGTCTGGCCACCGAGATGGCTGCCTGGGCCGCGAGCCCGGTGCTGGTGGCGGCGGCCGACACGAAGGCCGCTCCGGCAGAGCCCGTGAAGGCGCTGCGCAGCGAGGGTTCGGTCGCGGCACCCGAGCGCGACGCCGAGTCGGACACCTTCCGCAACGAGCGCGACCGTGCGCCGCTGCCCCGCGACTTCGTGCAGCAGCCTCCGCTGATCCCCCACACCGTGCGCGGCTACGCGATCACGACCAACTTCAACAAGTGCATGGACTGCCATGCCTGGAACCGGGCGCGCGAAACGGGGGCCACCAAGGTGTCGCTCACGCACTTCAAGGATCGCGACGGCAAGGAGTTGTCGAACGTGTCGCCCCGCCGCTACTTCTGCATGCAGTGCCACGTGCCGCAGACCGATGCGAAGCCCCTGGTGGGCAACACGTTCCGTCCGGCCGACGGCCTGAGGTGACGCGCGGCGCGCGCTGCCGATCAACCCGTCCGGCCCGTCCGGACGGTCCGAGGAACCCGTCGATCGAGACGAGAACATGAACGACAAGACACCGATCCGGCCCCAGGGCTTCGTTGGCAAGTGGTGGGCACGCCTGCGCCCGCTGATCTTCGGCCTGGCGGGCGCGGGATTCGTCGCAGGCATCCTGTTCTGGGGTGGCTTCAACTGGGCGATGGAGATGACCAACACCGAGTCGTTCTGCATCTCGTGCCACGAGATGCGCGACAACGTGTACGCCGAGTACCGCAACACCATCCACTACTCGAACCGCACCGGCGTGCGTGCGACCTGCCCCGACTGCCACGTGCCGAAGGAGTGGACGTACAAGATCATGCGCAAGATCCAGGCGTCCAACGAGGTGTGGCACAAGCTGCTCGGCAGCATCGACACGCCCGAGAAGTTCAACGCCAAGCGGCTCGAGCTCGCCAAGCACGAGTGGGACCGCATGAAGCGCACCGACTCGCGCGAGTGCCGCAACTGCCACAACTTCGACTCGTTCGACTATGCCGAGCAGGGGCGGCGTTCGGCCAACATGCACCAGACCGGCCTCGCCGCGGGCCAGACCTGCATCGACTGCCACAAGGGCATCGCGCACACGATGCCGGCGGTGGAGCAGGGCGTCGGTCTCGAGAAGCAGGGCGCCTCGCCGGCCGAACTGCATCCCGCGGCCGCGAAGGCGTCGGGCAGCGACAAGGCCGCCGGTGACGACGGTCCGGCCCCGGCGCTGCGGCAGCAATGACGCCGGACGCCGCGGACGTCGTCTACACGCCCACGGGCTTGCGCAGGACGTCCATGCGATCGACCGAACGCACGCGGATCTCCCGCACGGCGCCGTCCTTCAGCACGCGCAGCGTGACCTCGGTGCCGGCGGGACCGAGCTTCCAGACGCGACGGTAGAACGACGCCGGGTCGACCACCCGCTCGCCATCGACGGCGAGCACGATGTCGCCGCTGTCGATGCCGGCCGACTCCGCCGGGCCGTCGCGCGCGACGCGCACCACGACGAGGTTGCCGCGGACCTGCTCGGTGTTGATCCCCAGCCAGGGCTGCACCGGCGCGCGCCGGCGGCCGTCGCTGATCAGGTCCGCGAGGATCGGCTTGACGAGGTTCACGGGCACGAACAGGTTGCCGGGCACGCCGCGGCGATCGGTGGCCGCGTCGCTGACGATCAGCGACCCGATGCCCACCAGCTTGCCGTCCTCGGAGATCAGCGCCGAGCCGCTCCAGTTGGTGACCGGCGGGAACGTGTAGATCGGCCGCTCGAGCAGGTACTCCCAGCTGCCCGCGAACGGCTTGCGCGACACCACCACGAGCTCGGTAGTCTCGCGCTCGCCCTGGCCCAGCGTCAGCACCTTCTGCCGCTCGCGCACCTGGTCCGAATCGCCCAGCTCCATCGGCCTGCCGTCCAGCGGCAGCACCGTGCGCACGAGCCCGAAGCCGGTCGCGTGGTCGTACCCGGCCACCGTCGACGGCACGCGCTTGCCGGACGCGGTCGTCACCTCGATCGACTCGGTCTCCAGCAGCAGATAGCCGATGGTGAGCACCAGCCGTTCGCCGATGATCACGCCCGACCCCGCGCGCGCGCCGCCCAGAGACTCGGCACTGTTCGCGCCCTGCACGGCACGCGACTCGATGCGCACCACCGCGCCGTTGAACCGCGCGGCATCGGCACGCGAACCGCCGGTGGCGGCGCCGGACCCCGGCGACCCGGGCGCGGTCGAAGGGGACGACGGGTTCGATTCGGCCGGTGCGGCGGGCGCGGCAGGTGCAGCAGGTGCGGTCGACGGCGGTGCCGACTGCGCGTGCAGCAGGCCAGAGGGCGATGCCGACACGGCAAGCGCCAGCGTCAGCGTGGCGACGCGGTGGATCATCCCGATCTCCTTCCGGAACACGGACGCGTTCCGTGCAGGACCATTCTGTCACCGTCGGGCGGGGCCTGCTTACACACCCTCCACGGGCGGCCGATTCCGGGACTTGAATCAGCCCATTTGACCCCAATGGGGGAATCCCCCTAGAATCTCAAGTCTTTGCCCGTCGCAAACCGGTTCGCCGCAAGCACGAAACATGTTCGCAGCCATCGGATTGCAAGTCGCGTCGATCATTCTCTTCGGTCTTCTGACCGCCGGAATCTTCGACATGACGAGCGCGAAGTTTTTCGTGCTCGGCGGCGCGGCGGCAATGATCCCGAATGCTCTGTTCGCCCTGCGGTTGGCGCTTCATCGGGGGAAATCGCCGGAGTCGTATCCGGTGGTGTTCTTCCTGGGGGAGTTCGCCAAGATCGGCATGACCGTGGGCTTGTTGGCGTGGATCGTGCACTGGCAGCAGGAAGTCCGCTGGCTGGCGCTGATCCTGGGGCTGATCGTGGCGCTGAAGGCGCCGCTGTTCGCCCTGCTCGTGGCGCGTGACCTTCCGCGCGACGTGCACGCCGAGGGGCGGCCGGGGCAGGGGTAGAGAAGAACACAGGTCCGGACCCCAGGGTTCCGGGAGCAGCATCGTCACGGACGCGCAACGAACGAGATCAGACACGCCATGGCAGCCGGATCCAACGCACCCACCGCCTCCGAGTACATCGTCCACCACCTCGCCCACCTGAACACCTCGGGCGCGGCGCAGAAGAAGATCGTCGACTTCTCGATCATCAACCTCGACACGCTCGTCCTGTCGGTGCTGCTGGCGGTGCTCGCCGCCTGGATGCTGCACTCCGCCGCGCGGCGCGTGACCAGCGGCGTGCCCGGGCGCTTCGTCGGCGCCATCGAGTCGCTCGTCGAGTTCGTGCACGAGCAGGCCCGTTCGATCGTGCACGGCGACGTGCGCTACATCGCACCGCTGGCCCTCACCTGCTTCGTGTGGATCGTGTTCATGAACACGATGGACCTGCTGCCGCTGGATCTGCTGCCGCGCATCGGCGAGCTGTTCGGCCTGCACTACATGCGCGTGGTCCCCACCGCCGACCTGAACGCCACGCTGGCGATGTCGCTGGTGGTGCTCGGTTCGTCCATCTACTACGGCATCAAGATCAAGCATCCGGGCGGCTTCATCGCCGAGCTCTTCTCGGCGCCCTTCGGCAAGGGCATCATCCTGGCGCCGTTCAACTTCGCGCTGCAGCTGATCGAATACGCCGCCAAGACCGTCTCGCTCGGCATGCGACTGTTCGGCAACATGTTCGCCGGCGAACTCGTGTTCATGCTGATCGCGCTGCTGGGCGCGACGGCGACGTGGTGGGGCTTCGGCCTGCACTTCCTCACCGGCCTCGGGTGGGCGATCTTCCACATCCTGATCGTGCTCCTGCAGGGATTCATCTTCATGATGCTGACGCTGGTGTACATCGGCCAGGCACATGAGGGGCATTGATCCGGAGCCCCCGGCTCAGGTTTTCCGTCGTTTTCCTTTCCAGTAACCACCAACGAGCTCACTCATTAGGAGTCATCATGACCAACGTTGCTCTTGTTGCGATCGCCTGCGGTTTGATCATCGGCCTGGGTGCCCTGGGTGCCTGCGTCGGCATCGGCATGATGGGCGGCAAGTACATCGAAGGGGCAGCGCGTCAGCCCGAACTGATGGACAAGCTCCAGACCAAGATGTTCCTGCTGGCCGGCCTGATCGACGCGGCCTTCCTGATCGGTGTCGGTATCGCGATGATGTTCGCCTTCGCCAACCCGTTCCAGGGCTGATGAAGTCTGTTGTCGCCGTTCCCAACAACCATCGTCAAGGAAGACCGTCGTGAACCTTAACGCGACGCTGATTGCCCAGATGATCGTCTTTCTGGCGCTCTGGTGGTTCGTGGCCAAGTTCGTTTGGCCGCCGGTCACCAAGGCGCTGGACGAGCGCAGCAAGCGCATCGCCGACGGCCTGGCTGCGGCAGACAAGGCCAAAACCGACCTCGCCGCCGCCGAGCGGCGCGTGCAGGACGAGATCAAGCAGGCGCGTGACAGCGCGGCCGATCTGCGTTCGGCCGCCGAGCGTCAGGGCGCACAGCTGATCGACGAGGCCCGCGCCGAGGCGGCCCGCATCGTCGCGGCCGCCAAGAAGGCAGCCGAGGAAGAGGCCGACCTGGCCGCCCAGCGTGCCAAGGACCAGCTGCGCGAGCAGGTGGCCCAGCTCGCGGTGGTCGGTGCGGAGCGCATCCTGCGTCGCGAGATCGACGCCGGTCGCCACGCGGATCTCTTGTCCAATCTGAAGAACGAACTGCGCTAGGAAGCGGGCCATGGCCGAGTCCCTCACCATCGCCCGTCCGTACGCGGAAGCCGCCTTCAAGCTGGCGCGTGACCTCGGCGCGCTGCCGTCGTGGTCCGACGCGCTCGCACGGCTGGCCGCGGTCGCGTCCAACGACGTCGCCCGTGACCTGATCGGCGCCCCGCAACTGTCGGTCAAGCAGGTGGCGACGCTGATCGCCGATGCCGCCGGCCAGTTGACGGCCGAGCAGGCCAACTTCGTCCACGTCCTCGCGGACAACGAGCGGCTGTCCGTGCTGCCCGAGATCGCATCGCAGTTCGAGGGTCTGCGCAACGACTTCGAAGGCGTCGTCGACGCCCAGATCTCGTCCGCGTTCCCCTTGTCCGGCGCCCAGGTCGACGACATCGTGGCCACCCTCAAGGGCAAGTACGGTCGTCAGGTGAAGGCCACCGTGACGATCGATCCCGAACTGATCGGCGGCGTGTCGATCCGCGTCGGCGACGAAGTGATGGACGCGTCGGTGCGCGGCAAGCTTGCGCAGCTCGCGGACGCATTGAAGATTTAGCGCCGGGGCGCTTCGGCGAACCGCGGAAGGCATATCAGGAGAGTCTCATGCAGCTCAATCCGGCTGAGATCAGCGAACTACTCAAGAGCAAGATCCAGAACCTGCAGGTCGCGGTCGACACGCGCAACCAGGGGACGGTCGTTTCCGTCACGGACGGCATCTGCCGCATCCACGGTCTGTCCGACGTGATGCAGGGCGAGATGATCGAGTTCCCGGGCAACACCTTCGGTCTGGCCCTGAACCTGGAGCGCGACTCGGTCGGCGCGGTGGTCCTGGGTGAATACGAGCACATCTCGGAAGGCGACGCCGTCAAGGCAACCGGTCGCATTCTCGAGGTGCCGGTCGGCCCCGAGCTGATCGGCCGCGTGGTGAACTCGCTCGGCCAGCCCATCGACGGCAAGGGCCCGATCAACGCGAAGATGACCGACGTCATCGAGAAGGTCGCGCCCGGCGTGATCGCGCGTCAGTCGGTGTCGCAGCCGGTGCAGTCGGGCCTGAAGTCGATCGACGCCATGGTGCCGGTCGGACGCGGCCAGCGCGAGCTGATTATCGGCGACCGCCAGACGGGCAAGACCGCGGTGGCGATCGACACGATCATCAACCAGAAGGGCAAGGGCGTCTACTGCGTGTACGTGGCGATCGGCCAGAAGGCCTCGACCGTCAACAACGTGGTCCGCAAGCTCGAAGAGTACGGCGCGATGGAGTACACCATCGTGGTGGCCTCGACCGCCTCCGAATCCGCCGCGATGCAGTACATCGCTGCGTACTCGGGCTGCACGATGGGCGAGTACTTCCGCGACCGCGGCGAAGACGCGCTGATCGTCTACGACGACCTGTCCAAGCAGGCCGTGGCCTATCGCCAGGTTTCGCTGCTGCTGCGCCGCCCGCCGGGCCGCGAGGCGTACCCCGGCGACGTGTTCTACCTGCACTCGCGCCTGCTCGAGCGTGCCGCACGCGTGAACACCGACTACGTCGAGAAGTTCACCAACGGCGCCGTCAAGGGCAAGACCGGTTCGCTGACCGCGCTGCCGATCATCGAGACGCAGGCGGGCGACGTGTCCGCGTTCGTTCCGACGAACGTGATCTCGATCACCGACGGCCAGATCTTCCTCGAGACCGACCTGTTCAACGCCGGTATCCGCCCCGCCATCAACGCCGGTATCTCGGTGTCGCGGGTGGGTGGTGCGGCGCAGACCGACATCATCAAGAAGCTGGGCGGCGGCGTGCGTCTGGCGCTTGCGCAGTACCGTGAGCTCGCGGCGTTCGCGCAGTTCGCGTCCGACCTCGACGACGCCACCCGCAAGCAGCTCGAGCGCGGCCGTCTGGTCACCGAGCTGATGAAGCAGCCGCAGTACCAGCCGATGCAGGTCTGGGAGATGGCGCTGACGCTGTTCGCGGTGAACAACGGCTACTTCGACGACATCGAGGTCGCCAAGGCCCTGGCGGCCGAGAAGGCGCTGCGCGAGTTCGCCAAGAGCAAGCAGGCGGGCCTGGTCGAGGAGATCGAGCGCGACAAGAAGTTCAGCAAGGAAGTCGAGGCCAAGCTGCACGACCTGCTCAAGGACTTCAAGAAGTCCGGCGCGTACTGATCGTACGTGACGAGCGAAGTCAACCCCGAGTCCTGAGGAACCGACATGCCGGGCAGCAAAGAGATCCGGAGCAAGATCAAGAGCGTCCAGAACACGCGCAAGATCACCAAGGCGATGGAGATGGTCGCCGCGTCCAAGATGCGCAAGGCGCAGGACCGGATGCGGCGTGCCCGCCCCTACGCCGACAAGGTGCGCAACATCGCCGCGCACCTGGCGACCGCCAATCCCGAGTACAAGCATCCGTTCCTCGTCGAGCACGACTCGGTCAAGGCCGCCGGCCTGATCGTCGTCACCACCGACAAGGGCCTGTGCGGCGGCCTGAACACGAACCTGCTGCGGGTCGTGACCAACAAGCTGCGTGAGCTCGAGAAGGCCGGCGAGTCGATCGTCGTCACGGCCATCGGCAACAAGGGCTTCGGCTTCTTCAACCGGATCGGTGCGAAGGTGGTCTCCCACCTGACCCAGATGGGCGACACGCCGCACCTCGAGAAGCTCATCGGCCCGATCAAGGTCCAGCTCGACGCGTACCAGCGCGGCGAGATCGACCAGGTCTTCCTGTGCTACACGCGCTTCATCAACACGATGAAGCAGGAGCCGGTGATCGAGCAGCTGCTGCCGCTGTCGAACGAGCGCATGCAGGAGCAGACCCACGAGCACTCGTGGGACTACCTGTACGAGCCCGACGCGCAGACGGTGCTCGACGACCTGCTGGTCCGCTACGTCGAGGCGCTGGTGTACCAGGCCGTCGCCGAGAACATGGCGTCCGAGCAGAGCGCCCGGATGGTGGCGATGAAGGCCGCGTCCGACAACGCGAAGAAGGTGATCGACGAGCTGCAGCTGTCCTACAACAAGGCGCGTCAGGCGGCGATCACGAAGGAACTGTCGGAGATCGTGGCGGGCGCCGCAGCGGTCTAAGCGGTCCGTCGAGACCGCCAACACGGCGGCCGCTGCCCGGATGCGCGGCGCCAGGAATCGAATTCAAGGAACAGGAAGGCACAAACCATGAGTCAAGGGACGATCGTTCAGTGCATCGGCGCGGTGGTGGATATCCAGTTCCCGCGTGACAGCATGCCGCGCGTGTACGACGCGCTCACCCTCACCGACAGCGGCAGCTCGCTGGCCGAGAAGGGCCTGACCTTCGAGGTGCAGCAGCAGCTCGGCGACGGCGTCGTGCGCACCATCGCGATGGGCTCGTCCGACGGACTGCGCCGCGGCATGGCCGTGAGCAACACCGGCGCCGCGATCAGCGTGCCGGTCGGCACCGCCACGCTGGGCCGCATCATGGACGTGCTGGGTCGTCCGATCGACGACGCGGGCCCCATCGCCACCGAAGAGCGACGCGCCATCCACCAGAAGGCGCCCAAGTTCGACGAGCTGTCGCCGTCGGTGGAGCTGCTGCCCACGGGCATCAAGGTGATCGACCTGATCTGCCCGTTCGCCAAGGGCGGCAAGATCGGCCTGTTCGGCGGCGCCGGCGTCGGCAAGACCGTGAACATGATGGAGCTGATCAACAACATCGCGAAGTCGTACGGCGGCTACTCGGTGTTCGCAGGCGTCGGCGAGCGCACCCGTGAGGGCAACGACTTCTACCACGAGATGGAAGAGTCGAAGGTGCTCGACAAGGTCGCGATGGTGTTCGGCCAGATGAACGAGCCCCCGGGCAACCGTCTGCGCGTCGCGCTGACCGGCCTGACGATGGCCGAGAAGTTCCGCGACGAAGGCCGCGACATCCTGCTGTTCATCGACAACATCTACCGTTACACGCTGGCCGGTACCGAAGTGTCGGCGCTGCTGGGCCGGATGCCTTCGGCGGTGGGCTACCAGCCGACGCTGGCCGAAGAGATGGGCCGCCTGCAGGAGCGGATCACGTCGACGAAAGTCGGCTCGATCACGTCGATCCAGGCCGTGTACGTGCCTGCGGACGACCTGACAGACCCGTCGCCCGCGACGACGTTCGCCCACCTCGACGCCACCGTGGTGCTGTCGCGCGACATCGCATCGCTGGGCATCTACCCTGCGGTGGACCCGCTCGACTCCACGTCGCGCCAGCTCGACCCGAACGTGATCGGCGAAGAGCACTACACGGTCACCCGTCGCGTGCAGTCGACGCTGCAGCGCTACAAGGAACTGCGCGACATCATCGCGATTCTGGGCATGGACGAGCTTTCGCCGGAAGACAAGCTGGCGGTGGCCCGCGCCCGGAAGATCCAGCGCTTCCTGTCGCAGCCGTTCAACGTGGCCGAGGTCTTCACCGGTTCGCCCGGCAAGATCGTGCCGCTGAAGGAGACCATCCGCGGCTTCAAGATGATCGTCGACGGCGAGTGCGACGCGCTGCCCGAGCAGGCGTTCTACATGGTCGGCGGCATCGACGAGGCGTTCGAGAAGGCCAAGTCGCTGTAATCGAACGGTGCAGGCCGCACCGGCCGGTGCCACGCGCAGCAGCGCGTGGGCCCGGCCCGCGCGGCGCACAGCGTACACGGAGCAACAGATGGCACACACGATCCACGTCGATGTGGTCAGCGCAGAAGCCTCGATCTTCGAGGGCGAGGCCGAGTTCGTGGCCCTGCCCGGCGAGGCGGGCGAGCTGGGCATCTATCCCCAGCACACGCCGCTGATCACGCGCATCCGCCCCGGCGCGGTCCGCATCAAGGTCGCCGGCCAGAACGACGAAGAATTCGTGTTCGTCGCCGGCGGCATTCTCGAAGTGCAGCCGAACCGCGTGACGGTGCTGGCCGACACCGCGATCCGCGGTCACGACCTCGACGAAGCGAAGGCCGAGGAGGCGAAGCGACTCGCCGAAGAGGCGATGACCAACGCCAAGAGCGACATCGACTTCGCACGCGCGCAGTCGGAGTTCGCCGTCATGGCGGCGCAGATCGCCGCGCTGCGCAAGTTCCGCAGCCGGAAGTGATCCGAACGCCGGCGCGGCGCGCCGGCGCTTCGGCAACAGCGCCACACATCGGCCGAAGCGTCCTGGGTGGGCGCCGTGCCCCAGCCGAGCACGAAGCCCCAGGCAGGTGCGAAGCCCCAGGCAGGGGCACTGTCCCAGGCGACGTCGCACGACGGCCCCCGCCCGACGATTCAACGCATCACGCCCGCGCTTGCCCGCGGGCGTTCTGCTTTCCGGGGGCGCACCGGTGGCCGAGAACCGGCGGCCCAGTAACGACGGCATCGAAACGACGGCATCGAACCCGCGGCTTCGAACGGCGGATTCGAACGGCGGATTCGAACGGCGGATTCGAACGGCGGCGTCGAACGGCGCGCGTCACACCGATCCGCCCGCGCACAAATCCCGCCTGCTCGGACGATAATCCCCCCACCCCATACCAACAGGAACGAGACACCCATGAACGGCGCCGAACGACTGGTCCACACACTGCTGGACGGCGATGTGGACGTGTGCTTCACCAACCCGGGCACTTCCGAGATGCACTTCGTGGCCGCACTCGACAAGGTGCCGGGCATGCGCTGCGTGCTCGGTCTGTTCGAGGGAGTCGTCACCGGTGCCGCCGACGGCTATTACCGGATCGCCGACAAGCCGGCCTCGACGCTCCTGCATCTGGGTCCGGGCCTGGCCAACGGTCTGGCCAACCTGCACAACGCAAAGAAGGCCGGCTCCGGCGTCGTGAACATCGTGGGCGACCACGCCGTCAAGCATCTCGCGCTGGACGCCCCGCTCACGTCGGACATCGCGGGCGTCGCGCGACCGATGTCGCACTGGGTGCACAGCAGTGCCTCCGCGGCCGACATCGCGAAAGATGGCGGCGAAGCGATCCGGCAGGCCAAGACCGCGCCCGGCCGGATCGCAACCCTGATCCTGCCGGCCGACACGGCCTGGACCGACGTCCCGGCGGAAGCGCCCGTGCCCAGTCGTGCCTCGATGGCCGCGCCCGCGCGGCCGCAGGTGCCGCAGAGCGCCATCGCCGACGCCGCACGCGCGCTGCGCTCCGGCGAGCCCACCCTGCTGCTGCTCGGCGGTGTCGCGCTGCGCGCGAACGCGCTCGAGACGGCCGGCCGGATCGCCGCGGCCACCGGCTGCGCGCTGATGGCCGAATTCCCCGCCGCCCGCCAGGAGCGTGGCGCCGGACGCGTCGCCGCGCCGCGCATGCCGTACGTGGTCGACGTCGCGATGAACGCACTGAAGAACTTCAAGCGCATCGTGCTGGTCGGGACCACCCGGCCGGTCGGCTTCTTCGCGTATCCCGGCAAGCCGGGCCTGCTGGCGGCGCCCGACACCGAACTCACCACCCTGGCCGCGGTCGGCGACGATCTCGTCGGCGCGCTGCAGGCGCTGGCCGACGAGCTCGGCGCCGCCAAGCTGGCCCCGAAGGGCGTCGCGCAACGCAACACCAACCTCTCGCTGCCCGAGGGCAAGGTCGACGCCGAAGGCGTCGCGCAGGTGCTGTCGGTGCTGATCCCCGAGAATGCGATCGTCGTCGACGAGTCGGTCACCATGGGCCGAGGCTTCGCCACCAGCACCCTGGGCGCCGCGCCGCACGATTGGCTGACGTCGACCGGCGGCTCGATCGGGTTCGCACTGCCGTCGGCGGCCGGCGCCGCGATCGCGGCGCCCGACCGCAAGGTGATTGCGCTCGAAGGCGACGGCAGCGGCATGTACACGCTGCAGTCGTTGTGGACGATGGCCCGCGAGAACCTCGACGTCACCGTCGTCATCTTCGCGAACCGCTCGTACCAGATCCTGCGGGGCGAGCTGGCCGGCGTCGGAGCAGGCACGCCCGGGCCGCGCGCCACGGACATGCTCACGCTCGACCGCCCGACGATCGACTGGGTGTCGATGGCGCGCGGAATGGGCCTGGACGCCGCCCGGGCCACCACGCTCGGCGAGTTCGGCACGGCGTTCGCCCGGGCGCTGGCCGTCAAGGGGCCGGCGCTGGTCGAGCTCGTCGTCTGAGGCCCGCGGTGAGCGACACCCTGCAGAACGCCCTGGCCGCGGCGGCCGGCAACCCGCCGCGCCGCGCCCCGGGCGTTGCCGGGCGCGTCGCCCTCGTCGCCGGCGCCAACGGGCGCTATGGCGAGGCGCTGCTGAACCAGCTCCTGGGTTGTGGGGAGTACGCACAGGTGGTGGCGCTCGCCGATGCGCCGATGGCGCTCGGCATGCGCAACCTCGCGCTGGCCGCCCCCGACGCACTGCCACACGTCGACGACGCCTACCTGCTGGTGGGCGCCGCCGGCGATGCGGGCGCGCGTTCGTTCTACGGGCGCGACGCCCCGTTCGTGCAGGTGCTGCCCGAGACCGCCCTGGCCGTGGCGCGCCGCGCCGTCGACGCCGGGGCGCGGCGCATGGTGCTCGTCATGCCCACCTCGGCGTGGCAGCAGATGGGCAACTTCCATCGCGGCCTGGGCGGCGGCGTCGAGCTGGCGGTGTCGCAGCTGCCGCTCGAGAGCCTGTCGATCCTGCGCCCGGTCGTGCCGGCCACCAGCGGTGCCGGGTCGCTGCTGCAGCGGATCGCCAACGTGTATCTGAGCGTGCAGATGCTGATGATGCCGCGCTCGATCCCGACCATGACGTCGCAGCAGATCGCGCGGGCCATCCTCGCCGCCATGCGTGCGAGCACCCCCGGCGTGGCGGTGCTGGCGGCCGACGCGCTCCAGTCCCTGCTCGACCTGCCGCCGCACGCACGCGCCGCACCTGCCCTCCGGTGAACGCGCTCGGCCGCCTCGACTGGATCGGACTCGTCACCTGGGCGGTCCTGTGGCTGGGCTACGCGTTGTGGGCCGATCAGGGCGGCGGGCGCGCCCGCAGCCTGATGGTGTCGATTGCGCTGCGCCGTCGCGCCTGGATGCGCGAAGCCTACCGGCGCGAGAACCGTATCACCGACGTCGGCCTGATCGGCAGCCTGATGCAGAGCGCCACGTTCTTCTCCTCGACCACGCTGCTGATCCTGGGCGGGCTGTTCGCCGTGCTCGGCACGATCGAGAAGAGCGCCGAAGTGCTGCAGGGGCTGCCCTTCGCGGCCCGCACCACGCAGGAGCTGCTCGAGATCAAGGCCCTCGCCCTGACACTCGTGTTCATCTACGCGTTCCTGCGGTTCACCTGGTCGCTGCGCCAGTTCAACCTGGTCGGCATCGTCGTCGGGTCGTATCCCACCCTGGAGACGCACCGCGCCGACGACGACCGCGCGATCGCGCAGGCGTCCGACCTGAACGAGCTGGCGGGCAGCAACTTCGCCCAGGGCCTGCGCGCCTACTACTTCGCGATCCCGCTGCTGGTGTGGCTGATCAATCCGTGGCTGCTGCTGGGCGGCGCGGTGGTGATCACCGCGACCACCTACTACATGGAATTCCGCTCCGCGACCGTCCGTGCGCTGTACCGCGACGCCTCCCACGATCGCTGAAGGGCCGCGTCCCGAGGATCGCCCCGTGCGGCCGGCGACGTGGACGCCGCCTGCGTACCGCCGTCACAGACCACGACCCGGTTCTTGCCGCCGTGCTTGGCCGCGTACAACGCCCGGTCGGCGCGCTCCAGGGCATTGTCGAACAGGTCGTCGGACTGCCATTCGCACACGCCGACGGAGATCGTGACGCGCAACGCTCCGACCGCGGTGTCGAGAGGGCTCGCCGCCACGGCGGCGCGCATCGCTTCGGCGACGGCGGCGGCTCGCGTGCGATCGCTGTCACGCAGCACGGCGACGAATTCCTCGCCACCATACCGCGCGATCACGTCGGCGCCCCGGATGCGCGCGCGCAGACGATCGGCGATGCCCACGAGCACCTGGTCGCCGACCGCGTGGCCGTACGCATCGTTGACGGCCTTGAAGTCGTCGGCGTCGATCATGCACAGGCCGATCCGCTCGCCGCGGGCGCGCACCTGCGCCTCCAGCGCATCGGCCACCATCCTGAGCCGGTGGCGATTGGCGGCGCCGGTCAGCGCGTCGCGCGTGGCCACGTCGCGCGCGTCGCGCAGCGAGTCGTCGAGCGCGGCGTTCTCCCGTTCGAGCGCATGCTGCATGCCGCGCAGTTCGTGCACCAGTTCGGCATTGCGTGCCTGCGCCTCCAGCGCCTGGATCAGGGTGCGGTGGCTCGCACTGATCCGCACGACGTGGGCCACGGCGAACACGATCGTGGCGGCCGACAGCAGCAGCGTCTCCGGCGCGCCGAGCATCGCCAGGAAGGCGGCGAGCGGCAGGGCGGTGGCGGCGGTCATCACCACCGTCGCCGGCAGGGCCGACAGGAAACTGACCGACAGCATGCCCAGATAGACGACGCTCGCGTACAGCAGGGAATACAGCTGCAGGGTGCTCACCAGACCCGACAGCGCATACGGCATCACGCCCCAGGCCAGCCCGGACAGCACGATGCATAGGTCGTGTGCACGTGCCAGCGGACTGCCCTGCACGACCCCGTCGTCGACCGCAGGCCGGCGCGCGCCGTGGCCCTCCAGCAGGCGGCCGAGCCGGCGTGCCAGCAGCACGCGCAGCAGCATCACCGCCGCGACCGCGCAGAACACCGCCACACGGGGCGCGAGCGGCGCCGAGTACGCCACCCCGAACACGACGAACGCGAAGCCGAACAGGTTCAGCGATCCGTTGCGCATCGACACGTCGATGTAGCGTCGGTACAGGTCCCGGCGGATGGCCGGGGACACGTCGAGCACGATCGGCGATCGCGCGCGCAGTGCGGCCAGGACCTGGTGCGTGTATCCGTCGGAGGAGGGCTTCATGGTGGTGCGATTTTCGCCAGTCGCGTCGCGCGCACGCCCACATCCGTCACGCTTCCGGCCGCTGGCCGACCGGTGGCGGATTCCGCCGCGCGAACGGCCTCCGGGCGGGCACCCCCACCCGCCGCCCGCCCTCAGGCGTCGAGCAGCGCGCGCACCGCCGACTCGATGAACGCCGCGTCCTCCGGACACTGCACGGGATTGCCCGCCCGATGTCCCCAGACCGACGGAATCGGCAGCAGACGGCCGTGGCGCAGGTGCTCGAGTTCGCGCCGGTTGTCCTCGACGCGGAAATACAGGTCGTGGTCGCCCGGCATCAGCAGCACCTGCGCCTCGATCGCGCGCAGTGCGGCGGGCAGGTCGCCGCCGAAGCGCTCGTTCGCGCTGATGTCGCCGTGCTGCCATGTCCACAGCTGCGCCAGCAGGTCGGCCGCGTCGCGTCGGGAGAAGTTCGCCTCCCAGTTGCGCACCAGATAGTCCTCGAGCGAGCTGTATCCGATCGTGCGCCACAGCTCCTCGCGGTAGAACGCTTGCGACATCGCCCAGCCCGCGTACAGACGTCCCATCGCCCGATAGCCCCGCACGGGCCGCGCGGTGAACGCGCCGTCGAGATAGGCCGGGTCGGCGGTCAGCGCAGCGCGCACGCCCTCGATGAAGACGGCGTTGTGCGGCGCGCAGCGCGCCGACCCGCACACGACCGCGATCCGCTCGACCCGGTCGGGAAACGCGCTCGCCCAGTGATACGCCTGCATGCCGCCCATCGACCAGCCGTAGACGAGCCGCACGCGTTCCACGCCGAAGACCTCGGCCAGCAGACGCTGCTGCACACGCACGGCGTCCAGATAGGTGACGTTCGGATAGCGGTCGCCGGTCAGGGGCCAGGGGGTGTTCGAAGGCGACGACGACAGTCCGTTGCCGAACAGGTTGGGAATGACGATGAAGTAGCGCTCGGGGTCGAGCGCGCCGCCCGGGCGGATCAGCCATTGGGTGTCATAGTGCTGCGCACTGAACGACGTCGGGTAGACGATCACGTTCGACCGGTCGGCATTCAGGGTGCCCCAGGTCTTGTAGGCAATCTTCATTCCGGGAAACGTACGGCCGGACTGCAGCACGACGTCGCCCGCGTCGAAGATCGAGTAGTCGGTGGTTCCGGTCATGCCGCGCTCCTTCGTTCGTGCGTCGACGGCAATGATGCGCCGGAAGGCCCCGCGGCGTCTGCCGGGCCGGCCGGCCGATCCGCAGGGCCTACTGGCCGCGCAGCGCACCTCTCCGGTAGACTGGCCGCTCGTCCTTGATGCCGGGAGCCAGTCGTGACCACACCCGAAATTGCCGCGCGTTCGCCGTTTCCCGTCGCCGTCGAAGCGGGCAAGGACTACTGGTGGTGTGCCTGCGGCAAGAGCCAGAAGCAGCCATTCTGCGACGGCAGCCACAAGGGCGGCCCGTTCGTGCCGCTGAAGTACACGGCCACGGCCACCGGCACCGTGTATTTCTGCGGCTGCAAGCAGTCGGGCAAGTCGCCCCTCTGCGACGGCACGCACAATCGCCTGTAGCGTCCGCGCCGGCGCACGTCCGTTCGTCCGGACGGGCGCTGCCCGCCGGGCGCAGAAGCGTGTCCGGCCGGGCCAGGTGAGACGCGGCGTCCGGCCCCGCCGGGTCCCGTCCCCGAGTCCGGTCGCGCGCGTGCGCGCCCCGGACACCGTCTCCGGGCTGCCGGAGGGTGTATCGTCGCCGCCGGCGCGCGCGGTGCCTCGGAGGCTGCGCCGCTCTCAGAACTCTCAGACCCGGAACCGCCCGTGACCCAGCTGATCAACGACACCTTCCTGCGCGCGCTTCGGCGCGAACCCACCGAGTACACGCCGATCTGGCTGATGCGCCAGGCGGGGCGCTACCTGCCCGAGTACAACGCCACGCGCAAGCGCGCCGGCAGCTTCCTTCAGCTGTGCAAGAACGCCGAGCTGGCGTGCGAAGTGACGCTGCAGCCGCTCGAGCGTTTCCCGCTGGACGCGGCCATCCTCTTCTCCGACATCCTGACGGTGCCGGACGCAATGGGGCTGGGACTGTATTTCGCCGAAGGCGAGGGGCCGAAGTTCGAGCGTCCCGTCCGCGACGAGGCGGCCGTGGCCCGGCTGGCCGTTCCCGATCCCAACGTGGAGCTGCGCTACGTGATGAACGCGGTCAGCACGATCCGCGGCGCACTGGGCGGCCGGGTGCCGCTGATCGGGTTCTCCGGCAGCCCGTGGACCCTTGCCTGTTACATGGTCGAGGGCGGCGGCAGCGACGACTTCCGCCAGATCAAGACCATGCTCTACCGGCGTCCCGACCTGCTGCACCGCATCCTCGAGGTCAACGCCCGTGCCGTCACCGACTACCTGAACGCGCAGATCGATGCCGGCGCGCAGGCCGTGATGATCTTCGACTCCTGGGGCGGCGTGCTGGCCGACGGCGCGTTCCAGCGGTTCTCGCTGGCCTACGTCCGGCAGGTCGTCGCCGGTCTGAAGCGGACGCGCACGGTTCCGGCGTCGGCCGCTGCGCCCGCGCACGAGGAGCAGGTGCCGTGCATCGTGTTCACCAAAGGCGGCGGACTGTGGCTGGAGCAGATCGCCGCGGCCGGCTGTGACGCCGTCGGCGTCGACTGGACGGTCGACCTGGGCCAGGCCCGTGCGCGCGTGGGCGACCGGTGCGCCATCCAGGGCAACCTCGACCCGATGGCCCTGATGGCCGATCCTGCCCAGATCCGGGCCGAGGCACAGAAGGTGCTGGAGAGCTTCGGCGTGCCCCAGCCGGGCGCCGGTCACGTGTTCAACCTGGGGCACGGCATCTCGCTGCACACGCCGCCGGACAATGTCGCCGCGCTGGTGGAGGCCGTGCACACCTATAGCCGGGAAATGCGGGCTCGCGGCGCGAGCGCGTCCTCACTTTGACCGATTCCGAATGCCGGCGCGCCTCGCCAAGGCGCTTCGGTGCTCGCTTCCGGGCGAGGCGGACACTGACTTATGCACACTTGTCAAGGCCTCCACCCAGCGGATGTCGTATTTCCCCGTGGCGAGAAGGTCTTTTCCAAGTTGTTGAAAATTAAGCATATTTTTTTGCACAAATCCCGGGCAAACCACCTCCCGTCGTGATTTGGCGCGGATTCCCGGGCGGTCGGGCCGAGTTCCTCACAGTTTTATCCACAGGTTCTGTGAACGAGTCCAAAATGTCTCGGCGCCGCGTCGGTTTAGTTACTGAACTTAAAGTGAATTCTCGTTGTGGCTAGCCAGGCGGCGGCCCGATACGCCCGGGTAGCGCTTGACATCCCCGGCGCGGACGGCTTCGACTACGGCTTCGACGAGGCCTTGCGCCCGACGCTGACCCCGGGGGTCTGGGTGCTGGTGCCCTGGGGGCGGGGGCGCCGGATCGGGCTGGTCGCCGAACTCGTCGACGACACGCCGGTCCCGGCGGACCGCATCCGCCCGCTGATCGGGACCGTGCCGTCCGCCCCGCAGCTTCCGGCGTCCTGGCTGAACCTCGTCCGGTTTGCGGCCGGGTACTACCACCGTGGGTTTGGCGAGGTCGCGCTGCCCGCGATCCCGAAGCTGTTCCGCGCGGTGCCGCCCGTGCGCGCGCGGGGCTCGGCGTTCGAGCGTGCGCGCCAGCGCGGACCCGTCGCGCTGTCCGGTCTCGCAGAACCGCCCGGCGCGCCGTCACCCGACCGGGCCGCCCCGGCCCTCACCGAGGCCCAGTGTACGGCCCTCGACGCACTGCAGCAGGCCGACGGCTTCCGGGTCTTCCTCCTGCATGGGGTCACCGGCAGCGGCAAGACCGAGGTCTACCTGCAGTGGATCGCCCGGTTGCTCGAACGGGGGCCCGACGCGCAGGCATTGCTGCTCGTGCCCGAGATCGCCCTCACGCCCCAGTTGCTGGCGCAGGTCGCCGCGCGGTTTCCGTCGCAGCCGGTCGCGGTGCTGCACAGCGATCTGCCCGATGGCGAGCGCGCCGCCCAGTGGCTGGCAGCGGCCGAGGGCCGCGTGCGCCTGGTGATCGGGACGCGCCTGGCGGTGTTCACGCCCTTGCCGGGCCTGGCCGGGATCGTCGTCGACGAGGAGCACGATCCGTCGTACAAGCAGCAGGAGGGCGTCCGATACTCGGCCCGTGACCTGGCCGTGACCCTGGCGGCGCAGTGCCGGGTGCCGGTCGTGCTGGGCTCGGCGACCCCGTCGCTGGAGACCTGGCGCGCCGGTACGCTGGGGCGCTACACGCGCCTGACCCTGCCGGGGCGTGTCGCCGGCGGCGCGCCGCCCCGGCTGCTGTGCGTCGACCCGCGGGGCCGGCGCCTGCAGCACAGCCTGGTGCCCGAAGCCGTCGCCGCGATCGGCGCCTGTCTGGCGCGCGGCGAGCAGGCGCTCGTGTTCGTCAACCGGCGCGGGTACGCGCCGGTGCTGTGCTGCGACGCCTGCGGCTGGCTCAGCCGCTGCGACGCGTGCTCGTCGTACCGGGTGCTGCACCGGGTCGGCGCCGAGGGGGCGGCGGACGCCGGCCCCTCCCGTTACCGCCTGGTGTGCCATCACTGCAGCGCCGAACAGCGCGTGCCGCGCAGCTGCCCCGACTGCGGCAACGTCGACCTCACGCCGCTGGGCCGTGGTACGCAGCGGCTGGAGGAAGGGCTGCGCGCGCTGTTCCCCGCGGCGCGTGTCGGGCGGGTCGACCGCGACGTCGCGCGGCGCCGCGGCGCCGCACGCGAGGTCATCGACGCGGCCCATGCCGGCGCGCTCGATCTGCTCGTGGGCACGCAGATGCTCGCCAAGGGGCACGATTTCCGCCGCCTGACGCTGGTGGTGGTCGTGGACCCCGACAGCGGCCTGTATTCGTCCGATTTCCGCGCCCCGGAGCGTCTGTTCTCCGTGCTGATGCAGGTCGCGGGCCGCGCGGGCCGCGCGGGCGGCGACAGCACGGTGATCGTGCAGACCCGATTTCCCGCGCATCCGCTGTTCGACGCGCTGGGCCGCCAGGACTTCGCCGGCTTCGCCGCGGGGCAGCTCGAAGAGCGCGAAGCGGCGGAGCTTCCGCCCTTCGTGCACCAGGCGCTGGTGCGCGCCGAAGCCCGCAGCCTCGAGCAGGCGCTCGAGTTCCTGCGCGCAGCGCGCGCGGCCGCGGTGGCCATCGACGCGCCGGGGGTGCGGATCTTCGATCCGGTGCAGATGCCGCTGGTGCGCCTGGCCGGACGCGAGCGCGCCCAGCTGCTGGTGGAGTCGCCCGCCCGGCCGGCCCTGCACCGCTTTCTCGATGCCTGGCTGGCCGCACTTGCGCAACTGCGCACGCCCGTGCGCTGGCAGCTGGACGTCGACCCCCAGGAGATCTGATCGCACCGGCGGTGCTGCGCTGATCGCGCCGGCGGCGCTGCGCCGGGTCCCTGCGCGGCCGATCGCAGGCGCGATCCCGACCGCTCGCAGGCGCGACCCCGCTGATAGAATCCGGCCCCCACCTCCGTATCGCCCCACCCCCCGCGCCCCGCCATGGCCACCCCCCTGAACGCCGCCCAGCGCGCCGCTGTCCACTACCTGGACGGCCCGTGCCTGGTCATCGCGGGTGCCGGCAGTGGCAAGACCCGGGTGATCACCCAGAAGATCGCGCACCTGATCGACGCCGGGATCCGCCCGAAGGCGATCGCCGCCATCACGTTCACCAACAAGGCGGCACGCGAGATGCAGGAGCGCCTGCACAAGATCGTGCGCCTGCCCGAGAACGACCGGCCGGTGGTCAGCACCTTCCACTCGCTGGGGGTGCAGATGCTGCGACGCGACTGCAAGCGCCTCGGGCTGAAGTCCAGCTTCTCGATCCTCGACAGCGACGACGCGGCCGGCATCGTGCAGCAGGCGCTGGCCACCACCGACCGCAAGCTGATCCGCGCCGCGCAGAGCCGCATCTCGCTGTGGAAGAACGCGCTGGTCGAGCCCGACGACGCGGCGGCCACGGCATCCGACGCCGCCGAGCACCAGTTCGCACGCGTCTACCGCGATTACGCCGCCACCCTGGCGGCCTACCAGGCGGTCGACTTCGACGACCTGATCCGTCTGCCGGCCCGGCTGCTGGAGCGCGATCCCGAGGTCGCACAGGCGTGGCGCGAGCGGCTGCGCTACCTGCTCGTCGACGAATACCAGGACACCAACGCCTGCCAGTACGCGCTGCTCAAGCTGCTGGCCGGTCCGCGTGCCGCATTCACCGCGGTCGGCGACGACGACCAGTCCATCTACGGCTGGCGCGGGGCCACCATGGAGAACCTGGCGCGACTCGGCACCGACTTCCCCAATCTGAAGGTGATCAAGCTGGAACAGAACTACCGTTCCAGTCTGACCATCCTCGACGCCGCCAACCGCCTGATCGCCAACAACCCCAAGCTGCACGAGAAGACGCTGTGGTCGGAGCACGGCGTGGGGGATCCGATCACCGTCGTCGCCTGCGACACCGACGAGCACGAAGCCGAGTCGGTGGTGATGCGGCTGCAGGCGCACAAGTTCGAGCGCCGCGGCCGCTTCGCCGATTACGCCGTGCTGTACCGGGGCAACCACCAGGCCCGTGTGATCGAGCAGGCGCTGCGCAAGGAGAAGATCCCGTACGTGCTGTCCGGCGGGCAGTCGTTCTTCGAGCGTGCCGAGATCCGCGACGTCATGGCCTATCTGCGGCTGCTGGCCAACGACGAAGACGACCCGGCCTTCATCCGCGCGATCACCACGCCCAAGCGGGGCATCGGCAACGCCACCCTCGAGGCGCTGGGCCGCTATTCCGGTCAGCGCCATCAGTCGATGTTCGCGGCGATGTTCGAGACCGGCATCGAGACGCAGCTCGCCGCGCGTCAGCTCGAGCCGCTGCGCGCGTTCGGCGCGTTCATGAACCGCATCGCGCATCGTGCCGCGCACGAGCCGGCGGCCCAGGTGCTCGACGACCTGATGGAGGCGATCGGCTATCGCGCGTGGCTGTACGACACGCTCGACGACAAGGCGGCGGCCGCCCGCTGGCAGAACGTGTGCGACTTCGTCGACTGGATGAAGAAGCGCGCCGAGGACGACGGCGCCACCCTGGCGCGGCTCGCCCAGTCGGTGGCCATCCTGTCGCAGCTCGACCGCGGCGACGACGACCAGGACGCCGTCCGCCTCACCACCGTGCACGCCTCCAAGGGGCTGGAGTTTCCGCACGTGTTCATCATCGGCTGCGAGGAAGGCCTGATGCCGCATCAGGGCGATGCACGCGCCGACGACGACGCCGAGCCCGAGCCGCCCGCGCGCATCGAGGAGGAGCGCCGGCTGATGTACGTGGCCGTGACCCGCGCCCAGCGCAGCCTGACGATCACCTGGTGCCGCAAGCGCAAGCGCGCACGCGACCTGCAGTCGCGCGAACCCTCGCGGTTCCTGGCCGAGATGGGCCTTGCGGCAACGCCGCCGTCGCGCTCGACCGACGGCGCGCAGGCCAAGGCGCGGCTCGGCCACCTGAAGGCACTGCTCGCGGCCGGCCGTCCGGCGTCCTGACCGGACGGCGGATCGAAGCCTCGGGGACTCCGGGCATCCAAGATCCCGGGACCCCGAGCATCCTAGATCCCGGGACCCCAAGCATCCGAGCTCCCGGTCCGCCAAGCGTCCCCAATGCCGGCCTGCCGGGCACTCCGGATCCGCATCTCGGGCAGAATCCCCGCACAACACGAACCTGAGGGGGAGACCGATGTCCGCACGTGATCCGATGTACGACGAATGCAGCATGGGCGACCTGGTGGTGCGCGCGATCCAGCGCGGTGGCGACCGTGTCGCCTTCGTGCTCGACGACCAGGCGTACACCTACCGGGCCTACGGCGATCTGCTCGGACGCTTCGTGCAGGCGCTGAAGGCGCGCGGCCTGAAGCGCGGGGATGCGATCGCCGTGCTGTCGTCCAACCGTCCGGAGGCGTTCCTGCCGACGGCGGCCGCCTACCTGATGGGCCTGCGCATCACGTGGATGCATCCGCTGGGGTCCGAGGACGACCACGTCTACCTGCTCGAGGACTCGCAGGTGGGCACGCTGTTCGTCGATCCCGCCACCTTCGCCGAGCGCGCCCGCACGCTGCGCGCGCGCGTGCCCACGCTGGGCACGGTGCTGGGGCTGGGGCCCTGCGACTTCGGCGACGACATCCTCGCCGAAGCCGCGCGCATGCCTGCGGCGCCGCTGGTCGCCGAGGCCGGCGCCGACGACATCTGCACGCTCATCTACACCGGCGGCACCACCGGCCGGCCCAAGGGCGTGATCCACACCCAGCGCGTGCACGTGACGATGGTGATGGCCGAGCTGGCCGAGTGGGACTGGCCGGCGGACGTCCGCTTCCTCGCGATGACGCCGATCACGCACGCCGCCGGCGTGATGATCATGCCGGTGCTGCTGCGCTCGGGTACCTACGTGATGAGCAAGGGCTTCGACGCCGACCGCTTCCTGGACATCGTCGCGCGCCACCGCATCACGGCCACCTTCCTGGTGCCCACGATGATCTACGTGCTGCTCGACCACCCGTCCCTGGCCGGGGCCGACCTGTCGTCGCTGCAGCTGATCATCTACGGCGCGGCACCGATGTCGCCGGCGCGCCTGAAGGAAGGCATGCAGGCGTTCGGGCCGGTGTTCATGCAGATCTACGCACAGTCCGAGGCGCCCAATGCGCTGACTGTGCTGCGTCGCATCGACCACGATCCCGAGCGTTTCCCGCAGCGGCTGGCCTCGTGCGGTCGCCCGATCGGCAACAGCCAGGTGCGCCTGCTCGACGACCAGGGCAACGAGGTGCCGACCGGCGAAGTCGGTGAGATCTGCGTGCGCGGCCCGCTGGTCATGAAGGGCTACTGGAACAAGCCGGAGGAGAGCGCCAAGGCGCTGCGCCACGGCTGGCTGTACACCGGCGACCTGGCACGCGCCGACGCGGACGGCTTCCTGTACATCGTCGACCGCTCCAAGGACATGATCATCAGCGGCGGTTTCAACGTCTACCCGCGCGAGGTCGAGGACGTGCTGACCCACCACCCGGCGGTGTCGGCGGCGGCGGTGATCGGCGTGCCCGACGCGAAGTGGGGCGAGGCGGTGAAGGCGGTGGTCGTGCTGCGCGCCGGCGCCAGCGTGCACGCCGAGGAACTGATCGCGCTGGTGCGTACCCACAAGGGCGCGGTGCAGGCGCCGAAGTCGGTCGACTTCGTCGACAGCCTGCCGGTGACCGGACTGGGCAAGCCCGACAAGAAGGCGCTGCGCGCACGGTACTGGGGCGGTCAGGATCGGGCGGTGCACTGAGTGTCGGACGACCGGTCGCGGATGACGCCCCGCCAGCGCTCGATCGCCGCCATCGCGGCGGCCACCGTGCTGAACCTGCCGTTCGGCACGATCTACGCGTTCAGCGTGTTCCTCAAGCCGATGGAGACGATGCTGGCGATCGGGCGCACGCAGATGACCTTCGTGTTCGCGCTGGCCACGCTGAGTCTCACGCTGGGCATGAACCTCGCGCCGCCGCTCTACCGGCGGCTGCCCCCGGCGCTCCTCACCGTGCTCGCCGGTGCGGGCAGCGCGCTGGGTCTGGTGCTGACGGCCACCGCCGGCGGGTTCGTGCAGCTGGCCGTCGGCTACGGCCTGCTGTTCGGGCTGGGCGGCGGCATCGGCTTCATCCTCGTGCAGCAGGGCGTGAACCAGACGGTGCGCTCCGGCAACGGCCTGGTCAACGGCTACGTCGTCGGGCTGTATCCGCTGGGCGCGATGATCGGCGCGCCGCTGTTCGGCTGGGCGATCGGCGCCTTCGGCCTGCGCCCCACGCTGGTCGCGCTGGCCGTCGTCGTCTGCGTCGCCAGCCTCGTCTCGGCGGCGCTGATGCGCGTGGCCGACATCCGCATGCAGGACGCTGCCGCCGCCGCGGGCGAGGTGCACGATCCGCGCTGGGGGCTGTTTGCGCGCATGTTCGCGGTCTTCTTCCTGGCCGCCGCCGCGGGGCTCACGGTGATGAGCCAGGCGGCGGGCATCGTCCAGGCCTACGGCGGGCGCACCGGCCTGGCGCTGGGGGCCACCACGTTCATCACGGGCGCGATCGCCTCGGCGCGCATCGGCGGCGGCTGGCTGGTCGACCGCTTCAGCGTGCCGCAGGTGGCCACCTTCGCCCACCTGTGGTCGCTCGCCGGCGCACTCGCGCTGACGGTCTGGCCGGGGCCGCTGGTGGCGGTGCCGACCCTGGCCATGATCGGCATGGGCTACGGCTTCATGTCCGGTCTGACCGCCGGCGCCATCACCCAGTACTGGAGCCGCAACGCCTTCGGCCACGTCGCGGGGCGCCTGTACATCGCGTGGTGCATCGCCGCCATCACCCTGCCCATCCTGGCGGGATGGCTGTTCGACCGCACGCAGGGCTATGGGGCCGCGGTGATGATCGCCGGCGGCGGCAACCTGCTCGGTGCCCTGGTGGCGATGGGCCTGCCGCACGGGCGCGCGCGCCGCTGATCGAGCGCACCTTCGCGCGCACGCTCCTCGCCCGACCGCGCGCGCCCCCTCCGCGCGCGGCACGCGCACCGCCACGGAACACCGTCCGCTGAAACGGATCTCCCCCCGGGCCGGCGCGTGGACGCTCGATCCGCCGCCGCGAATGTGGCACCATCGATCGCACTGCGCACGTGCGCAAGATGTTTTGCAGGTCGCAACAAGCCACTTCTCCAGCCGCCGCCACCTTCCTGGGCCCATCGGTGATCGATGTCCGGAGGCGGCCGGCTGTCTGTCGGGGATTGCGACGAATGAAATCATCGGCCGACCCCGGCCGAGTGTCGATCAACCGACGGGACGCGCAGGGCGTGCCCGTGCAGCTGGAGAATCCGGATGTCCGAACAGTTCGATCTGATCGTCCGCGGTGGACAGGTGGCCGATGGCCTGGGCAACCCCCTGAAGGAGGCGGACGTCGCGGTCCGTGACGGGCGCATCGTGGCGGTCGGGCAGGTCGCGGGCAAGGGCGCGGTCGAGATCGATGCGCGCGACCGTCTGGTCACGCCCGGATTCGTCGACATCCACACCCACTACGACGGCCAGGCCAGCTGGGACACGCGCATGCAGCCGTCCAGCGCGCACGGCGTCACCACGGCCGTGATGGGCAACTGCGGCGTGGGCTTCGCACCCGTGCGCCCGCACGACCGCGACTGCCTGATCGAACTGATGGAAGGCATCGAGGACATCCCCGGCGCCGCGCTGCACGAGGGCATCCCCTGGCAATGGGAGTCGTTTCCGCAGTACCTCGACTTCCTCGAGCGCGCGCCGCGCGACATCGACATCGCCGCCCAGGTGCCGCACGGTGCGTTGCGCGTGTTCGTGATGGGCCAGCGGGCGGTCGACCTCGAGCCCGCCAACACGCGCGACATCCTGCAGATGCGCGCACTGACCGCCGACGCGATCCGTGCCGGTGCGGTCGGCTTCTCCACGTCGCGCTCGCTCAACCACCGCAGCGTGAAAGGCGATCCCACCCCGTCGCTGAAGGCGACCGAGGACGAGCTCACCGGCATCGCGATGGGCCTGTCCGACGCGGGCACGGGGGTGCTGCAGGTGATCTCGGACTTCGCGCGCAGCCAGGGCGACGAGCTGGGCATGATCCTGCGCATCGCCCGCGCGTCGGGGCGGCCGCTGTCGATCTCGCTGGCGCAGAGCCATCGCGCGCCCGATGGCTGGCGCGACATGCTCGCGCGCATCCGCGAAGCGTCGGAATCGGGTCTGAAGATCTCGGCCCAGGTGCCGCCGCGTCCGGTCGGCGTGCTGTTCGGCCTGCAGACCAGCCGCAGCCCGCTGCATGGTTCGCCGACCCTGCAGGCGCTGCGCGAGAAGCCCCTGGCCGAGATGGTGGCGGCCATGCGCGACCCGTCCGTGCGTGCGCGCATCCTGCTCGAGGCCGAGCAGCAGCCGCACCTGCGCGCCGACATGCGCCCGTACGACTTCAGCGTCGTCTATCCGCTCGGGCGCACGCCCAACTACGAGCCGTCGCCCGACGATTCCGTCGCGGCGATCGCCGCGCGCGAGGGCCGCTCGCCGCTGGAGGTGTGCTACGACCTGATGATGGGCGACGACGGCCGCGACCTGCTGCTGGCGCCGTTCGCCAACTACGCACGCGGCTCGCTCGACCACTGCCCCGAGATGCTCACGCACCCCAATGCGCTGCTCGGCCTGGGCGACGGCGGCGCACACGTCGCGGCCATCTGCGACGCCAGCTTCACCACCTCGCTGCTCGCCCACTGGGGACGCGACCGTGCGCACGGCCGGCTCGAACTGCCGCTGCTGGTCAACCTGCTGACCGCGCGCAACGCGCAGGCCGTCGGGATGGGCGACCGCGGCGTGATCGCGCCCGGCTACAAGGCCGACCTCAACGTGATCGACATGAGCCGTCTGCAGGTGGAGCGGCCGCGCCTGTCCTTCGACCTGCCGGCCGGCGGGCGCCGCTTCCTGCAGGACGCGCAGGGCTACGAGGCGACGATCGTGTCGGGCCAGCTGGTCTATCGCAACGGCGAGCCCACCGGCAACCTGCCGGGTCGGCTGGTGCGCGGCAAGGCGGCCGCCACGGTGCACTGAGCGCCGGCCGGGGTCGAGGCGCCCGGGGCGTGTGCCCCGGGATCCGCACCCCTGGCATGCCCGCCGGGGCCAGCCGTGGCACGGAAGCCCCCGTGGCTCAGGCGTGCTGCAGGTCGTCGATGTGCAGCAGGTTGGCGCGCATGCGGCGCCACACCCAGGTCAGCGCCACGCCCGTCAGCAGGGCGATCGCGCCGGCGAGTCCGAACACGGCGACGTGCACCCAGATGCCCAGCCGGCCGGCCGACTGGCGCTCGACGGTGAGGCCCACCTGCGTGACGGGGACGCCGTGGAGCGTCCTGTCGATCGCGTGGATCACGTCGGCGCGGAAGGCGCCGACCTGCTCGGCCAGCACGGTCTGCTCGGCCGGGTCGTCGTGCACGCGGTACACGAAGGTGTCGACCATCGTCAGCAGCGGCGCACCGTGCTTCTCGACCATGCGCCGGTCGCCGGTGCGCAGGCCGATCTGCGCCTTCACGTAGTTCACCGCTGCTGCCTGCTGCGGGAAGTCGTCGACCAGGCGCTCGACCTCGGTGTACCGGCCGTCGTTGAACATGCGCTCGATCCCGCTGGGCAGATGGAAGATCGGCTGGCGCAGCGGCGGCGCGAACAGGATGTCGGCGGCGGCGGTCATCGCCATCAGCGCGTAGGCGACCAGGCAGTACCGGCGCCGGATGCGTCCGGTCGACATCCCCCAGGTGCCGACGACGGCCAGTCCCAGGCACAGCCACGGCAGCAGGTTCATGCGCTCCGGCTGCAGCGCCGGCGGCAGGTGGAAGGCCAGGCGCACCGCGCCCGAGCCGCGGAACAGCTCGCGGTACACGTCGCCCAGCACCGAGCTCAGCATCAGCAGGCCGGCGAGCGCGGCCAGCGCGCCGGTGATGCCCACGCCGATCGTGCGCCAGCGCAGCCAGCGGATGCGGCGTGCGAGGGCTTCGCCCTCGCCGAGCGTGGCGGCCGCGCCGACGTTCATGTCCGTGCGCTGAACTGCTGGGTCATCGTCGTGCGCATCGTCTGCAGCTGCGTGCTGATCGTCGCGCGCTGCTGCACGCCGTCGCGGTTGATCTGGATGACCTCCTGCATCGTCGCGAGCAGCGAATCGTGCACCTGGCGCAGGGTGTCGACGTCGATCACCAGGCGCTGGTTGGCCTTGGCGGTCGAGATCGTGTTGTCCTTCAGCAGGCGGGCGTTCTCGAGCAGGAACTGGTTGGTCGCGTCGTCGATCGAGGTCGCCAGCTGCACGGCGTTCTTCTGCTCGTTCAGCGACAGTGCCAGCAGGAACTGACGCTTCCACGTCGGGATCGTCAGGTCCTTGATGGTGTGGAACTTCTCGATCAGCATGCGGTTGTTCGCCTGCACCATGCGGATCATCGGCAGCTGCTGAAGCGCCGCGTGCTGCAGCACACGCATGTCGGCGATGCGCTTCTCGAGCGCGGCCAGCGCGGTCTGCAGGTCGTTGCGGGCCTGCACGGCGAACGGGTCCTTCGGGTCGGCCAGCGGCGCTGCGATGCGCGCCTTCAGCCGCGTCACCGCGCCTTCGCCGGCCATCACGTGCAGGCCGAGCAGGTCGTGCTCCTGGCGCACCGAGTCGAACGAGGCGTCGAGCGCCGCGTTGCGCTCGGCCAGCCCCTGCTGCATCGTGTCGACCTCGTCGATCAGCGTGTCCACCTGCGTGCGCACGTCCTGGAAGCGCCGCAGCAGCTCGCCGCCCTTCAGCCGCATGCGGTCGATCAGCGGGCCCAGCAGCGGGATGCGCGAGCGGCTGTCGGCCACCGCGCTCAGGTTCATCGTCTGCGCGACGGTGACGATCTGCCCCAGCTTCGCGCCGATCACGTCGAGATCCGACCCCCGCACGCGCTCCAGGATCGAGTCGGTGTGCGCCGACGCGTGTGCGCCGATCTCGCGCCCGAACGCATGGATCTGATCCAGGTTCGCGTTGGCCAGCTGGTCCGACAGCAGCGCCACCTTCTGGTTCACCACCGGCGCGGCGATCGCGCCGAGCATCGGGGCCTCGATCGCGCCGGGGGCCGGCGGCTGCGCCGCCTGCGCCGATGGCACGACGGCGAACGGCTGCGCGGTGACCGCCGACGCGCCCGCCGCGGACGACGGCTGCAGGGCAGGCGACGACTGCATCAGCAGCTGCGCGCCGAGGTCGGCCAGCAGGTCGGGGTTCATCGGGAGGCTGCCGGCGGCGGTCTGCCGTTCGGGGGTCATCACGTCCATCACGGGGTCCCTTTCCTTGGATCCGGGGAGAGGCGGGCGGCAGGCCCGCCGGCGGCGTCGGTCGACGTCTCCGCGAGGCGCCGCGCGAACAGCTTGAATCCCATGCGCTGGTACCAGATCGGCATCAGCAGGGTCTTGATCTCGTCGAAGCGCTCGGCGACGGTGCGCGCGTGCTCGATCGCCACGCCGTACTGCGCCTGGGTGAGCTGCAGCGCCGTCGCGATCGCCTGCAGGTTGCCCACGCGGCGCGACAGGCGCTGCCAGGTCTCCTCCGGCTCGCCGGTGGCAGCGCGCAGCCGGGCGTATTTCTGCGACAGCAGCAGCGTGCCGAGCTCGATGTCGTGCTCGAGCTGCGCCCGCTCGCGTTCGATGCGCGCGCGGTCGTCGGTCAGCGCGCCGATCAGGCGTTGCATCGTCTTCGTCTCTTCCACGCCGCCCTCGGCGCAGGCCTCGATCTCGCGGCACACGTTGCCGAACGACAGCTCGCGCTGCAGTTCCTCGCCGGTGAACCAGCGCCACCACCTGCGGGTCTGCCCGGGCTCGCGGAAGCGGTCGATCAGCGGCAGCAGGCCCTGGTTGAGCTCGCTGAGCCGGCGCGTGCTCTGGCTGATCTCGTCGAGCAGCGCGAGGGTGTCGCGGCCGGCGCCGTCGATGCGTCCGAGGGCGTCGATGTGGTCGCGCGGGGCGAGCAGGAACGCACGCGCGCGCACCGCCGCCGGGGGCTCGGCCGCGGGGGCGGCGCCCGCCGCTGCCCCGGGGGCGCCCGCCCGTGTCGGCTCGGCCACCCCCGGGGCACCGGTCGCCTGCGGTTCGTCGAAATCGAGCAGACGCAGCGTGTGCCCGGACGCGGATGCGCTCGGGGTTGCGGCGGACGACGTCATCGCCGTGCTCACAGCGCCCTCACCGGCATCCCCGGCGTCAGGGCCGGACCCGGCCGGGCGATCACGCGGGCGCGCGCGCTCAGCAGGGTGTTGCCGCCATTCAGCGGGCGTGCCTTCAGCAGGCGCTTGCGCTGCCAGGGCGACAGCCGCACCCAGTCGTCGCGGTGCACGCCGCCGGTGGCTGCGTGCTCGATCTCGCCGACCACGGCCCAGCCGTCGGCGACCGGTCCGACCCGAACCTGCACCGGCACCGCGAAGCCTTCGAACACGGTCCACACCAGCGTCTGGCCGGCGCGTTCCACGACCGCGCTGGCCGGCACCTGGACCGCCACGCCGCTGGAATGCCCGAGCTGGCGCGTCACGTCGAGGGTGACGGCGGTCGGAACGGGCGGCGCGCCGGTGCGCGTGGCCACGTTCAGCCAGCCGCGGATCCACATGCGGTCGTCGTCGGCCATGCGCACGGTCACGCGGGTCACCCCGGTGTCGTCCTGGGCGACGCGCTCGATGCGCCCCGCGGGTGCGTGCTCGCGGTCGTCGCTGCGGGTGCCCATGCGCAGCACGACGCGGTCGCCGGGGCCGAGGCCCGCGGTGTTGCCGCCGTCGAGCCGGAACTGCAGCTGCTGCGGCAACGGCTGGAACTCGAACCATTCCAGCCGCGGCGACGGCTCCTGCGCGTCGTCCGCGGTGTGGTCGTGCCCGCCCTGCGCGCGCTCCGCGCGCAGCCGCGCGCGCTGCATCACGTCGGCGAGGCGGATCGCGGGTTCGGACGCGTCGAAGGGGATCATCCGGGTCATCACGCCCGGGCCGTCGACCGCCACGGTGTCGAAGCGCTGGCCGTGCCGGGCGCTGGACGTGAACCGGACCGACCACTTCGGCGGCAGGTGCGGCTCCCCATGGTCGACGGCCACCCAGTCGTCGGGCCCGTAGGCCGGCCCGGAATAGCGGTAGGTGAACTGTGCCGGCACGGGATAGCGCCTGACGGGGGGCGGCTCGAAGCGCATGCGCACCGTCGCCGGCGGCGCCGGCACCGGGGCGGCGGCCTCGAAGCTGCAGGTGTCGCTGCGGCACTGGCGCGCGTCGTCGGGCGATTCGGCCACACGGACATCGCGCACCAGCAGCCCCTGGCTCACCTTCGACCAGCGCAGGCGCTCGACGATCGCCGGTCCGAGGAGGAAGGACAGCAGCAGCGTGATGCCCAGCACGACGCCCGGACGAACGCCGTGGTCGCCCGGCGCGCGCGGGGCGAGCAGGGTCCTCAGCGAATCGAACTGCGCGAACGGACTGGCCACGGCAAGGTCACGAGGAACGACGTTGTTCTATCGCCGCGACGCGGCGCTTTGGGGTCTACGCTATGGCGGGCGCGCCCGGCCGCGTGCATGCCGGGGGACGGGTGGCGGCCTGCGCCCGCCGGACGCCGTCCGGCGATGGGGTCGGCGCGACGTCCTCGCCGTGACGCCCCGGCGGCCCGGCGGCCCGGCGGCCGCACGGCCTCGGCCGTCCTGCCGATCCGCCGCGCCGCGACCCGCGCTAGCATCCTGCTGCATGCGTTGCGATCGGTCCTCCCGACCGGTCCGCGGCGCGCGCGGCCGCCGATGCCCGTGCGGCCCGCCTCCAGGGGAATCGCCATGAAGCACTTGCATCCCGCCAACCACGACACGCCGCTGCACTGGCAGACGCTGTCGCAACTGCGCGCGGCCCTCGACGCCGGCCTGCTGCACAGCGCCGAGCTCGTCGACGCGCTGCTGCGCCGGATCGACCGCGCCGATGCGCACCTGCACGCGTTCGTCGAGGTCTACGCCGACGAGGCCCGCGCGCTCGCCCGTGCGGCCGACAAGGCGCGCACCGCGCGCATGCCGCTGGGGCCGCTGCACGGCCTGCCGATCGTGCTCAAGGATCTGCTCGACATCGAGGGCCGCGTCGGCACGCTGGGCTCGAAGCACTGCGCGACGCGGGTGGCCGCGCAGACCAGCGCCACCGTCGAACGGCTGCTCGCCGCCGGCATGATCCCGCTGGGCAAGGTGCACATGACCGAGTTCGCGTTCGGGGGCTGGGGCACCAATCCGCTGATGGGCACGCCGCGCAACCCCTGGGACCGTGCGCAGCACCGGGTGCCGGGCGGCTCGTCGAGCGGCACCGGCGTGGCCGTGGCGGCCGGTCTGGCGCCGGCGGGCATCGGCAGCGACACCGGCGGCTCGGTCCGCATCCCGTCGGCGTTCAACGGCCTCACCGGGCTGAAGGTCACGCACGGCCGGATCAGCCTGCACGCCACCGGGCTGCTGAGCTGGACGCTCGACACCATCGGCCCGATGGCGCGCTGCGTGCACGACTGCGCGCTGCTGCTCGACGCGCTCGCCGGTCCCGATCCGCGCGATCCGACCACGCTGGCCCAGCCGCTCGAACGCTTCGCCGCCGAGCCGCGCGCCGTGCAGGGCCTGCGCATCGCGCTGCCCGACGCCGCCGAGCTGCCGCCGTTCATGCATCCGGGGGTCACCGCCGCCTGGCAGGCAGCCGCCCGGGTGTTCGAGTCGCTCGGCGCGCACGTGGTGCCGGTCCGGCTGCCCGCCGGGTTCTTCGACTCGGCCGTCCCGGCCGGCCGCATCATGTCGAGCGAGGCGTTCTCGCTGCATCGCGACTACGTCGACGATCCGTCGGCGCCGCTGGGCGAGGCGGTGCGCGCGCGCATCCAGGCGGCGCGCCACTGCGGTCCGGGCGACTACGCGCAGGAGCTGCGCACGATGGCGCAGCGGCGCCGCGCGTGCGCGCAGTGGTTCGCGTCCTTCGACGCGCTGCTGCTGCCCACGGTCGCCATCCCCGCGCTTGCGCTCGAGCACGTCGACGAGGCGTCGCCGATCCCCGGCTACCTCACGCGCCCGGTCAACTACCTGGGCCTGTGCGCGCTCGCGCAGCCGGCGGGCCTGGTCGACGGGCTGCCCGTGGGCATCCAGCTGGTCGGCAAGCCCTTCGACGAAGCCACCGTGCTCGCGCTGGGCGCGGCGTTCGAAGCGGCCACGCCGTTCCACACGATGCACGCGCCGTATGCGACGCAGGTCTCGGCCTGACCGTCCAGGCGCGACGGCCGGGCCCGGCCTCGCGTGACGCCCCGCCCCGGCCCGGCATCGTCGTGTCCCTGCCGGGCATCGCGCAGCGCGCCGACCGCGTATCCTTCGCGCCCAACATGCACGTGAGCCCCCCTTCCGCACCCGACGCCACCCCGGGCCTCGCAGAGGCCCGCGCGGTGCTGCGCGCCACGTTCGGCCATCCCGACTTCCGCGGCCCGCAGGCCGACATCGTCACGCACGTGGCGGCCGGCGGCGACGCCCTGGTGCTGATGCCCACCGGCGGCGGCAAGTCGCTGTGCTACCAGGTGCCGGCGCTGCTGCGCAAGGCGCGCGGGCTGGGCACCACCGTGGTCGTTTCGCCGCTGATCGCGCTGATGCAGGACCAGGTCGACGCCATGCGCCAGATCGGCGTGCGCGCGTCCTTCCTCAACTCCACGCTCGATGCCCGCACGGTGCGCGCCACCGAGCAGGCGCTGCTCGACGGCGAGCTCGACCTGCTCTACCTGGCGCCCGAGCGCCTTGCGATGGCCGGCTGCCAGGATCTCCTCGAGCGCGCGTCGGTGGCCCTGTTCGCCATCGACGAGGCCCACTGCGTGTCGCAGTGGGGGCACGACTTCCGGCCGGAGTACCTGCAGCTCTCGGTGCTGCACGAGCGCTTCCCGCGGGTGCCGCGCGTGGCGCTCACCGCCACCGCCGATCCCCAGACGCGCGACGAGATCATCGAGCGGCTGGCCCTGCACGGCGCGCGCGTGTTCGTGTCCAGCTTCGACCGGCCGAACATCCGCTACACCATCGTCGACCGCGACGAGGCGCGCAGCCAGCTGCTGCGCTTCATCCGCGACGAGCATCCGGGCGACGCCGGCATCGTCTACTGCCTGTCGCGGCGCAAGGTCGAGGAGACCGCGCAGTGGCTGCAGACGCAGGGCATCGACGCGATCCCGTATCACGCCGGCATGGACGCGGCGGCCCGCGCGGCGCACCAGGCGCGCTTCCAGCGCGAGGACGGCGTCGTCGTGGTCGCGACGATCGCCTTCGGCATGGGCATCGACAAGCCCGACGTGCGCTTCGTCGCGCACCTCGACCTGCCCAAGAGCATCGAGGGGTATTACCAGGAGACCGGCCGCGCCGGCCGCGACGGCCAGCCCGCCGACGCCTGGATGAGCTACGGCCTGGCCGACGTCGTGCAGCAGCGCCGGCTGATCGACGCATCCGAAGCCAGCGACGACTACAAGCGCATCTCGAGCGCCAAGCTCGACGCGCTGCTGGGCCTGTGCGAGACCGCCGGCTGCCGCCGCGTGCGCCTGCTCTCCTATTTCGGCGAGGAGGCGGGCGCCTGCGGCAACTGCGACAACTGCCTCGATCCCCCGCAGACCTGGGACGCCACCGAGGCCGCGCGCAAGGCGCTGTCGTGCATCTATCGCACCGGGCAGCGCTTCGGCGTCGGGCACCTGATCGACGTGCTGCGCGGCCACGACAACGAGCGCATCCGGCGCTGGCACCACCAGACGCTGTCGGTCTACGGCATCGGCACCGACCTGTCGGACCAGGAATGGCGGGTGGTCTTCCGCCAGCTGGTGGCGCTGGACCTGGCGCAGGTCGACCACGGCGCGCATGGCGCGCTGCAGCTCACCGAGGCCAGCCGCCCGGTGCTGCGCGGCGAGTGCAGCGTGCAGATGCGGCGGCTGGTCGTGCGGCCGCGCGGCGGGCGCGGTCAGCGCGGCGGCGGCGGCCGCGACGCGCCCGGCCGGGCCGCACTGGCCGCCGGTCTGTCGGGCGCGCAGGCCGAGGTGTTCGCGCGGCTGCGGGCGTGGCGTGCCGAGCAGGCCCGCACGCAGTCGGTGCCCGCCTACGTGATCCTGCACGACGCCACGCTGGCCGAGATCGCGCAGCGTGCGCCCACCACCATCGATGCGCTCGCCGACATCGGCGGCATGGGCGCGAAGAAGCTCGAGCGCTACGGCACCGAGCTGCTCGAACTGCTGCAGCTCGAAACCGAGGACTGATCCATGAACGCCCCCCGTTCCGCCCGCAGCCCCGCCGTCGCGATCGCGCTCGATGCGATGTCCCCGATGCTGCTCGAGGCGTGGCTCGATGCCGGGCACGCGCCGGTGCTCGCGCGGCTGCGGCGCGAAGGTGCGCTGGGCCGGCTGGGCAAGTCCGACTGGGACCCGAACGAGGCGAGCTGGTCGATCTTCCTGCAGGGCGCCTCGCCCGGACGCACCGGCATGTGGGGGCACCTGCACTTCGACGCGGCGGCGTACGACTACCGCGAGCTGCCCATCTACGAGGGCTGGAGCCAGCCGCCGTTCTACCAGCGGGCGCCGCACGCGCGCGTGGCCGTGCTCGACATCCCGTTCGCCAGCCCCGAGCGCCGGGTCGACGGCGTGCAGGTGCTGGGCTGGGGGCCCGAGGCCAACCAGTTCCTGCGCGTGTCGCAGCCGCCCGAGCTGATGCCCGAGCTGGTGCAGCGGCATGGCGCACATCCGGCCTACGACGGGCTCGGCCAGCGCAAGGTGGGCACGCGCGACGGCGCGCCGGTGCTGTCGTTCCGGGTGCCCAGCCTGTACGACGAGGCCGCGCTGTCGAGGCTCGAGCACGACATGCTGGAAGGCATCCGGCGGCGTGGCGCCATCCTGGAGGACCTGCTGCGCCGCGAGCGCTGGGACCTGCTGCTGGCCGCCTTCGCCGAACCGCACGTGTGCGGCCACATGCTGTGGCACTTCGGCCTGCCGCATCCGATGCACGTGCCGGTGGCGCAGCCCAGCCTGCTGCGCGTGTTCCAGGCCATCGACGGCGCACTGGGCCGGCTGCTGCAGGCACTGCCCGACGACGCCACGCTGGTGCTGTTCTCGGTGTCGGGCATGAAGGAGAACTGCACCGACGTGCCGCTCACGCTGTTCCTGCCCGAGGCGCTGCTGCGGCTGGAGTTCGGCCAGGCCGGTCTCGCCGAAGGGGTGGCCGGCACGCCGGTGCCGCCGCCGAGCATGCACTACCGCCGCCACTGGAAGGACGAGGTCTGGGCGCTGCGCACGCCGTTCGGCGAGCGCATGCTGGAGTCGCCCGACGCCCAGGGCCGTCGCGGCGATGCGCTCGACTGGAATCCCACCAACTGGTCGCGCCCGCTGTGGCCGCGCATGCGCGCGTTCGTGCTGCCGAGCTACCTGCAGGGCATGATCCGCATCAACGTCACCGGGCGCGAAGGCGCAGGGGTCGTCGACCCGTCCGCCATCGGCGCCGAGTGCGACCGGGTCGAGGCGCTGCTGCGCGGGCTCGTCGATGCGCGCACCGGGCGCGCGCTGGTGCGCGATGTCGTGCGCACGCGCAGCCAGCCGTTCGACGCCGGGCTGGGCAACCATCCGGCCGACCTGCTGGTGATCTGGACCGACCGCGACGCCACCGACTGCGTCGAAGGGCCCGGCATCGGGCGCATCGGCCCGGTGCCGCAGTTCCGCAGCGGCGGGCACGCGCAGACGGGCTTCTGCATCGCGCGCGGCCCGGGCATACCGGCCGGCAGCGCGCTGCGCGACGACGCGCGGGTGGTGGACCTCAGCGCCACGCTCGTGCAGGCGATGGGTGTCACGCCGCCGCCGTCCATGGAGGGCCGGCCGCTCTGGTAGCGCGGCCGGCGGGGCTGCGCCCGTCCGTCAGTGCGCATCCTCGAACAGCTTCAGGAAGTCCTCGAACACCGTGTGCCGCGGGTTCCAGCGGTTGTACCCGGCCTCGACGCACAGGCGTGCCATCTCGGGGTAGTGCTCGGGCGTGCCGCCGATGTCGCTCAGCCGCGCGGGAATGCCCAGGTCGTCGCACAGCGCGTCGATCGCCTCGATCGTCGCGGCGGCGGCTTCGAGCACCGGCAGGCCGTCGACGTGGCATCCCATCGCGGCGGCCACGCGCGCGTAGCGCGCCGGGTTGGCGGCGAGGTTGAAGCGCGCGACGTGCGGCAGGCAGATCGCGTTCGACAGGCCGTGCGACACGTGGAAGGTCGCACCGACGAAGCGCGCCATGCAGTGCACGTTGCCCAGACCGGTGATGCCGAAGGTCATGCCGGCCAGCGTCGAGCCGCAGAGCATGGCGAGGGCGGCGTCCGTGTTGCGCCGGTTGGCGGTGAAGGGGCGCAGGTTGGCCGACAGCAGCTCGAGCGCATGCAGGTTCAGCGCGTCGGTGATCGGGTTCGCGTTCAGCGACAGGTACGACTCGAAGGCGTGCACGAACGCGTCCATGCCGGCGTGCGCGGCCACGTGCGCGGGCAGCGTTGCGACCGCCAGCGGATCGAGCAGCGCCACGTCGGCCGGGTTGAGCGCCGCGTGGCGGATCGACATCTTCAGTCCGCGCTCGGTGTCGGTGATCACGCACGACCCCGACACTTCCGAGCCGGTGCCGGCGGTGGTCGGGATGGCGATGCGCGGCAGCGGACGCGTCGCGAACTTCTCGATGCCCTCGTAGTCGTGGATGCGCCCGCCGTTGGTGGCGAGGATCGCCACCGCCTTGGCCACGTCCATCGTGCTGCCGCCCCCCACGGCCAGCACCAGCTGGGCGTCGAGCGCCCGGCATGCCGCGAACGCGCGCTCGACCGTGTGTGCGCTGGGGTCGGGCTCCACCTCGGTGAAGGTGTCCGTGCGTGCGCCGCAGCGCGCGAGGATCGCGCGCACCCGCTGCATCAGCTCGCCGTCGACCACCGCGGCGTCGGCAACCACGAACACGCGTTCGGCGGCGAAGCCGCGCAGCGCCTCCTCGAGCTTTTCGTGGGCGTTGCGGCCCATGTGGATGCGGGTGGGGCAGAGGAAGGTGCCGAGGGTGTCGTTCATGGTGTTGGGGCGTGCGGGTGTGCAGGTGTGCAGGTGTGCGGGTGTGCGGGTGTGCGTGTGTACGGGTGTGCGTGCGCGTGTGAGTGCGTTCGGGTGTGTGTGAGTCCGGGCGAGCAGGTGCGTCGGCGTGCCGGCCGTGCCTCAGGGGTTGAACGTGATCAGCCGTTCCTCGGTCACTTCCCGGATCGCGTAGCCGGGGCCTTCGTGACCATAGCCGCTCTCCTTGACGCCGCCGAACGGCATCGCGTCGGCGCGGCTGCTCGAGGTCTCGTTGATGTGCACCGCGCCGAAGCGCAGCGTGCGCGCGGCCTTCAGCGCCTTGTCGATGTTGCTGCTGAAGAAGCCCGCGGCCAGTCCGTACGGGCTGTCGTTGGCGCCGGCGATGGCCGCGTCCAGGTCGGTGAACGGGATCGCCGAGACGATCGGCCCGAAGGCCTCGCGGTCGATCACCTTCATGTGCCGCTGCGTGCCGGTCAGCACCGTGGGCGCATAGACGGAGCGGTCGCGCGTGCCGCCGCAGGCGGTCTCGGCGCCCTCGGCGCGCGCCTCGTCGACCCAGCGCTCGATGCGCTCGGCCGACTCGGGCGAGATCAGCGGCCCCACGCGCGTCTCGGGGCGCCGCGGATCGCCGGCCGGCAAGGCCTCGGCCGCCTTTGCCAGACGCGCGACCAGTTCGTCGGCGATCGATGCCTCCACGAACAGCCGCTGCACCGACGTGCACACCTGGCCGGCCTTGCGGAACGCCGCGTTGGCGATCTTCGGCACCGCGCGCTCCAGGTCGGCGTCGGCGCACACGATCACGCTGGCGATGCTGCCCAGCTCGAGCTGGGTCCTGCGCAGGCCCGCGCCCTGCTGGATCAGGCGGCCCACCCGCGTGCTGCCGGTGAACGTGTAGAACGCCACGACGGGCTCCTCCAGCAGCCAGGTGCCGACGGTGTCGCCGCCGCCGTGCACCAGCGCCAGCAGCTCGGGGGGCAGGCCCGCCTCGAGCAGTGCCTTGCACAGGAACGCCGACGACAGCGGCGCCAGCGCCGACGGCTTGAGCACCACGCCGTTGCCGCCGGCCAGCGCCGGCGCCACCTTGTGGATCACGGTGTTGAGCGGCGAGTTGAACGGCGTGATCGCGCACACCACGCCCAGCGGCACGCGGATCGTGAAGCCCAGGCGGTTGTGCTGGCCCGCGCTGGCGCCGAAGCACACGGTCTCGCCGACCAGCCGCGTGGCCTCCTCGGCCGACAGCTGCAGCGTGACCTTGGCGCGATCGACCTCGTTCTGGGCGTCGGCCTGCGTGAAGCCGGCCTCGGCGATCATCAGGTCGACCAGCGCGGCGCGGTCGCGTTCGAGCAGGTCGGCCGTCGTCCGCAGCACCCGGGCCCGGTCGACCGGCGCCAGCAGGGCCCGCTGCGATGCCGCGTGCGTGGCCGCCACCGCGTCGGCGACCTGTTCGCGGGTCGCCTGGTCGACGTGTGCGATCACGTGGCCGCCGTACTTGTCGTGCACCGGCAGGCGGTGCTCGCCGGTCAGCCAGCGGCCGGCGATCAGCGTGCCGACGGGGGGCAGGTGAAGCGCGGGATGGGCGGAGGTGTGGGTCATGGGCGTTCCCGGGTAGGAAGGGGCGGCGATCGGATGACGCGAAGGGATTGGTCGGGTCAATCGGTCGAATGGGTCGGTCGGATGGCTCGGATGGCTCGGATGGCTCGGATGGCTCGGATGGCTCGGATGGCTCGGATGGCTCGGACGCCGGGTGGCGCTACGGCATCAGCGGCGACGGCATCAGCGGCGCCACATCGAGTCGAACCGCGAAGCCAGCACTCACGTCGTTTGCAGGCGGATACATGCGCAGCACCAGCGGATCATGGCCCGGCACCACGTGGGCGGGGGTGTCGGCCAGCGCCACCACCCGGCGCAGCGCCTGCAGGTAGGCGTCGACGTGCACCACCACCGGGAACGGGTTGCGCGTCGTCGCATTGGCGAAGTAGTGCATGGCGTCCGACGCCAGCACCACCCGGCCACGCGTCGTGTTCACCCGCACCACCTGCAGCCCGGGGGTGTGGCCGCCCATGTGGTGCACGGTGATGCCCGGCGCCACCGTGAAGTCGTCGTCGCTGAAGCGCAGCCGCCCGCCGTACAGCGCGCGCAGCATCGCGCACACCTGGTCGATGTCGTACGGGCGGCGCAGCACCGGCTCGCACATGCACGGCCCGGTGGCGTGCGTCATCTCGCGCGGGTGCACGTGCAGCGTGGCGTTCGGGAAGCGGTCGAAGTTGCCGGCGTGATCCCAGTGCATGTGGGTGACGATCAGGTCGGTGACGGCTGCCGGGTCCAGTCCGAGCGCCCGCAGGCCGTCGGCCGGGCAGCGTTCGAAGTCGTGCCCGCGCGCCCGGCAGGTGCCTGCGTTGGCCCCGCCGTCGATCAGGATCACCCGGCCGTCGCGCACCGCGGCCCACACGAAGAAGTCCAGCGGCAGCGGACCGTCGTGCACGTCGTGCTGCATCAGGAAGCTGTCGCGCGCAGTGCGCCGTGGGTTCGACGCATAGCGGACGGCGAAGAGTGCGTAGCAGGGGTCGGTCATCGCGTCGTGATCCTCGTCGCCATCGTCAGGGTGCCGGCCCGGGCGCTGCCGCCCGGGTCAGTCCGATCCGAGCTGCAGCCGGCTCGGCTGGCGCTTCTCGATCGCGAACTTCAGCAGCGCCGCGCAGCGGTACACGCCGTGCGCGAACTTGCCGTAGGGCAGGGTGGCGAACAGCGCCATCACCACGCCCAGGTGCACGGCCAGCAGCAGCGCCATCGCCGACGTGTCGCGCCAGGCCAGCAGCGCCAGACCGGTGGCGCTGGTCAGCAGCAGCAGTGCGATGAAGCCGCGGTCCATCGGCCGCTGTGCCGGGTCGCCCTGCAGCGGATGACGGCGCAGGTTCAGCCACAGCAGACCGGCGGGCCCGATCAGCAGGCCGATGCCGCCCACGGTGCCCAGCAGCACCGGCAGGCTGGTGACCGGGTAGGGCGCCGGCAGGCCGAGCGCGTAGTGGTACAGCGTGGCCACCGAGGTCGCCGCGAAGCACAGGCCGAAGCCGTAGAAGGTCAGGTGATGGAAGCGGCGTCGCCACGGCGAGAACGCGTCGTCGGCGTCGTTGCAGCCGTCGCCGTGGCCGCCGTCGAGGTACTTCAGCCGCAGCGCGCTGGACGTGGCCTCGAGAATGGCCTCGCGCTGCGTGCCGGCGTCCGTCTCGGGCAGGTCGGGGTCGTTGGGCATGCCGCGCCAGAAGCGCGCCAGGCCGATCGACAGTGCCAGCGCCGCGAAGCCGAACACGCTGCCGAACAGCGCCACCAGCGTGTCGTGCGGAAACACTGCGTAGAAGTTGCCGGCCATCGGCGCGTGCCACAGCGAACCGGTCGACGCGACCGCGAGGATCAGGAACAGGGCCAGCCCCGCGGCCAGCGCCAGCGCCACGGTCAGGCCGTTGCGCCGGTACAGGCCGCCGAACGCCGACGGCCACGCGTGGTCCGCATAGGTGCGGCCGCGCACCCGCGCCATCGCCTGCGGCACGCTGACGGCGAACTCGTGCGGCGGCGCGTACTGGCAGGCGTGCAGGCAGGCGCCGCAGTTGTGGCACAGGTTGGCCAGGTAGTGGGCGTCGGCGCGGTCGAACTCGAGGCGCCGCGTCATCGCGGGGAACACCGCGCAGAAGCCTTCGCAGTAGCGGCACGCATTGCAGATCTGCAGCACGCGCGCCACCTCCGCCGTGTCGGCGTCGTGGGGGGCAGCGCCGCGGCCGCCGCGGCCGTGGTGGCCGCCATGATCGTCGTGGCCGTCGTGGCCGTCGTGCGCCGGTCGGCCCGGCGTGCCCGAAGACCTCGAAGTGCCCGAAGCCCCCGCGGCCAGCGCGGCCGCCTCGCGCGTCAGTGCGTCAAGCGAGGACATCGTGTGCTCCCTTCATGCTGGTCTCGAACGCCGACGCGCCCGCGCCGAGCGCCACGCCGGCGGCCTGCGTGCCCGCGATGCGGCCGAACGCGGTGCCGATCGACATGCCCACACCCGCGGTGTAGCCCTTGCCCAGCACGTTGCCGGCCATCATCTCGCCGGCGACGAACAGGTTCGGGCTGCACTGCCCGCCGAAGAACACCGAGGCGCGCTCGTCGGTCTTCAGGCCCAGATAGGTGAAGGTGACGCCCGGCCGCACCGGGTAGGCGGTGAACGGCGGGACGTCGATCGGGCGCGCCCAGTGCGTCTTCGGCGGCGTCAGACCCTCGGTGCGGCAGTCGTCGAGCGCGGTGTGGTCGAAGGTGCCGACGCGGCAGGCGGCGTTGAACCGCTCCACGGTGCGCACGAACACCGCCTCGTCCAGGCCGAGCTTGCGGGCCAGTTCGGGCAACGTGCCGGCGGTGGTGCCCGGGAACACCGGCGGCATGAAGCGCCCGACGGCCTTGGCGTCGATGATCGAGTAGCCGATCTGGCCCGGCTGCAGGGCCACCAGCCGGCCCCAGATCGCATAGCGCTTGGGCCAGAAGTCCTCGCCCTCGTCGTAGAAGCGTTCGGCGTTGCGGTTGACGACCACGCCCAGCGACACGCAGTCGATGCGCGTGCAGATGCCGCCGTCGTACAGCGGCGCCCGCGCGTCGATCGCCACGCAGTGCGCCTGCGTCGGGTCGCCGATCGAGTCGGCGCCGGCGTCGAGCATGAACTTGAGCACCGTGCCCATGTTGTAGCGCGTGCCGCGGATCAGGAAGTTGTCGACCGGCCATTCGCCGTCGGCGTTGCGTCCCCAGGCTTCGCGCATCCAGGGGATGTTCGACTCGAAGCCGCCGGCGGCGAGCACGCAGCTGCGGGCCTCGAAGCGCTCGTGCCGCACCGTGCCGTCGGCGTCGGTGCGGGCCACGCGCGCGGCGACGAAGCGGCCGCCGTCGAGCTCGATCGCGTCGACCGGCGCGTCGTAGTGCACCTGCACGCCCAGCCGCTCGGCGCTGCGGTAGTACGCGTTGACCAGTGCCTTGCCGCCGCCCATGAAGAACGCGTTGGTGCGCGCCACGTGCAGCGCGCCCGACAGCGGCGGCTGGAAGTGCACGCCGTGGCTGCGCATCCAGTCGCGACAGGTCGACGACGCGCGGATCACCAGCCGGGCCAGGCGCTCGTCGGTGAGGCCGCCGGTCACCTTCAGCAGGTCCTGCCAGTACTCCTCCTCGGGGTAGGCCTCGACCAGCACGTCCTGCGGCGCATCGTGCATGCAGCGCAGGTTGCGCACGTGCTGCGAATTGCCTCCCCGCCAGGCCCGCGGTGCGGCCTCGAGCATCGTCACCGAAGCGCCCGCCTCGCGCGCCATCAGCGCGGCGCACAGGGCGGCGTTGCCGCCGCCGATCACCAGTACGTCGACCATCGTGTGTCCAGGGAAATGCCGGACCGCAAGAGTAGGCGTCGCGCGGGCCGCGCGCCAGTCGGGCGTTTCGGGCGCGGGGGATCGTGCACTTTGAAGCGCGCAGGGTGAAGCGCGCAAGGTGAGGCGAGCAGGGTGAAGCGCGCGGAGACCGGTGTTCAGTGGGCCGGGGGCGGAGACCGGCGTGCAGCGGACCGCGCATGCGCGCATGGCGGCGCCGTTGGCCGGGCGCGCGCGAGGCGGCCGGCGCACCGGTCCGGCAGGATGGGCGCCTGTCGGGGCGCCGCGCCGTGCGAACTACCGGCCGTTCTGGGAATCGTGCGCCGACGGGCGCGAGGTCGGGGCGTCGGTGGAGGCCGCGCCCGGCGGCGCCGCGGGCGCTTCGCGGATGAAGTCGCCGTCGATGATCTCGCCGTCGGCAGGCGCGGACCGTCGGTACATGCCCGCACCCGGCGGCACCGGCCCGGCCCCCGGATGCCCGGTGCGCTGTTGCTCCGCCTGCTGCTGCATCTGCTCCATCTGCGCGCGCAGCTGGCGCCGCAGCGCGCGGGTCTGCCACCACAGCCACCCGCCGACGGCGGCGCCCACCACCAGCAGCACCACGAAGAGGGCGGCCGAGAACACCAGCGCGCCCACCAGGGCCACGCCGCCGACCACCCAGGTGAGCACCTTGGCCAGCGGTCCGCCGGCGCCCGTCGGGCCACCGCGCCCCGGGGCGCCGCCGCTTCCGGGGGCGTCGCCCGAACCCGGGGCGCCACCGGAGGCGGTCAGGCGGAACACTTTGTCGTCGATCGGCATGTTCATGGTCCTGCGTCGTGCGGCGCGCCCGGTCCTGACCGCGCCGAGGCGCTATTCTGCGCCTGCCCGGACGCGACGACGCCCCGACGGCCACGACAGCCCGGCGCCCGGAACCGCACGCTGCCGCGCGTCCCCGAACGAAGGAGCCTTCCCGATGAAGATCACCCGCACCACCGCGATCCCGCTCTCGTATCGCCTGCCCGAAGGCAGCACGGTGCGGCTGGGCATCGGCGCCACCTCCAAGCGCGACACCATCATCGTGCGCGTCGAGACCGACGCCGGCCTCACCGGCTACGGCGAGGCGCATCCGGGCCGCAGCCCCGGCGCGGTCGTCAGCCTGATCAACAGCACGCTGCATCCGATGATCGCGGGCATGGACGCCTGCGACGTGGTGGGCGTGTTCGCGCGGGTCAACCGCATGCAGCTCTCCAGCCACGGCCTGGGCGCTGCCGCCGCGCTGGCGGTGTCGGGCATCGACATGGCCTTGTGGGACATCCGCGGCAAGGCCACGGACATGCCGCTCTACCAGATGCTGGGCGGCAGCCGCAAGCGCGTGCCCGCATACGCCGGCGGCATCTCGATGGGCTTCCAGGCGCCCGCCGGCCTGGTCGACGAAGCGCGCGAGTACGTCGCCCGCGGCTACCGGGCCGTCAAGCTGCGCCTGGGCGACACGCCGCGCGACGACATCGCGCGCGTGCAGGCGGTGCGCGCCGCGCTCGGCGACGACATCGAGATCCTCACCGACGCCAACACCAACTACACGGTGGCCGACGCGCGCCGCGTGATCCCGGCGCTGGCCGAGGCGCGCGTGGCCTGGCTCGAGGAGCCGTTCGGCTGCAACGACTGGGCGGCGTATCGCGCGGGCGCGGCGATCTCGCCGCTGGTGCCGCTGGCGGCCGGCGAGAACCACTACACGCGCTTCGAGTTCGCCCGCATGGTCGAGGAGCGCGCAGTGCAGATCGTGCAGCCCGACCTGTCCAAGGCGGGCGGCATCACCGAGGCCATGCGCATCGCCGCGATCGCGTCCGCGTGGGGTCTGCCGGTGCATCCGCACAGCTCGGCCACCGGCCTGAACCATGCGGTGTCGATCCACTTCCTCGCCGCGCTCGACAACGGCGGCTACTTCGAGGCCTGCGTGTCGAAGTTCAACCCGCTGCGCGACATGTTCGGCACGGCCTTCGAGATCGGCGCCGACGGGTGCGTGGCGCCGCTGGACCGGCCGGGCATCGGGCTGGAGGTGGACGAGCGCGTGTTCGCGCAGTATCCGGCGATCGACGGGCCGGGGTACGTGGTGCGGTTCTGAGGGCTTCGCCGGGGTCCGGCGTCCGGCGACCGGCGTCCGCAGGCGGCGATGTCCGTCCGTGCCGGACGTACTTTGGACGTATTGTCCGCCGCCCGGTGCGCGCGATAGCGTGAGTCCCTCGCTCGGAGGTCCGCACCCGGATGCCGGTTGCGCCTCCCACGCACCCGAGGAGATCGCATCATGCCCCTGCTTCGTACCGGCTCCCGCGGACCCGACGTCGTCGCCCTCCAGAACGCGCTGAACCGCGCGCTGGTCCCCAACCCCGGCCTGACGGCCGACGGCGTCTTCGGCGCGCGCACCGATGCCGCCGTGCGCGCGTTCCAGACCCAGCGCCGCATCGCGGCCGACGGTGTGGTCGGCCCGATCACCCAGTGCGTGCTGCGCGGCGGCCCGCGCAATCCGCCCACGGTGCACGGCGTGCGCCGCATCCCGCAGCCCACGCCGAGCACCTGCTGGGCGGCCGCCACCGCCATGCTCAAGAACTCCACCGTGCCGGCCGTGATCGCGGCCACGCCGCCGCACCTGGTCTCCGGCACGGGCGGCACGCCCAACTTCTCCGAGCGGGCCGACAACGTCAGCGGCAACCAGGAGTTCGCGCGCGCCCATGGCCTGCGCTACCACGCACCGCAAAGCTGGATGGTGTCGGCCTTCGCTGCGCTGATCCAGAGCGGACCGGCGATGCTCTCGATGCTCTGGAACGCCGGCGAGTACACGGCCGGGCTCGGCTCGTCGGGGCACCGGGTCGTCGTCTACGGCATCGACACCGACGGCGATCCCACCGGCATGGGCACGCTGCTGCACATCCACGACCCCTGGGCGCCCAACGTCGGCAAGACCTTCCAGAAGAGCTACTACGCGCTCGTCAACGAGACGCCGTGCTTCACGTACGGGGTGTTCACGCGATGACCGTCACGCTGCAGGACAAGGGCGCCGCCTTCGCCGCGCTGCACGAGGCGCCCGGCGTGCTGCTGCTCGCCAACGCCTGGGATGCCGGCTCGGCGCGCATCCTCGCCGGGCTCGGCTACCGCGCGCTGGCCACGTCCAGCGGCGCGATCGCCGGCGTGTTCGGCCGCCGCGACGGCGGCCTCTCGCGCGACGAAGCGCTGGCCGCCGCCGGCGCCATCGCCGCCGCCACCGATCTGCCGGTGTCGGCCGATCTCGAGAACGGCTTCGGCCACGCGCCCGGCGAAGTCGCACACACCATCACGCTGGCCGGCGCGGCCGGGCTGGTGGGCGCGTCGATCGAGGACGCCAGCGGCGACCCGGCACAGCCGATCTACCCGCTCGAGCAGGCGGTCGAGCGCATCGCCGCCGCGGCCGAGGCCGCGCGGGCGCTGCCGTTCCGGTTCATGCTCGCCGGGCGCGCCGAGAACTGGCTGCGCGGCCGGCCCGATCTCGACGACACGATCCGTCGCCTGCAGGCCTTCGAGCGTGCCGGCGCCGACCTGCTGTTCGCGCCCGGTCTGCCCGATCTCGACGCGGTGCGCACCGTCTGCGCGTCGCTGAGCCGGCCGTTCAACTTCATGGTCGGCATGCCCGGCCGCTCGTTCAGCGTGGCCGAGCTCGAGGCGGCCGGCGTGCGCCGCATCAGCCTGGCCTCCACGCTCTACCGCGCCGCCATGAGCGGGCTGATCGGTGCGGCGCGCGAGGCGCTGGAGGCGGGCACCTTCGGCTACCTGGAGCGCGGTCTGCCGGGCGCGGAGATCAGCCGACACATGCGGGGATGAGCCGGTAGACCCGGGGAAGCGCCGTCCTCCGGGCCTGCGCGCGCGGCGCGGCTCACCGGTGCACCCTGCTGCCGCGACGGAATCCGCAGCGCCCCGCGCCCATGCGCGCTACGATCGGGCTCCCCTCTTCGTATCGAGCGCCATGGAAGCCCCCACCCCACCCGCCGTGCCCCCGGCCGCCGACGACGATCTCGGCGTGCCGGTCTCGCAGAAGATCCGCGAGCGCCTGAAAGCCGCCCGCGAGCGCTTCCACGCCAACGACAACATCGCCGCGTTCATCGAGCCCGGCGAGCTGCCGCTGCTGCAGGCCGAGGTCGAGTCCAAGCTGCAGGACGTGCTCACCAGCATGGTCATCGACACCGAAAGCGACCACAACACGCGCGAGACCGCGCGCCGGGTCGCCAAGATGTACCTGCAGGAGGTCTTCCGCGGCCGCTACGTCGCGATGCCGCAGGTCACCGAGTTCCCCAACGTCGAGCGGCTGAACGAGCTGATGATCGTCGGGCCGATCACCGTGCGCAGCGCCTGCTCGCACCACATGTGTCCGATCATCGGCCGCGTGTGGATCGGCGTGCTGCCCAACGAGCACTCCAACCTGATCGGCCTGTCCAAGTACGCGCGCCTCGCCGACTGGGTGATGAGCCGCCCGCAGATCCAGGAGGAGGCGGTAGCCCGGCTGGCCGATCTGCTGCAGGAGCGGGTGCAGCCCGACGGCCTGGCCATCGTGATGGAGGCCGACCACTTCTGCATGCAGTGGCGCGGCGTGAAGGACACCGATTCGAAGATGATCAACAGCGTGATGCGCGGTTCGTTCCTGAAGGACCCGAACCTGCGCCGCGAGTTCCTCGCGCTGCTCAGCAAGAACAACGCCTAAGGAGCGTGCCCCCGATGCTCGTCCAACTCCTCTACGCCAGCCGCGCCGCCTCGACGGTGACGGCGGAAATGACCGAATCGATCCTGCAGCAGTCCCGCGCCAAGAACCCCGAGATGGGCATCACCGGGGTGCTGTGCCAGGGCGGGGACGTGTTCATGCAGCTGCTCGAAGGCGGCCGCGCGCCGGTCAACGCGCTCTACAACACGATCGTGCGCGACGCGCGCCACGAGTGCGTGATGCTGCTGCACTATCGCGAGGTGTCGGAGCGCCGCTTCGCCGGCTGGACGATGGGTCACGTGCGGCTCGACCGCACCAACCCGTCGCTGCTGCTCAAGTATTCGGAACGCCCGCTGCTCGACCCGTTCGCGGTGTCGGGGGCGGCGTCCATGGCGCTGCTCGAGGAGCTGATCGCCACCGCGCAGATCATCGGCCGCGCCGGCTGAGTCCGCCGCACGGGCCGGCCGCGACCGCACGCATCGGCCCCGATCGCGCTGGCCGGCCTCGAATGTCCGGGCCGGCCCCGGACGCCCCGGCCATCTCACGACCGCCGGCCGGCCTCGCCTGAGCGGGCGCACGGTCCGAACCGCAGCCGCGCGACTACCCGCGCGGCGATCGCTGCGGCAGAATCGACCGGTCCGGCCCGGGCGGCACGACCGCCGCCCCGGTTCCCAGCATCCACAACAGCGTCCGCCGCCGCGCGCGGTGTCCACCCCAACCTGGAACCTTACGCATGAGTTCGTCCACCGCATCGACCTCCGCCGACTCGACGCCCACCCGCAATGGGCCGCTGCACGGCATCCGCATCCTCGACCTGTCGCGCGTGCTCGCGGCGCCCTGGTGCATGCAGATCCTCGGCGACCTCGGCGCCGACATCGTCAAGATCGAGCGGCCGGGCCCGGGCGACGAGTCGCGTCACTGGGGCCCCCCCTGGCTGAACGGCACCGACGGCAAGGCCACCAAGGAGTCGGCATACTTCCTGTCCACCAACCGGAACAAGCGCTCGGTGGCGGTCGACCTGGCCTCGCCCGACGGGCAGGCGCTGATCCGCAAGCTGGCGGTGGATGCCGACATCTGCATCGAGAACTTCAAGGTCGGCGACCTCGCCCGCTACGGGCTCGACTACGCGTCGCTGTCGAAGGTGAACCCGCGGCTGATCTACTGCTCGGTCACGGGCTTCGGCCAGACCGGCCCGTGGGCCGCGCGCCCCGGCTACGACTACCTGTTCCAGGGCATGGGCGGGCCGATGAGCGTCACCGGCGAACGCGACGACCTGCCCGGCGGCGGGCCGCAGCGCTTCGGCCTGCCGATCGTCGACCTGTCGACCGGCATGTTCGCCGCCATCTCGATCCTGGCCGCGCTGCAGCACCGCAACCAGACGGGCGAGGGCCAGCACATCGACATCTCGCTGATGAGCACCGTGATGGCGATGAGCTCCGGCCACCTGTCCAACTACCTGTGCAGCGGCAAGATCCCCGGCCGCACCGGCAACGATTCGCCCAACATCACCCCGTACGGCGTGTATCCCTGCTCGGACGGCCTGTTCATCATCGCGAGCGCAAACCAGACGCAGTTCGTGGCGCTGTGCAACGCGCTCGGCCATCCGGAGTGGGTCGAGGACCCGCGCTTCCTGAACAACGGCACGCGCATGGCGCACCAGAAGGAACTGCACGAGCTGTTCTCGCGCATCCTCAGCACCAAGCCGCGCGCGCACTGGGAAGAGCTGTTCCTGAAGGTGGGCGTGCCCTCCGGCCCGATCAACAACTACGCGCAGGCCCTCGAGCATCCGCAGGTGCAGCACCTGGGCACCCGCATCGGACTGCAGCACGCCACCGGCGTCGAGGCGCCCGGCATCGCCAGCCCGATGCGCTTCTCGAAGTCGCCGGTGTCGTACCGCCGTGCACCGCCGATGCTCGGCCAGCATACGGGCGAGGTGCTGCGCGAGCTGGGCCTGAGCGACGCCGAGATCGAGCAGCTGGTGAAGGCCGGCACCGTCCAGCTCGGCTGATCCACGCCCGGCGCGACCGTTCCCCCTGATCCACGGAGACCCCCATGCCCCTGCTCGACCGCGACGGCGTACGCATCCACTACGAAGTGCGCGGGCAGGGGCCGGTGGTCCTGCTGTCGCACGGCTATTCGGCGACCGCGCAGATGTGGCGCGGTCAGCACGACGCGCTGGCGCGCGACCACACGCTGGTGACCTGGGACATGCGCGGGCACGGCGGGTCCGATTCGCCGGACGATCCCGCCGCCTACAGCGCCGAGGCCACGGTCGACGACATGGCCGCGATCCTCGACGCGGTCGGCGCGCAGCGCGCCGTGATCGGGGGGCTTTCGCTGGGCGGCTACATGTCGCTGCTGTTCCATGCGACCCACCCGCAGCGCACGCGTGCGCTGCTGATCCTCGACACCGGTCCGGGCTTCCGCAAGGACGAGGCGCGCGAAGGCTGGAACGCGCAGGCGCGCCGCACGGCCGAGCGCTTCGAGCAGGAGGGCATGGCGCGGGTGGCGGCCCTGAAGGCATCGCACACCGGCGGCACGCACCGCTCCGCGCAGGGCCTGGCGCTGGCCGCGCGCGGCATGCTCGCGCAGCGCGACGCCCGCGTGATGGAGTCGCTGCCCGGCATCCGCGTGCCGGCGCTGATCGTCGTCGGCGCCGACGACACCCCGTTCCTCCAGTCGGCCGACGTGATGGCCGCCAAGATCGCCGGGGCGCAGAAGGTGGTGATTCCGGGCGCCGGCCACGTGGCCAACGTCGACCAGCCCGAGGCGTTCAATGCCGCGGTGCGCTCATTCCTGCTGGGCCTGCCGCCCGTCTGAGCAGGTGCAGCGGGCGCCCAGCGCCTGCAGCCGCGTCGCCACCAGCGCCTGCATGCGGTGCAGGTAGCGGTCGCGCACGCCCACCCGCTCGGCCGCCTGCCAGGTGTGCAGCAGGTACTCGGCCGCCGATCCCGCATAGCCGCAGGCGCCGGCCATGTAGTCGGCCACCGTCTCGTCGGGCAGCCGCCCCGCATAGCGCGCGCTGTCGCGCCGGATGACGAACGCGATCGCGTGCACCGGCCCCGCTGGCGTGCTGGCCTGCACCCAGCGCGCGCGGTAGCCGCGGCCGATCATCTCGCGCTTCCAGAGCTGCGCGAGCTGATCGCGCAGCCCGCGCGACGACAGCCGCTGCACCACGCCGTGGCAGCACCCGCCGCGCTCCAGCGCCAGCATCAGGTTGGGGCGCTCGCGGGTGCCGCGGTGGCGCCACTGCCACATGCAGAAGCGCCGGTGCCAGCCGTGCACGGTGGCCACCCGCTGCTCGATCACCGGCAGCTCGGGCTTCCACATCAGCGATCCGTACGCGAACAGCCACACCGGGCCACGGTCGGGCCGCTGGCGCAGGAATTCAGCCAGCGACGCGGCGAGTTCCTCGTCGGAGGCCAGTTCGATCGCCACGCCGGGGTCGTCGATCGGACCGGGGTGGATCGCTTCGATCAGGTCGCGGGTGAGCATGGTGTCGGGCGGGTGTCGGCGTGCCGGAGCGGATTCGATCGTACTGCGACGCAGCAGCGGGCGACAGGGGCGCGGCCTACGCGCCTTGCGCGTTCACCCGTACAACGCAGCGGCGGTGCCGTTCGTCGACACGCGTCGCGAACCATTCGGT
>JAKOZZ010000145.1 GCA_029779755.1 Pseudomonadota bacterium
GCAGGTCGGTGGTCACGACCGCCGGCGTGGCGAGGCTCACTGTTTCCAGCCCGCCGTCGACTTCGCGCGTGACGCGCACACGACCGTCCTCGACCTCGACCTTGCTCGCGAAGGTCCCCTGCGGCCGACCCAGCAGCGCGGCGAGCATCTGGCCGGTCTGGTTGCAGTCGTCGTCGATCGCCTGCTTGCCGAGAATCACCAACGCGGGCTTCTCCTGCTCGACCAGTGCCTTCAGCAGCTTGGCCACCGCCAGCGGCTGCAGTTCTTCGCCGGTCTCGACCAGGATGCCGCGGTCGGCGCCGATCGCCATCGCGGTGCGCAGCGTCTCCTGGCATTGCGCCACGCCACACGAGACGGCGACGATCTCGCTCGCCACGCCTTTCTCCTTCAACCGCACCGCCTCCTCGACGGCGATCTCGTCGAAGGGGTTCATGCTCATCTTGACGTTGGCGATGTCCACGCCGGTGCCATCGGCCTTGACGCGCACCTTGACGTTGTAGTCCACCACCCGCTTCACGGCGACGAGGATCTTCATGGCGCGGCTCTCGATCAGAACTGGTCTTCGCCGAGCGCCATCGTGCTGGCGCCGGCGTGCATGGTCGCTTCGGCGAGCCCGCGTGCGCGAGACAGATCCTGGTCGGCGAAGAAGCGCGCGGTCGCGATCTTGGCGCGGTAGAAGTCCGCATCGCCGGAGTCGGCTGCGAGCTTGCGCTGCGCCGCCAGCGCGGCACGGGCCATCTGCCAGCCGCCGCACACCACGCCGCAAAGGTGCAGGAACGGCACCGCGCCGGCCAACACCGCGTTGAGATCCTGCCCACCGGTGGCGAGGATCCAGCGCATGCTGTCGGCGAGGCTCTTCGAGCCCTCGCGCAGGCGCGCGCCGATCGCGTGTAGCTGTGCGTCGTCGCCGGCCTCGAGCTGCGCGCACACGCCGTCGATCTGCGCCAGCAGCGCCTGCATCGAGCGCCCGCCGTCGCGCAGCACCTTGCGCCCGATCAGGTCGTTGGCCTGGATGCCGGTCGTGCCCTCGTAGATCGTGGTGATGCGCGCGTCGCGCAGGTGCTGCGCGGCACCGGTCTCCTCGATGAAACCCATGCCGCCGTGCACCTGGATGCCGGTGGAGGCCACCTCGATGCCGGTCTCGGTGCACCAGCCCTTGAGGATCGGGATCAGCAGGTCGACGCCGGCGTGCGCCGCACTGCGCGCCGCCTCGTCGCCCGCACGATGGGCTTGGTCGAACATCGCCGCGACCACGTAGGCCAGCGCGCGCATCGCCTCGACGCGCGACTTCATGCTCATCAGCATGCGCCGCACGTCCGGATGCCGGATGATCGGCACGCTCGGGCCCTTGGGCGCGGTGGCGTCCTTGCCTTGCACGCGCTCCTTGGCGTTGGCCAGGGCCTGCTGGTAGGCGCGCTCGGCCACGCCCAGCCCCTGCACGCCGACGCCGAAGCGCGCCTCGTTCATCATGATGAACATATATTCGAGACCGCGGTTCTCCTCGCCGATCAGGTAGCCGATCGCGCCCGGGCCGTCGCCGAAGGCGAGCACCGCGGTCGGGCTGGCGTGGATGCCCATCTTGTGTTCGATCGAGACGCAGCGCACGTCGTTGCGCGCACCGAGCGAGCCATCGTCGTTAACGAGAAACTTCGGCACCACGAACAGCGAGATGCCCTTCACGCCCTCGGGCGCGGTGGGGGTGCGCGCGAGCACCAGGTGGACGATGTTGTCGGTGAGGTCATGCTCGCCGAAGCTGATGAAGATCTTCTGGCCCTGGATCAGGTAGTGGTCACCATTGGGCGTGGCCTTGCTGCGGATCAGGCCGAGGTCCGAGCCGGCCTGGGGCTCGGTCAGGTTCATCGTGCCGGTCCACTCGCCCGAGACCATCTTGTGCAGGAAGCGCTGCTTCTGCTCGTCGCTGCCGCGCAGGAACACCGCTTCGATCGCCCCCTGGGTCAGCAGCGGCGCCATCGAGAACGCCATGTTCGACGCGTTCCACATCTCCATCACCGCGGTGTCGACCAGCTTGGGCAGCCCCTGGCCGCCGAAGGCGGGGTCGAAGCGCAGGCCGTTCCAGCCCGACTCGACGAACTTGGCATACGCCTCGACGAAGCCCTTGGGCGTGGTGACGCGGCCGTCGTCGTGGCGCTTCAGGCCCTGCTGGTCTCCGACCTTGTTCAGCGGCCCCCAGACCTCGCCGGAGAAGGTGGCGGCGCCTTCGAGCACCGCATCGACGAGTTCGGTGCTCACGTCGCCGTAGCCGGGCAGCCGGGCAATCGCGTCGAGGCCCGCCAGTTCGTGCAGCACGAACTGCATGTCCTTCATCGGGGCGGTGTAGGTGCTCATGATGGGTGTCTCCTTGCGTGTTGTGTACGTGTCGCGTGCGTGGGCCGGGTGCGC
>JAKOZZ010000191.1 GCA_029779755.1 Pseudomonadota bacterium
TCTGACCTTGGTCGCGCGGCGGTGCAGGCCTTGCATACCGGACAGAATCTCGCAGAGCGAGTATAGCCCGCGCGGCGCCCCGGGCGGGCGGTGCCGCGGGGCCGCCCGCCCCCGGCGGGCCGCCGCAGGGCGGGCCGGAGCCGAGTCTGGTCGAGCCCGGGGCGTGCCGGGGTTGAGCCGGGGAGGTGCCGGGGGGCGATCCGGGAGCGTTCCAGGGACGGGCCGGCGGGGGGGCCGGGAGGGCCCGGCGCCCCGGTCAGCCCTTGCGGGCCTTGCCCTGGGCGGCGACCGCCGCCATCGCCGCCTGGATCTCGGCCTGATCGCCGAGGTAGTAGCTGCGGATCGGCTTGAGCGCCGCGTCCAGTTCGTACACAAGCGGACGGGCGGTGGGGATGTTGAGCTGGACGATGTCGTCGTCGGAGATGCCGTCGAGGTGCTTGACCAGCGCGCGCAGGGAGTTGCCGTGCGCGGCGACCACCACGCGCTTGCCGCTCGTGATGGCGGGGGCGATCGCCTCGTTCCAGAACGGCACGACCCGGGCGACCGTGTCCTTCAGGCATTCGGTGCGCGGAATGGCGCCGGCCGGCACGTCGGCGTAACGCGGGTCGCCGTCGGAGGCGCGCGGGTCGCCCGGGGGCAGCGGCTCCGGGGCGATCGCATACGCGCGGCGCCAGATCAGCACCTGCTCGTCACCGTACTTCGCGGCGGTCTCGGCCTTGTCGAGGCCCTGCAGCGCACCATAGTGACGCTCGTTCAGCCGCCACGCGTGCACCGTCGGCAGCCACATCCGGTCCATCTCGTCGAGCACCGTCCAGAGGGTGCGGATGGCGCGCTTGAGCTTCGAGGTGAACGCGAGGTCGAAGTCGAAGCCGTTCTCCTTCAGCAGCTGACCGGCGCGGCGCGCCTCGGCGCGGCCGTTCTCGGTGAGGTCGACGTCGGTCCAGCCGGTGAAGCGGTTTTCCAGGTTCCACTGGCTTTCGCCGTGGCGCAGGAGGACGAGCTTGTAGGTCATCGGGGTTCCGTGGCGGGGAAGGAGGGTTGTCCGTGACGGGAAGGAGGGGTTTGGCCGCTATTCTATAATTCGCGATCCACTCGAAAGAATGCCGTGCAATTCGTCGTCGACAACATCCTGTTCATCGCCATCGCCTTCGTCTCCGGCGGCATGCTGCTGTGGCCGCTGGTGCAGCGCAGCGCGTCCGGCCCCGCGCTCGACAGTCTCGGCGCCACCCGCCTGATCAACGACACGCAGGCCCTCGTGCTCGACGTGCGCGACCCGGCCGAATTCGGCGCAGGACACCTGCCGGGCGCCCGCAACATTCCACTGGCCGAGCTCGACCAGCGCATGTCCGAACTGCCGGCCAACAAGCCGGTGCTGATCTGCTGCGCCTCCGGCGCGCGCTCGTCCAAGGCGGCGTCCGTGCTGCGCAAGGCGGGGCGCGAGCAGGTGTTCAATCTGAGCGGCGGACTGCAGGCGTGGCGTCAGGCCGGCCTGCCGGTCGTCAAGTGAGCGTTCTGCATCCACGGAATCCCCCATGAACAAGGTTGTGATGTACAGCACGGCGGTCTGCCCGTACTGCCAGCGTGCCGAGCAGCTGCTGAAGCAGCGCGGTGTCGACGCCATCGAGAAGATCCGCATCGATCTCGACCCGTCCCAGCGCGACGCGATGATCGCCCGCACCGGCCGGCGCACCGTGCCGCAGATCTACATCGGTGAAACCCACGTCGGCGGTTTCGACGACCTGTCCGCGCTCGACCGCGCGGGCGGCCTGACTCCCCTCCTGAACGGCTAAGGAACGCCCCACGATGTCCAACCAGAACCAGGATCCGGTCTTCGCGATCCAGCGCACCTACCTGAAGGATCTGTCGCTCGAGATCCCGAACGCGCCGCAGATCTTCCTCGAGACGAATCAGCCGGCCGTCGAGATCCAGCTCGACGTGTCCAGCCAGGGCGTTGCCGACGGCATCTTCGAGACGGCCGTCACGGTCACCGTCACCACCAAGGTCGGCGACAAGGTCGCGTTCCTGGTCGAGGCGAAGGAAGCCGGCATCTTCGAGATCCGCAACGTGCCCGAGGAGCAGATGCCGCTGATCCTGAACGTCGTGTGCCCGAACGTCGTCTACCCGTATCTGCGGGCGAACGTGGCCGACGTGATCCAGCGCGCCGGCTTCCCGCCGATCCATCTGCAGGAGATCAACTTCGAGGCTCTGTACCAGCAGCGTCTGCAGCAGATGCAGCAGGAGCAGAAGCCCGGCATCTACGTGCCCAACTGATGTCCGCGGCCGTGCGCGCACTGGCGTTCGCGCTGTGCGCGATCGTCCTTTCGCCTGCCGGTGCGGCCGAGTTCCGCTCGGTCGGTGCCGCGGCCGCCGTGCTGTACGACGCACCGTCGCACAGCGCGCGCAAGCTGTTCATCGCGCCGCGCGGCATGCCGGTCGAGGTGCTCACCACGGTGGGCGGCTGGGTGAAGGTGCGCGATGCGCAGGGCGATGCCGTGTGGATCGAGCGCGCCCACCTGTCGGCCACCCGCACGGTGGTCGCCCGCACGGGCGGCGCCGCGGTCCGCGCGCTGCCGCAGGAAGGCGCGGATCTGGTCCTCCAGGCCGAGCGCGGCGTGCTGCTCGAGCTGGTCGAGCCGCCCGCCCGTGGCTGGGCGCGGGTGCGTCACCAGGACGGCAACGTCGGGTACGTCCGCGCGGCCGAGGTCTGGGGTCTCTGAGCGCGCGCAGCCGTCGTCGCCGGATCGCTCCGGCGCGCCATCCGAACCGAAGGGCCGCAAGATGATCGTCGTCGTACTGGGGGCGGGGGCCTGGGGAACCGCGGTGGCGGCCCATGCCGCGCGCCGACACGCCGTCCGCCTGTGGACGCGCAGCGCCGAGCATGCCGAGGCGATGCGCGGTGCGCGGCGCAACGCCCGCTATCTGCCCGACACCGATCTGCCCCCTGCGCTGTCGGTGACCTCCGATCTCGCCGAGGCGCTGGCGGGCGTGTCGCCGCACGACGGGCTCGTCGTGATCGCCGCGCCCGTGGCGGGCCTGGCGCCGGTGCTCGACATGTTGCCCGATCCGCTGCCCGCGCCGGTGGTGTGGCTCTGCAAGGGCCTGTCGCGCGATGCCGGCCTGCTGCCGCACGAAATCGTCCGTGCACGGCGTCCGGATGCCGTCGGGGCCGTGCTGTCCGGGCCGAGCTTCGCGCAGGAGGTGGCGGCCGGCCTGCCGGTGGCGCTCACGGTCGCCACCACGTCCGAGGCGGCCGGGGCGGGCACGGTGCAGGCGTTCCACCACGGTGCTGCACGCATCTACCGCTCGGACGACGTGGTCGGTGTCGAGATCGGCGGCGCCCTCAAGAACGTGATGGCGATCGCCGCCGGCATCTGCGACGGGCTGGGCCTGGGGCACAACGCGCGGGCGGCGCTGATCACGCGCGGGCTTGCCGAGACCTCGCGCTACGGCGTCGCGCAGGGGGCGCGTGCCGACACCTTCATGGGCCTGACCGGCCTGGGCGATCTCGTGCTGACCTGCACCGGCGACCTGTCGCGCAACCGGCGGGTGGGTCTGGCGCTGGCGGCCGGCACCCCGCTCGATCAGGCCGTCCGGGCGCTGGGGCACGTCGCCGAAGGCGTCGCCTGCGCACGTGCCGTGCTGCGCCGGGCCGAGTCGCTCGGCGTCGACGTGCCCATCGTTGCGGCGGTGAATGCCGTGCTCGAGGGCCGCATCACGCCGCGTGATGCCGTGCTCGCCCTGCTGTCGCGCGAGCCGCGGCGCGAGCGCGATTAGGCGGGCGCGGCCGTGTCCTTCGCCGTCTGCGTGTTCTGTGGCTCGAAGTCCGGCAGCGATCCGCGCTGGTCGGTGCTGGCGCGCGCGTTCGGCGCCGCGCTGGCGCGGCGGGGGTGGACCCTGGTCTACGGCGGCGGGCGGGTCGGGCTGATGGGAACGCTGGCCGACGGCGCGCTCGATGCGGGCGGGGCGGTCGTCGGCGTGATCCCGCACACCCTGATGAAGCGCGAGCTCGCGCACGGCGGGCTCTCCCGGCTGGAGGTCGTCACCGACATGGCGGTGCGCAAGACCCGGATGATCGAGCTGTCCGATGCGTTCGTCGCGCTGCCCGGAGGGTTGGGCACGCTCGACGAGCTGTTCGAGGTGCTGACGCTCGCGCAGATCGGCGAGCACGACAAGCCGGTGGCGCTGCTCAATGCGGCGGGCTACTGGGATCCCCTGCTGGTGGCGTGCACCGCGATGGTCGACGCCGGCTTCGTGCATCGGCGCGACGTCGATGCACTGGGCGTCGCCGACGGCACCGACGCCGTGCTCGACTGGCTGCAGGCGCGCGGGGCTCAGCGGCCGACGGCGCCCGCGTAGCCGTTCTGCCGCCAGGCCTCGAACACGGTCACGGCCACCGCGTTCGACAGGTTCAGGCTGCGGTTGTGGGGGCGCATCGGCAGGCGCAGGCGGGCGTCGGGCCCGAACGCATCGAGCACCTCCGGCGGCAGCCCGGACGACTCCCTGCCGAACACGAATCCGTCGCCCGGCCGCAGTGCGATGTCGGACGGTGCGGCGCCGCCCGTGGTGCTGAGTGCGAACAGCCGGCCGCCGGTCCAGGCACTGCGGAAGGCCGTCCAGTCGTCGTGCACCAGCATGTGGGCGAACTCGTGATAGTCGAGCCCCGCACGCCGCATGCGCGCATGGTCGATCGGGAAGCCGAGCGGGCGGATCAGGTGCAGATGCGCGCCGGTGTTGGCGCACAGACGGATCACGTTGCCGGTATTGGGCGGGATCTCCGGGTGGACGAGGACGACGTGGAACATGGACGATCCGATCAGTCGGTGCGGGCGACGACGAGGTTGATGACGGCGGCCGCGCCGGCGTCCTTCAGCACGGCTGCGCAGGCCGACAGGGTGGCGCCGGTGGTCATCACGTCGTCGACCAGGACGATGTGCGCGCCGGCGCACGGACGCGTCGCCCGCATCGCGCCGCTCAGGTTGGCGTGCCGGCGCAGCAGCGGCAGCCCGGATTGTGCCGCGGTTGCGCGCACGCGCCGCAGCAGGGTGGTGTCCAGCGGCGCCCGATGCCGGCGGGCGACCGCCGCGGCGAGCGCGCCGGCCTGGTTGTAGCCGCGCGCCGCGAGCCGCGCGTCGGACAGCGGCACCGGCACGATCCGGTCGACCGGGCCCGGGTGCAGTGCTGCCAGCCGCGCGGCGAGCAATCCGCCGATGCCGTGCGCCAGCCCGTGCTGTCCGCCGAACTTCAGCGCCAGCACGAGCCGGTCGAGCGGAGGCGCGTAGTCGGCCAGCGCCACCGTGCGATCGAACGCGGGCGGCTCGGCGCTGCAATCGTCGCATTGAGGCGCCCGGCGTCGCGCGCGCAGACCGCACACCCGGCACCGCGTGCTGTCGCGTCCGGGCAGGTGGTCCAGACAGTGGACGCACAGGCCGGCTTCCTGCCCGGCCAACCGCCCCCGGCACAGTCCGCAGGCGCGCGGCAGCCAGGCGTCGGCAAGGGCGTGCAGCCGTGCGGACACGTGCGCGGGCAGCAGGGGCGGGCGAAGGGGCATGGGTTCGAGCCTAGCGCAGGCCGTCCGTATACTGCGCCGTCATGACGCGTTCCTCCGACCTAGATCCGAAGGCCGTTCGCCTGCAGTTCGGCCGTCGCCGCCAGCGACTCGTCGACGGGGAGTTCCTGCTGCGCGAGGTCGAGCGACGCATGTTCGAGCGACTCGACGTCGTGCGCCTGGCGCCGGCCTGTGCGGTCGACGTCGGCTGCGGCCTCGGGCGCGGCGTGTCGCAGCTGCGCCAGCGCTACCCGTCCGCGCGGGTGATCGGCGTCGACGTGGCGAGGCCGCTGCTGGTGCAGGCCGATGCCGACCACGGCGCCGGCGCCGACCGCTCCATCGGCACCCGGCTGCGCCGATGGTTCGGTGCCGTCGGTGCCGTCGGCGGCGCGGGCGGTCGGACGGATGCGCCCGCCGCCGCGTTCGTCGTCGCCGACGCTGCACGACTGCCGCTGCGCGACACCAGCGTCGACCTGTTGTGGTCCAACCTCGCCTGGCACTGGTTCGCCGACCCGATCGGGGCGGCCGAGGAGTTCTTCCGCGTGCTGCGCCCCGAGGGGCTGCTGATGTTCTCGTCCTTCGGCGTCGACACGATGCGTGAACTGCGGGCGCTGGGCGCGCCGCTGCCCGTGTTTCCCGACATGCACGACGTGGGCGACCTGCTCGGCAAGGTCGGCTTCGCCGCGCCCGTGATGGACACCGAGCGCCTGACGGTCACCTGGTCGGATCCCGACGCCCTGATGCGCGACCTGCGTGGGCTGGGGGGCAACGCGCTGCGCACGCGCCGCGCCGGGCTCACGGGACGCGCGCGCCGGACGGCCTGGCGTTCGGCGCTCGAGACCCTGCGGGGCGCCGACGGCCTGATTGCGATCAGCTTCGAGATCGTGCACGCGCACGCGTGGTGCCCGCAGCGCAAGCCGCGACGCGACGGGCTGGCGCCGGTCGAGTTCGTGGCACGCCGACCGGCGCGCTGAGGAACGCGGCGGGGCCGCGCGAGCATCGCAATACCGTTTCCGGCCGCTTTGCGCAACGACAAATCTTAAGTGGATTTGGTGTCGCGCGATGCCGCCCGTATAATCCGCCGCCAATCGCCTCCATGGCGCGTTCCCTCGTATCATCGTTCGGCACTCAGTCTGAATCCATGCAGTACCGGTGGGCCCATTCGATCGAGCCTGAACACCAGCAGTGGGTGCTCAAGCGCAATTGCGCAATGCGGCCCCGGCAGCTGGCAGCGTGTTTCGGGGTGCTCGCCACGGTGTCGCTCGCGATCGCTTCGATCTTCGCGTGGAACGGTGCCTGGGTCGTCGTGCCGTTCGCATGCCTCGAAATGGGGGCGCTGGCCGTCGCGTTCGTCGTGTACGCACGACACGCAGCCGACTACGAGCGGATCGTGGTCGGGCCCGGCCGGCTGGTGGTCGAGCAGTCGCATGGCGGGTCGCTCGAGCGGATCGAGTGCCGGCCCGCGTGGATCCGGGTCGAGTACCAGGGGTCGCACCGCGAGCTGATCCGGCTGGTGGCGGGAGGCAGTGAGGTTGCAGTGGGTCGGTTCGTTCCCGGGGAGAGCAGGGGCGATCTGGCTCTGGAGTTGCGTCGGTCGCTTGCCGGATGGCATTCCTGACCGGCGCCCTGAAAAGATCAACGACTCGGGGTCTGGTGAGAGCATGGTCAGCAATAGATTTCAGCGGTGGGCGACGGCACTGGTGCTGTCGGGATGGGCTTCGATGGCTGCGGCCGTCAGCGACATGCCGGGAGGGCCCAGGGTCAACCAGCTGAACATCGCGGATCCGGTCACGCGCATCGCGGCCGACCAGCACTGGGTCCACTGGTTCCTGATGGTCATCTGCGCGGTGATCTTCGTGCTCGTGTTCGGCGTGATGTTCTACTCGGTGTGGAAGCACCGGAAGTCGAAGGGCTTCAAGCCGGCGACGTTCCACGAGAGCACCTCCGTCGAGATCGCCTGGACGATCGTGCCGTTCATCATCGTGATCGGCATGGCGCTGCCCGCCACCCGGATGGTGGTCGAGCAGAAGGACACGTCCAACTCCGACATCACCATCAAGGCCACCGGCTATCAGTGGAAGTGGGGGTACGACTACCTGAAGGGCGAAGGCGAGGGCATCTCCTTCCTGGCGACCCTGTCGACGCCGCGCGAGCAGATCGACGACCGGCAGTTCCCCGACGCACGCAGCAAGCGCGAGGCGAACCCCACCTACCTGATGGAGGTCGACAACGCGCTGGTCGTGCCGGTGAACAAGAAGATCCGCATCGTCACCACCGCCAACGACGTCATCCACGCGTGGATGATCCCGGCCTTCGGCGTGAAGCAGGACGCGATCCCCGGCTTCCTGCGCGACACCTGGTTCAAGGCCGAGAAGGTCGGCGTCTACCGCGGCCAGTGCGCCGAGCTGTGCGGCAAGGACCACGCCTTCATGCCGATCGTCGTCGAGGTGAAGTCCGAGGAGGACTATCGCGCCTGGGTCGAGGGCAAGAAGAAGGAGATGCTCGCCAAGCAGGACGACCCGAACAAGGAATGGCAGCAGGCCGAGCTGCAGGCACGGGGCGAGAAGGTGTACGCATCCAATTGCGCGGCCTGCCACCAGGCCAGCGGCAAGGGCGTCCCGGGCAACTTCCCGGCGCTCGAAGGTTCGAAGCTGGTGCTCGGTCCGCAGGAAGGCCAGATCGAGATCCTGCTGAAGGGCAAGGCCGGCACGGCGATGGCGTCGTTCAAGCAGCTCTCCGACGTGGAGCTCGCCGCGGTGATGACCTACACGCGCAATGCGTTCGGCAACAAGGCCGAGGACGGCATCGTGCAGCCCAAGGAAGTGCTGGCCGCGCGCAAGTAAGCCGGCCCAGGCCCTTCGATCGAACTTCGGTATCACCGGATAAAAACGGATTTTCTCGGGAGTTGATTCATGAGTGCAGTGCTCGATCACCACGACGGACACGATCACGCGCATGACCATCCGCACGGATGGCGGCGCTGGGTGTACGCGACCAACCACAAGGACATCGGCACCTGTTACCTGTGGTTCTCGTTCGCGATGCTGCTGGTCGGCGGCGTCAACGCGCTGCTGCTGCGCTCCGAGCTGTTCCAGCCGGGTCTGCAGATCGTCAATCCCGAGTTCTTCAACCAGCTGACGACGCTGCACGGTCTGATCATGGTGTTCGGCGCCGTGATGCCGGCCTTCGTGGGCTTCGCCAACTGGCAGATCCCGCTGATGATCGGCTGCTCGGACATGGCGTTCGCGCGGATGAACAACTTCAGCTTCTGGCTGCTGCCGGTGGCGGCCGCGCTGCTGGTCGTGTCCTACTTCGTCCCGGGGGGCGCAACGGCGGCCGGCTGGACGCTGTACGCACCGCTGTCGGTTCAGATGGGCCCCGGCATGGACCTGGCGATCTTCGCCGTCCACATCATGGGCGCGAGCTCGATCATGGGCTCGATCAACATCATCACCACCATCCTGAACATGCGCGCACCCGGCATGACGCTGATGAAGATGCCGATGTTCGTCTGGACGTGGCTGATCACGGCGTACCTGCTGATCGCGGTGATGCCCGTGCTGGCCGGTGCGATCACGATGGTGCTGACCGACCGCCACTTCGGCACGTCGTTCTTCAATGCCGCCGGCGGCGGTGACCCGGTGATGTACCAGCACATCTTCTGGTTCTTCGGTCACCCCGAGGTGTACATCATGATCCTGCCCGCGTTCGGGATCGTGTCCGAGATCATCCCCACCTTCGCGCGCAAGAAGCTGTTCGGCTACAGCTCGATGGTCTACGCCACGGCGTCGATCGCGATCCTGTCGTTCATCGTGTGGGCCCACCACATGTTCACGACCGGCATGCCCGTCACCGGCCAGCTGTTCTTCATGTACGCGACGATGCTGATCGCGGTGCCCACGGGCGTGAAGATCTTCAACTGGGTGGCCACGATGTGGCGCGGGGCGATGACCTTCGAGACCCCGATGCTGTTCGCCATCGGCTTCATCTTCGTGTTCACGATGGGCGGCTTCACCGGCATCATCCTGTCGGTCGCCCCGCTCGACATCCAGCTGCACGACACCTACTACGTGGTCGCGCACTTCCACTACGTGCTGGTCGCCGGTTCGCTGTTCGCGCTGTTCGCGGGCACCTACTACTGGCTGCCGAAGTGGACGGGCCACATGTACGACGAGAAGATCGGCAAGCTGCACTTCTGGTCGTCGCTGATCTCGTTCAACGTGACGTTTTTCCCGATGCACTTCCTGGGCCTGGCCGGCATGCCGCGCCGGTACGCCGACTACCCGATGCAGTTCGCCGACTTCAACGCGCTGGTGACGGTGGGTGCGTTCTGGTTCGGCCTGTCGCAGCTCATCTTCCTGTGGGCGGTCGTCAAGTGCATCAAGGGCGGCGCGAAGGCGGCCGACAAGCCCTGGGAGGGCGCCGAAGGCCTGGAGTGGACGATTCCCAGCCCGGCACCGTTCCACACCTTCGAGACGCCTCCGGTCGTCAAGTAATCCGCGACACAGCGCACGGGCGGCACATGTCTGGCAACTCCGGAAAGAAGGCGGGCAACCTGCGGACGGCACTGATCCTGCTGTCCGTCGCGGCCGTCTTCTTCCTCGGCGTGATCGCCAAGCGTTGGCTGTTCGGCGGCTGAGATCGCCCGTCCGCCGCCCAGGATCGACCTCATCGTGCAGGACCGGAACCCGCAGTCCCCGACGCCGCAGGCCGCCGCGGAGAACGCCGCCTCCGCCGCGCCGTCCGCGCCGGGCGGGCGCGTGAACCGGCGCATGCTCGGCAAGCTGCTGGTCATCGCCGCGGTGATGTTCGGCTTCGGCTTCGCGATGGTGCCGATCTACCGGGCCATCTGCGAGTTCACCGGCGTCGGCCTGATGACGCAGCGGGATGCGGAAGCCGAGCGCTTCGCGCGCAACACCCAGGTCGATACCAGCCGCACCATCGTGATCGAGTTCGATGCCAACGCGCGTGGGGCTGCCTGGCAGTTCAAGCCCGCCCTCTCGTCCATGAAGGTGCATCCGGGCGAGCTCGTCACCATCGACTACGAACTGGTGAATACGCAGCCCCGTCAGGTGGCCGGACAGGCGATCCCCAGCTACGTACCGCTGCAGTCCACGCAGTACTTCCGCAAGCTCGAGTGCTTCTGCTTCAAGCAGCAGGCGCTGGGGGCCAACGAGACGCGCCGCTTCCCGGTGGTCTTCGTGGTCGACCCGCAGCTGCCGAAGGAGATCGACACCATCACGTTGTCGTACACCTTCTTCGAAGTGGCCGGACAGGCCGCATCGGGGGCCCCGGAGAAGGGGGGCACGTGAACGAGCCGCAACGCGTGATGGAGCGCAGGGCCGGGTTCGTCGAGACGCTCAAGGCGGTTTCGGCGTCGTTCTTCGGTGTGCGTGGCAGCCGCGCGCACGAGCGTGACATGGCAAGGTTGAATCCGTTCTACGTGATCGTCGTCGGCGTGATGCTGGCGGCGGCCTTCGTCGCCGGATTGGTCCTGATCGTACGGTCGGTCGTCTCCTGAACGGCCGGATCCCAGAGAATTTCAGAGAATCAGAGAGGGAGAACAACATGGGTGGATCGAGCGCACACGCGGCTCCGTACTATTTCGTACCGGGGCCGTCCAAATGGCCGATCGTCGGCTCGATCGCGCTGACCTGCTTCGGGTTCGGCATGTCGGGCTGGGTCAACGGCGCCGGGTACGGCCCGTGGGTCTTCGCGGCCTTCCTCGCGATCCTGGCCTACATGATGGTGGGCTGGTTCGGTGAAGTGTCCCGCGAGTCCGAAGGCGGCATGTACAACGCACGCGTCGACGTGTCGTTCCGCTGGAGCATGGGCTGGTTCATCTTCTCCGAGGTGATGTTCTTCGCCGCCTTCTTCGGCGCCCTGTTCTACGCCCGTGCGATCACCACGCCCTGGCTCGGCGACCTCGACCACAAGGCGATGCTGTGGCCCGGCTTCAGCGCCGTCTGGCCGAATGCCGGTCCCGCCGGTGTGGTCGAGGCGTTCCAGACCATCGGTCCGTGGCCGATCCCGACGATCAACACCGCACTGCTGCTGACGTCGGGCGTGACGCTGACCATCGCGCACCACGCGCTCAAGGACAATCGCCGCGGCGCGCTGAAGTTCTGGCTGCTGATGACCGTGCTGCTCGGCGCGATCTTCCTCGTGCTGCAGGCCTACGAGTACATGCACGCCTACCAGGACCTGAACCTGAAGCTCTCGTCGGGCATCTTCGGCTCGACGTTCTTCATGCTCACCGGATTCCACGGGTTCCACGTGACGGTGGGTGCGCTGATGCTCGCGGTGGTGCTGTTCCGGATCATGAAGGGCCACTTCTCGCCGGACAACCACTTCGCGTTCGAAGCGGCCGCCTGGTACTGGCACTTCGTCGACGTGGTGTGGCTGGGCCTGTACGTGGTGGTGTACTGGCTCTGATCTCCGACGTTCGCCGGCGGCCGTCCCGACGGCAGCCGGTGCCGGCTGCTCCGGCCGGCGCGCCTGCTTCGCCGGGTGCGTCACGGGCGCACCGGCGCAACCCCGAAGGGCTGCACCTGCTGCAGCCCTTCGCGTTTTGTCGGCTCAGCCGCCCATGCGGATCGGCACCCCGGTGCTCTGGATCCAGCCCATCTGGTGCGCAAACAGGATCAGCAGGAACAGCGCGATCGAGAATCCGACCCGGAAGCCGAGCGCACGCACCACGTTGCGCGTGCGACCGCGGTCGCGGATCAGGAACACCATCGCCGACACCATGCTGCCGATGATGAGCACGAACGCAATCACGACGATCCACTTCATGGCGACGAGGTCCGGAACTTGAGTGGCGGCCATTCTAGTCCTCCGGACGACGTGCGCCCGCCGGCCGACGCGGGCCACCCGCGCCGGGGCGCGCAGGGAACGCGCGCGCGGGGGATGCGCGGAGCGGTCCTGCGCTGGCTGCCGACAGTTGCCGCGCTGTGCGTGGTGGCGGTCACGGTCTCGCTCGGCAACTGGCAGCTGCGCCGCGCCGACGAGAAGGAGTCGCTGCTGCGGCAACGCGCACAGGCCGAGCGGGCGCTGCCGGTGACGCTGCCGTCCAGCCCGGCAGACCCGAGGGGGCTGGACGGGCGGCGGGTCGTGGTGCGTGGCACCTACGTGCCGGCACGCACGGTCTTCATCGACAACCGGGCGCGCAACGGCATCGCCGGTTTCCATGTCGTGATGCCGCTGCGCATCGAGGGGTCGGAGCGCAGCGTGCTGGTGATGCGCGGCTGGGTCGCACGCGACCCGCAGGAGCGGACCCGGCTGCCGGACATTCCCACGCCGTCGGGGGTCACCGAGGTGACCGGTGTCGCGGAGGCCGCGATTCCGCAGGCGTTCGAGCTGAAGGCCGCACCCGCGCCAGGGCCGGAGGATCGGATCTGGCAAAATCTCGACTATGAGGTGTTCGAGTCCTGGTCGCAGATGACGCTGCAGCGTGTGCTGGTGCGCCAGTCACCCGATCCCGGCTTCGAGGACGGCCTGATCCGCGACCCGGCAGCGGCCGGCCCGGACGGTGCCAAGAACCGCGGCTACGCATTCCAGTGGTACGCACTCGCCGCCACCACGATCGGCCTCTGGGGCTATTTCACTTTCTTCAGGCGAAGGATCGGTTCCGGATCATGAGCTCCCCCGCGACGGCGACCGCGCCCGTGACTGCGCAGCAACTCCGCCGCGCGCGCCTGAAGATGCTGGCGATCCTGCTGGTCTGCGCGGCGCCGGTGATTGCGTCCTACCTGGCGTACTACGTGATCAAGCCGTCGGGCCGGGTGAACTACGGTGCGCTGATCGAACCCCAGCGCGACCTGAGCGCGCTGCCGGTCGCACCGCTCGACGGGCCGGCGACGTCGCTGGCGCACTACCGCGGCAAGTGGCTGCTGGTGGCGATCGCGCCGGGCGCCTGCGACAAGGCGTGCACCGACCACCTGTACGCGCTGCGTCAGATCCGCCTGACCACCGGCAAGGATCGCGACCGCATCGAGCGCGTGCTGCTCGTCGACGATGCGGGCACGCCGTCGGCCGAGGTGATGACGGAATACGAAGGAACGGTGGTCGCGCGGGTGCAGCCGTCGCTCGTCGAGCGGAGCTTCCCGGCCGAGGAGGGCGCGCGCCCCTCCGATCACCTCTACGTGATCGATCCGCTGGGCAACCTGATGATGCGCTTTCCGCGCAACGTCGATCTCAATCGCATGAAGAAGGATGTCGCGAAGCTGCTGCGTGCCTCGCGAATCGGCTGAGGGGCCAAGATGACGAGTGCTTACGACGCGGACCGCACCGCCCTGCTGCGCAGGATTGCAGGGTTCGCGGTGGTCCTCACGCTCGGGCTGATCATGCTGGGGGCCTGGGTGCGCCTCACGGATGCCGGGCTGGGCTGCCCCGACTGGCCGGGCTGCTACGGCAAGCTCTCGCCGGTGCATGCCAGCGACCACATCGCGCGTGCGGTCGACGCGCAGGGGGGCGAGCACGGCCCGGTGTCGATGGGCAAGGCGTGGCGCGAGATGGTGCACCGGTACATCGCCACCTTCCTCGGGCTGCTGATCGTCGTCATCGCCGTGCTCGCGTGGGTGCGCCGTGCCGACCTGCGCGAGTCCCCGCTGCTGCCCACCGTGCTGGTGGGCGTCGTCGTGCTGCAGGGACTGTTCGGCAAATGGACGGTGACACTGCTGCTGAAGCCCGCCATCGTCACCGGGCACCTGATCGGCGGCATGCTCACGTTCTCGCTGCTGCTCTGGTTCTGGTTGCGGCTTCGTCCGCGCACGCGATACGTCGACGCCGAACCCGTGGCTGCCCTGCGCTGGCCCGCGGTGCTCGCGCTGGTCGTGGTGGCGGCGCAGATCGCACTCGGTGGCTGGGTCAGCACCAACTATGCGGCGCTTGCGTGCACCGACCTGCCCACCTGCCAGGGCGCCTGGTGGCCCCAGGCGAATTTCGCCGACGGCTTCCACGTGATCCGCGAACTCGGCAAGACCGGCGAGGGGGAATTCCTGCCGATGCAGGCGCTGACCGCCATCCACCTGACGCACCGGATCGGCGCGGTGATCGTCCTGCTCGTGGTCGGCTGGGTGGGGCTGCGTGCGGCACGCACCGCGGGCGCGCGCCCGATCGGCATCGCGCTGCTCACGATGCTCGCCGTGCAGTGGGCGCTCGGCCTTTCCAACATCTGGTTCAGTCTTCCGCTCGGGGTCGCGGTCGCGCACAACGGCGGCGGCGCGGTCCTGCTGGGTCTGACGGTGGTGCTAAACTTCCTCGCCTACCGGGCCCGGTATCAGGTCTGATTCGAGCGACTTTTGCACAGGGTCCCACCGGACCGTCGGAGATCCCGGCCATGCACGCCCATCCCTCGCCCATCGCCGCCTGGCGTTATCAGGCGGCGCAGTATTACGCGCTGACCAAACCGCGCGTCGTCATGCTGGCCGCGTTCTGTGCGCTGATCGGCATGCTGCTCGCGTCCGAAGGCATGGTGCCGTGGCCGATCCTCGTCTTCGGCACGCTGGGCATCTCGCTGCTGGCCGGTGCCGGTTTCGCGTTCAACTGTCTGATCGAGCGCAACATCGATGCGCGCATGTCGCGCACCCGCGCCCGTCCGCTGGCGCGGGGCGAGGTGGGGGCGGCCGGCACGATCGTGTTCGCCGGGGTGATCGGTGGTCTCGGCGCCTGGATGCTCTATGCGTTCGTCAATCCGCTGACGATGTGGCTGACGCTGGCCACCTTCGTCGGCTATGCCGTGATCTACACCGTGATCCTGAAGCCCGCCACGCCCCAGAACATCGTGATCGGCGGCGCGTCGGGGGCGATGCCGCCAGTGCTGGGCTGGGCTGCGGTGGCCAACGACGTCACCGCGCAGGCACTGGTGCTGTTCCTCATCATCTTCGTCTGGACGCCGCCGCATTTCTGGGCACTTGCGCTCTACCGCGTCGAGGACTATCGCAAGTCGGGCCTGCCGATGCTTCCGGTCACGCACGGCTCGGAATTCACGCGGCTGAACATCCTGCTCTATACGCTGCTGCTGGTGGCCACCACGGTGCTGCCCTACCTGATCGGCATGAGCGGCGTGTTCTACCTGCTCGCGGCGCTGGTGCTGGGGGGCCTCTTCCTCGTCTACGCGTGGTACCTGTGGCGCGACTACTCCGATGCGCTCGCACGCAAGACCTTCGGCTTCTCCATCTTCTACCTGGCGGCGCTGTTCGGTGCGCTGCTGGTCGATCACTATCTCTGAGCCCGTGCCCCGCGTGAAGCCGTCTCGTGTCCGACGCCCCGACGCACCGCGTCGCGCACTCCTGGCGGCGCTCGCCGGCACCGGTGCGCTGACGCTGGCCGGCAGCCTGGCGGGCTGCACCGGCAAGCCGGCGTTCAACAACACCGACATCACGGGCGCGAACTTCGGCAAATCGCTGGCCCTGACGGGACACGACGGCAAGCCGCGCACGCTCGCCGACTTCCGCGGCAAGGTGGTGGTGGTGTTCTTCGGTTACACGCAATGCCCGGACGTCTGTCCCACCACGCTGTCGGAGATGGCCGAGGTGATGAAGGCGTTGGGCGATCGTGCGGACAAGGTCCAGGTGCTGTTCGTGTCGGTCGACCCCGAGCGCGACACCCAGGCGCTGCTGGCGCAGTACGTGCCCGCGTTCGACAGCCGATTCCTCGGGCTCTACGGGGACGCCGAGGCCACGGCGACGGCCGCGCGCGAGTTCAAGGTCTTCTACCAGAAGGTGCCGGGCAAGACGCCGAGCTCCTACACGGTCGATCACACGGCAGGCAGCTACGTCTTCGATCCCCAGGGGCGCATCCGCCTGTTCGTGAAGCACGCCCAGGGCGTCGAACCCCTGGCGAGCGACCTGCGGCGTCTCATCGACGGCGCCTGACCCGCTGAGCCGGGCCAGCCGAGCCGGTCGAGCCGGTCGAGCCAGCCGAGTCGAGCCGAGTCGAGCCAGCCGAGTCGAGCCAGTCGAGCCAGTCGAGCCAGTCGAGCCAGTCGAGCCAGTCGAGCCAGTCGAGCCAGTCGAGCCGAGCCAGCCGAGCCGATCCACCTTTGGCGGGTCACCTGTGCGGGACCGCTCGCGCCCGACGCCGGGCCATTGACGTCGGTCAACGACGGGGCGGCGGTGGGGCGATAGAGTGCTTGCACTCACGACTCCTCCGGCTACGTGCCCGCACTCCAGATGACGCTTCTCCAATGGACCGAACGCCTCGAGCTCGGTGACCCGGCGATGGACGACACCCATCGCGAATTCGTCGATCTCCTCAACCGGCTCGCCGAGTCCGACGATGCCGCGTTCGTCGCGCGGCTCGACCGCCTGCTGGAGCACACGGTCGCGCACTTCGCGCAGGAAGAGCGCTGGATGGCCGACTCGGGCCTGGGCACGCCGTGTCACGCGGCGGAGCACCAGCAGGTGATCGACGTGTGTCGCGCGGTACGCGAACGGGTCGTGGGCGGCGACCTGGCCCTTGGCCGCCGACTGGCGGCGGAGCTGGCGCCCTGGTTCGAGAATCACGCGGCGACGAAAGACACGATCCTGGTCGGTCACATGCAGCGCGCCGGTTATGCGGCGCAGCGGGATCCCGTCTTCGAGGCCTGATCGGGCCGTGCCGCGTCGTCGTGCGGGGCGATGCGCGTGATGGGGGTGAGGACGTCGACGCCGATCGCCGCGACTAGAATCGCGGAATGCCCGCCCCCTGCGACACCCTGATCCTGTTCGCCCACGGTGCGCGCGACCCGGAGTGGCGCGTGCCGGTCGACGCGCTCGCCGCGCTGCTGCGGGCGGCGATGCCCGATGCGCGCATCGACGTCGCCTTCCTCGAGTTCATGACGCCTGGCCTGCCGCAGGTGCTCGAGGCCGCGGCTGCGGCCGGTGCCGGCCGCGTGGCGATCGCGCCGCTCTTCTGGGCCGAGGGCGGACACCTGAAGCGCGAGCTGCCCGAGCTGATCGAGGCGGCGCAGGCGCGTCACCCGGCCCTGCGCATCGAGCGCTGGCCGGTGCTGGGCGCCAGCGCGGAAGTGCTGGGTGCGCTGACCGACGTGTATCGCATCCGCTGGCGCGAGGCGGCCGGCGGCTGAATCGCCGGCCTGTCTGCGGGTTCGCCGCCCGCCTGCCTGCGCAGGTCGTCCGACGCACCGCACATCGCCGGCGCCCGAGCCCGGACCCGGGCCGCCCTCCTGAGGGGCTCAGCCGAGCCGGAACGTGGCGTTGGCGCGTGCGACCAGCTGATCGTCACCGGTCACCACCACGCAGTCGACGAAGGCCAGCGTGCGCGCGCGCTTCAGCACACGCGGGCGGAACTCGAGCCAGTCTCCGATCCGCGCCGAGCCGACGAAGTCGACATTGAGGTTCACCGTCACCGACCCCGCGTGGCGCACCGCAGCAGCCCCGCCATCGGGGGCGGGCGTCCGTCCCGAGGCGCCCGCATCGCCCCCATCAGCCGTATTCCCCGTATTCCCCGCATCAGACGCAGTCCCCGTATCACCCGGATTTCCCGCCACGGCTGCCCGCTGCGGCGCCGAAGCACGGCTGCTCAGGGACAGGCCCATCGCGTTGTCGGCCAGCGCTCCGATGAGTCCGCCATGCGCGAAGCCGCGGCTGTTGCAGTGGGCTTCGCGCACGCGCAGCCCGATCACCAGGCTGGCGGAAGGTGGGACCGAGGTGAGGTCGTCGACCCATTTCGAGTAGAGCGGCTCCCACGGCGCGGTGAGCGGGCTGGCGCGGAAGTGCCGCGTGAAGCCGCCGGGCGGTTCGAGATCTTGGGGCTGCCCCGGGGCGGGGGACGCAGCGGGATCGGTCATCGTGGGGTCTTCCTTTGTCGAGCCGTGGCCTGGCGCCGGAACCAGCCGACGTGCGCGACGAGCTTCGCGCGCAGCGCACGCAGGCGGGTCAGCTCGGCGTCGATCATGTCGATACGCGCTCGAAAGCGCTCGATCATCTGCTCGGCGGTGAGCGAGCCCGCGCGGTAGGCCGGCAGCAGCTCGCCGATCTCCTTCAGCGGGAACCCGATCTCGCGCCCCATCCGGATGAACGTGAGCTCGCGCAACGTCGCCTCCGGAAAGTCACGGTAGCCCGAGCGGTCGCGCGGTGCGCGCAGCAGTCCGCGTTGTTCGTAGTAGCGCAGGGTGTGCTCGGACACCCCGCTGCGTCTGGCCAGTTCCGAGATGCGCATGCACAGACCTTAACAAGGCTGAAGCCGCTCGAAGGTTGGAACGGAGCACCCGCAGAAAAAGAAAAACCGCCGGAGGGTTGGACCCAGCGGCGGCGAAGAGGGGGAGAGAGAGAAACCGAACGAGACCCTTAGGCGTAGCGCGCGAGCGAACCTTTCATCTTCTGCAGCGCTTTTGCCTCGATCTGGCGGATGCGCTCGGCCGACACGCCGAACTCGTCGGCGAGTTCGTGCAGCGTGCGGCCGCCGCCTTCACTCTCGTCGCGCAGCCAGCGGGCCTCGATGATGCGGCGGCTGCGCGCGTCGAGTGCGGCCAGCGCCTGCTCGATGCCTTCGCCCTGCAGGCGATCGTATTCGCGGCGCTCGATGATCTGCGTCGGCTCGGACTGGGGCGCCGCCAGGTAGGCGATCGGCGAGTAGTCGTCGTCGGCGTCGTCGGACACCGGTTCGAGCGACATGTCGCGTCCGCCCAGACGGGTCTCCATCTCGACCACGTCGCGCTCGCGCACGTTCAGCTCGCGGGCGATCGCGTCGACCTCACCGGCGCTGAGCGTATGACCGTCGGTCTTGTGCGCGCGCAGATTGAAGAACAGCTTGCGCTGCGCCTTCGTGGTGGCGACCTTGACCAGGCGCCAGTTCTTCAGCACGTATTCGTGGATCTCGGCCTTGATCCAGTGCAGCGCGAAGGACACCAGCCGGACGCCGCGTTCGGGATCGAAGCGCTTGACGGCCTTCATCAGACCGATGTTGCCCTCCTGGATCAGGTCGGCATGCGGCAGGCCATAGCCGAGGTACTGCCGGGCCACCGACACCACCAGGCGCAGGTGCGACATCACCAGCTCGCGGGCGGCCTCGAGGTCGGCATGCGCACGCAGGCGACGGGCGAGTTCGGCTTCGCGCTCGGCCGTGAGCATCGGCAGACGGTTCACGAACGAGATGTAAGCCTCCAGGTTCCCGACGGCAGGCAGGGCCAGCGCTGCGCCGTGCGCACCCGAGGGCACGAGGGCGGTCGAATTCCTTTGGGACATGTGTGTCGTTCCTTTCAGAGCACCGCGTTGTGCGGCACAACATCAACGATAGCACTCGTAGGTCGTGAGTGCCAATTGAACCCGACAATCGGCGGCATAGGAATCGACGAATCCCGACGAAAATAGTGCACTACTTCCAAGTGCTTGACCGGGATCGGAAAATCCGGAATTGTCCAGGACCTTTCAGGCCGGCGCATCCCCCGGCGATGGCGTGGGTCGTCCCCCCGGCGCGATGCTGACGGCGGAAGGCGCACTTCAGGCCCTGTGATGCCAGGCCGATGCGGATCGAGGCGCGCCGATGCGGATCGCGGCACGCCAAGGTGGACCGGGGCGGGCCGAGGCGGCCCGTCCGGACGCCACGCGCGTACGGCGTCAGTCCAGCAGTGCCGACGCGAATTCCGCCGCGCTGAACGCCTGGAGGTCGTCGAGCTGTTCGCCCACGCCGATGAAGTAGACCGGGATCGGGCGGTCGCGGCGCGTGTGCGCGAGTGCGGCGAGCGCGCCCCCCTTGGCCGTGCCGTCGAGCTTGGTCACGATGAGGCCGGTCAGCTGGACGGCGTCGTCGAACGCCTTGACCTGGGCCAGCATGTTCTGGCCGGTATTGCCGTCGAGCACCAGCAGCGACTCGTGCGGCGCCTCCGGCATCGCCTTGCCGACCACGCGCCGGATCTTGCGCAACTCGTCCATCAGGTGCGTCTGGGTGGGCAGGCGCCCGGCGGTGTCGACCATCACGACGCCGGTGCCCCGGGCGATGCCGGCGCTGACGGCGTCGAATGCAACCGCGGCCGGGTCGCCGCCCTGCTGGGCGATGACCTGCACGCCATTGCGCTCGCCCCATTCGGTGAGCTGTTCGCGGGCGGCGGCGCGGAAGGTGTCGCCGGCCGCCAGCAGGATCGTCTTGCCTTCGTGCTGCAGATGGTGGGCCAGCTTGCCGATCGACGTCGTCTTGCCGGCGCCGTTCACCCCCGAGATCATCACGACCAGCGGCGTGGCGCGGTCGATGTCCATCGGCTGCTCGAGCGGCATCAGCAGGTCGGTGAGCAGGCGGCGCAGCGCTTCGCGCACCTGGGAAGCCTCCGACAGGCGCTCCTGCCGGACCACCTTGCGCAGGTTCTCGATCAGCCACGTGGTGGTGGCCACGCCGGTGTCGCTGCCCAGCAGCGCCGTTTCGAGGTCTTCGTACAGGCTCTCGTCGATCCGGCTGCCGCCGAACAGGCCGCTCAGGTTCGACCGGGTCTTGCTCAGGCCCTGCTTCAGGCGTGCGACCCAGGACGCCCGCTGGGCGGCGGGCGGGGCCGACACGTAGGTGTCGCCGGGCGTTGCGACCGGTTCGACGGACCGCGACGCCGGGGCAGGGACGGCGGTGGCCGGCGGCATCGGTGCCGGCGGGGCTGCGGGACCGGCGGGCGCCGCTGGCGCGACCGGGGCGGGCGGAAGGGCAGGCGCCGAGGCCGCCGGGGCGGGTACGGGGACCGGGGCGGGCGCCGTACCGGGCGTACCCGGAGCACTCGGAGCGATGGGTGCGGACGCCGCCGTCGGGGTCAGCGGGGGCTGCGCCGTTGTCGCGGGGGCGGCCGCGCCCGCGGGCTGCGCGCGCTCGTCGAGCGGGTGGGGGGCCGATGCGGCGGGCGGGGCGTCGCCGGCAGGCGGTGCCGGCGGCGTTGCCGCGGGTGCAGCGCCTGCAGGCGCATCGGTGCCGCTGCGGCCCGGGCGCAGTGCGGACAGCAGCGATCGCCATCCGGATGCCGGCGCCGGAGCCGGCGCGGATGTCGGAGCCGGCGCGGATGTCGGAGCCGGCGCGGATGTCGGAGCCGGTGCGGCTGCCGGCGCCGCGGCGGCAGCGGCGTCGGAGGCGCTGGCAGTGGCGGTGGCCGTGCCCGGGGCGTGCGCGGCCGGCGTCGTCGCGTGTGCATCCGTCGGCGCGGCGGCGGGCGTTGCGTCGGCAGCAGGCAGCGCCGGACCGGGCGTCGATCCGTCCGGGTCGGACGACGGTGCCATCGGCGTAGACGACGGCGCGACCGGCGTGGACGAGGGCGCGACCGCCGAGGGCGCCGGCGACGGGGGCTCGGCCTGGGGGGGGTTCTTGCGTCTGAGGAAGCCGAACATGGTGAGGAGCGGGCGGCAAGCCCGCGTCGGGAAGCGTCAGGACCCCGCACGGTCGGCGACAACGAGGCCATCGCCCTGGGTCGGGCCGGGTTTCGGAGACAATTCTAGTCGATGGGCCCCCGCACGCTCCGCGGGCGCCCGACTCCACCGCTCCTCTCGACCAGGCTCGCGATGATCCCTCGACGATTTGTTGCCGCGGCGCTGCTGGCGCTGCTCCACGCGCTGTACGCAGCCGGGGCCGCGCTGGCGCAGACCACCGAGCGCGTGCTCGCCAACGGCATGAAGGTGCTGGTGATCGAGGATCACCGCGCCCCCACGGTGGCCCACATGGTCTGGTACCGCGCGGGCTCGATCGACGAGGTCAACGGCGGCACCGGCGTGGCCCACGTGCTCGAGCACATGATGTTCAAGGGCACGCGCGATCTGCCCGCGGGCGAGTTCTCGCGTCGGGTGGCCGCGATGGGCGGGCGAGAGAACGCCTTCACCTCGCGCGACTACACCGGCTACTACCAGCAGGTGCACCGGTCGCGCCTGGCCGACGTGATGGCGCTGGAGGCCGACCGCATGGCCAACCTGGTGCTGTCGAAGGAGGAGTTCGACAAGGAGATCCGCGTCGTCATGGAGGAGCGCCGCTGGCGCACCGAAGACCGCGCCGAGTCGCTGGTGTACGAGCAGCTGATGGCCGCGGCGTTCACCGCGTCGCCCTACCGTGCCCCGGTGGTGGGCTGGATGAACGACCTCGAGGCGATGACGGTCGACGACGCACGTGACTGGTACGAGCGCTGGTACACGCCGGGCAACGCCCTGCTGGTCGTGGCCGGCGACGTGACGCCGGCCGAGGTGTTCGAACTCGCCGAGCGCACCTACGGCCGCATCGCGTCGCGCGCACTGCCCCCGCGCAAGCCGCAGCTCGAACCCCAGCAGCGCGGCGTGCGCCGGATCTGGGTGAAGGCGCCTGCGCAGAACCCGTACGTGCTGATGGGATTCAAGGTGCCGCGCCTGGCCGACGTCGCGGCCGACGGCGATGTCTACGCCCTCGAGGTGCTGGCGGCGGTGCTCGACCTCGACGAGAACGGGCGCATCACGCGCAACGTGGTGCGCAGCGCGCGCATCGCGAACTCGGCGGGTGCCGGGTACGACATGGTCGCGCGCGGCCCGGCCCTGTTCACCCTCGCGGGCACGCCTTCGGAGGGGCGCAGCACCGAGGACGTCGAGCGTGCGCTGCGCGCCGAGATCGCGCGCATCGCCGACCAGGGGGTGCGCGAGGACGAACTGCAGCGGGTCAAGACGCAGTACGTCGCCAGCCGCGTGTACCGCAGGGATTCGGTCTTCGGCCAGGCGATGGAGGCGGCCGGTCTGGAGATCGCGGGGTTCCGGCACGACGATTCGGACCGCATCCTCGAACGCATCCGCGCGGTGACGGCCGAGCAGGTGCGCGCGGTCGCCCGCAAATACTTCGACGAAGACACGCTCACGGTGGCCACGCTGCTGCCCCAGCCGGTCGAGCCGCGCCGCGGCCCGGCACCGGCCGGCGTGCGCCACCAGTGAACTGCGCGCTGCACGCGGTTCGATCCGATCCGAACGGAGCCCTGACGATGCCCGATCTCCTGCTGCGCCCGGCCCGGGCGCACACCCTGACGCGCCGCACGCCACGTGCGCCGCTCCGCGCGCTGCTCGCCGGCCTGGCCGCCGTGTTCGGCCTGTACGCCGCGCCGGCATCGGCCGTGCTGCCGATCGAGCACTGGACGACCCCCAACGGCGCACGTGTGTACTTCGTGCGCGCCGCTTCGATCCCGATGCTCGACGTCAGCATCGCCTTCGACGCCGGCGCGCGCTACGACCCGCCGGGGCGCGACGGCCTTGCGGCGCTCACCAATGCCCAACTGGCGAAGGGGGCCGGAGGCCTCGACGAGAACGCGATCGCCGAGGGCTTCGCCTCGGTGGGCGCCGAGCGCGGCGGCGGCGTCAGCGACGACCGCGCGACGCTCAGCCTGCGCACGCTCACCAGCGCCACCGAGATGGAGGCGGCCGTCACGCTGTTCGAGCGCATGATGGCCGAGCCGAGCTTTCCCGCCGCCGTGCTCGAGCGCGAGAAGCAGCGTCTGGCGCAGTCGTTGCGCGAGGCGTCGATCCGGCCCGAGACCATCGTGCAGCGGGCCTTCGGGCAGCTGCTGTATCCGCAGCATCCGTACGGGCGCTACGCCACGCCGGAATCGGTGGTCACGGTCACGCGCGACGATCTCGTCGCATTCCATCGCGAGCGGTATGCCGCGCCGAATGCCGTGGTGGCGATGATCGGCGCGATCACGCGCGCGCAGGCGCAGGCGCTGGCCGAACGGCTGACGGCGCGTCTGCCGGCGGGCGGCCCCGCGCCCGCGGTGCCGGAGGTGGAGCGTCCGCTCTCGGCGGTGCTGCGCCGGATCGAGCACCCGGCCACCCAGAGCCACATCATGATCGGTCTGCCGGGCATCGCCTGGGGCGACCCCGACCAGTTCCCGCTGCTGGTGGGCAACTACATCCTGGGCGGCGGCGGCTTCGTGTCGCGTCTGTATGCCGAGGTGCGCGAGAAGCGCGGGCTCGCGTACAGCGTGTACTCGTACTTCTCGCCGATGCTGCAGCCGGGTCCGTTCACGATCGGGCTGCAGACGCAGAAGGAGCAGACCGACCTCGCGCTGCGCGTGGTGCGCGAGACGCTCGACCGGTTCCTGAAGGACGGTCCGACCCAGGCCGAGCTCGACGCGGCAAAGTCCAACCTCGTCGGCGGATTCCCCCTGCGCATCGACTCGAACCGCAAGATCCTCGACTACCTGATCGCGATCGGCATGTACCGCCTGCCGCTCGACTATCTGGAGCGCTGGCCGGAACGCGTGCAGCAGGTGACGGTGCAGCAGGTGCGGGACGCGTTCGAGCGGATCGTGCGCCCCGAGTTCCTGTCCACGGTGGTGGTGGGCGCGGCGGCCGCTCAGGAGCGCCGCTGAGATGATCCCGGCGCGGCGGCGCAAGCCCCCGGCCGCGGCGTCCGCGGTCGATGCCGCCTCGGCCCGCCCCGCCCCGGCGCGTGCGGCCGCCGCGCAGCGCGTGCGCATCATCGGCGGCCTCTGGAAGCGCACGCCCCTGCCGGTGGCCGACGTCGCCGGTCTGCGGCCCACGCCCGACCGGGTGCGCGAGACCGTGTTCAACTGGCTGGCCGGCGCCCTCGCCGGCCGCCATTGCCTGGACCTCTTCGCGGGCACCGGCGCGCTGGGCTTCGAGGCGGCCTCGCGCGGGGCGGCGTCGGTGACCCTGGTCGAGCACGATCCGAGGGCCGCGGCGCTGCTGCGCGCCACCGTCGCGCGCCTGTCGGCCACCCAGGTCGCGGTGACGGCGGGCGATGCGCTCCAGGCGCTGCGCCGCGCGCAGGCCGACGGGCGGCGCTTCGACCTCGTCTTCCTCGACCCGCCGTTCCGCATGGGCTGGATCGAACGCGTGCTGCCCGTGCTGCCGGGCGTGCTCGCGCCGGACGCGCTGGTCTACCTCGAGAGCGAGCAGGCCCTCGACGTGCCGGCACTGGCCGCACTGCTCGGGCGCGAATGCGAACTGCTTCGCTGCAACAAGGCGGGCCAAGTGTTTTACCATCTGCTGCGTTGTCCATAACGAATCAGGAACCGCAGGCATGGCGATCGCCGTATATCCGGGCACGTTCGACCCGCTCACCATGGGCCACGAGGAACTCGTGCGCCGCGCCGCCCGACTCTTCGGCACGGTCATCGTCGGCGTCGCCGACAGCCGGGGCAAGAATCCGCTGTTCACGCCGGCCGAACGGCTCGAGATCGCGCGCGAGGCCCTGGCCGAATACAAGAACGTCGAGGTCGTCAGCTTCTCCGGGCTGCTGGTCAACTTCGTGCGCGCCCGCAGCGCCGACGTCGTGATCCGGGGGCTGCGCGCGGTCACCGACTTCGAATACGAGTTCCAGCTCGCCGGCATGAACCGCCAGCTGATGCCCGAGATCGAGACGATCTTCATGACGCCGTCGGACAACTACCAGTTCGTGTCGGCCACCCTGGTGCGCGAGATCGCGATGCTCGGTGGCGACGTGGGCAAGTTCGTGTCGCCGCTGGTGCTCAAGCGGCTGAGCGCGAAGCTCGCCGAGCTGGCCAGGAGCCGCTGACCCGGGCGCCCGGCCCGCGCGCCGCGCGGGCATGGGCCGAGCGGAGGACCCCATGGCGCTGATGATCACCGACGAGTGCATCAACTGCGACGTCTGCGAGCCCGAATGCCCCAATGACGCGATCTCGATGGGGCCCGAGATCTACGTGATCGACCCCGGTCGCTGCACCGAATGCGTGGGGCACTTCGACGAGCCGCAGTGCCGTCAGGTCTGCCCGGTCGACTGCATCCCGCAGGATCCGTCCCGGCCCGAAGACCGGCCCACGCTGATGCAGCGGTTCATTCGCCTGCAGGCGCAGGGCATCGGGCGCAAGGCCGGTTGAACCGTCGTCATCCGCACGTCATGCGCGCGTGCGAACCTCCCACGTTTTCCGGGGGCCTGATGAATCTGATCCTGTGGCGTCACGCCGAAGCCGAGGACGGGCCGGTCGATCTCAAGCGAGCGCTGACCGGCCGCGGCCGCAAGCAGGCCGAGCGCATGGCGCGCTGGCTGCGGGAGCATCTGCCCGATCGCTTCGAGGTGCTGGCCAGCCCGGCGGTGCGCACCTGCCAGACGGCCGACGCGCTGGGCGTCGAATACCGCACCGACCGCCGTCTGCTGCCCGACTCAGACGTCGCGCATCACCTGGCCGCGATCGAGTGGCCGGAAGGATCGGCCAAGGCGCGCGGTACGCTGATCGTGGTCGGGCATCAGCCGACGCTCGGCCGCCTTGCCGCGCTGCTGATGTCGGACCACGAACACGACTGGAGCATCCGCAAGGGTGCGATCTGGTGGCTGTCGACGCGCGAGCGCGAATCGGCGCAGCAGCTGGTGCTGCGTGCGGTGATCGGTCCCGAGATGACCTGAGGCGGCGGCGCGCATCACCGAAGGCGGCGCGCATCACCGAATCTTCATCGGCGCGTCACTGCGTCTTAAACACCGGTGGCAATCATGCGGTCATCGCAGCTTCCTGCAGGACCGACATGGCCGCCCTCCATCCGCTCGACGCTTCCGCCCCGCCGGCTCCCGCCTCGCCGATCGTCCTGACGCCGCCGTCGGCGCCGCCGCTGGCCCGTGCCGGAGCGCTCGAGGTGCGCCTCGCCGAACGGCCCGACGAGATCGAGCAGGCGATGCGCCTGCGGTACCGCGTCTTCCGGGACGAGTTCGGGGCGCACCTGCCGGCGGGCGACGGGCTCGACCGCGACCTCTTCGACCGCCACTGCCACCACCTGATCGTGCGCGACCGCCAGCGCGACGCGGTCGTCGGCACGTATCGCGTGCTGCTACCCGAGCGCGCGCGCCGCATCGGACGCCTGTACACCGAGGACGAGTTCTGGCTGACCCGCCTGAACCCGATCCGCGACGAGCTCGTCGAGCTCGGCCGCTCCTGCGTGCATCCCGACTACCGCACGGGCGGCGTGATCCTGCTGCTGTGGAGCGGGCTCGGTGCGTTCCTGTCGCAGCACGCGGGCGGTCACGTGATCGGCTGCGTCAGTGTGCCGATGCACGACGGCGGTGCGTTCGCCGCCCGCCTGTACCGGCGCCTGGCCCGCGAGCACCTGGCCGACGAAACCCTGCGCGTGTGGCCGCGCGACCGCCTGCCGATCGAGGACTTCCCCGCCGACGAGCCCGTCGTGCTGCCGCCGCTGATGAAGGGGTACCTGCGCTGTGGCGCCCGCCTGCTGGGCGAGCCGCATCGCGACGATGCGTTCGGCTGCGCGGACTTCCCGATGATGCTGAGCCTGGAGCGGCTCGACGCACGGTATCAGCGGCGCTTCATGTAGCGCCGCATCACGTGGCGCCGCTTCAGATCCGCTCGTAGGCGAACTCCTCGAACACGCCGAGCTCGTTCCAGGTCGCGGCTTCGGACGCGAGGGTCTCGTCGCTGAGCGGATGGCTGCGTGCCCAGCCGCGCGGCACCTCGATCCGCACACGGCGGCGCTTGAAGAACAGCGCCGGCAACGGCAGTTCCTGCGCCTCGCGACGGCGGTGCAGGATGGACGACACCCGCAGGCACAGCACCATCAGCCAGTCGAGGTCGCTCGACACGAG
>JAKOZZ010000197.1 GCA_029779755.1 Pseudomonadota bacterium
CATTCGACTGATCACCGGGCTCGGCAACATCGGCCCCGAATACGAGGACACCCGCCACAACGCGGGCTTCTGGTTCGTCGACGAGATCGCGCGCGACAGCGGCGCACGCTTCGCGAAGGAGTCGAAGTTCTTCGGCGAAGTCGCCCGTGCCAGCCTGCACGGCGGCCAGGTGTGGCTGCTCAAGCCGGGCACCTACATGAATCGGTCGGGCCGCGCGGTCGCCGCGCTGGCGAACTTCTATCGCATCGGCGTGGAGGAGATCCTCGTCGTGCACGACGAGCTCGACCTGCTGCCGGGCCAGAGCAAGATGAAGCAGGGCGGCGGGCACGCCGGACACAACGGGCTGAAGGACATCCAGGCGCAGATGGGCTCGCCGATGTTCTGGCGGCTGCGTCTGGGCATCGGCCATCCGCGCACGCTCAACCTGAACCAGGAGGTCATCGACTTCGTGCTGCACCCGCCGCGCCGCGACGAACGCACGGCGATCGACGACGAGATGGCGCGCGCGATGGCCATCCTGCCCGACTGCGTGGCCGGTCGCATGGAAGCCGCGATGCTGAAGCTGCACACCCGGCCGCGCCCTGCCAAAGGGCCGGCGGGGTGAGCATCGGCGCGGGCCGGACCACGACGGGCGGCTGCGGACTCAGCCCGAACGGTTCGCGATCCCGCTGACGACGTGGCCGGTGGGCCCCACGCGTGCGGCCGATTCGCAGTGCCGGGTCTGGTCGTCGAAGAAGAAGTCGGGCTCGAACTGCTTCAGGAACGGGCCCTTCTCGAGCCCGCCGAGGAACAGCGCCTCGTCGACCTCCACGCCCCAGTCCATCAGCGTGCGGATCGCGCGCTCGTGCGCCGGCGCGCTGCGCGCCGTGACCAGCGCGGTGCGAAAGCGCATGCCGCCGCTGCCGCCCTCGCGCTGCAGCCGGTGCAGCGCCTCGAGCAGCGGCTTGAACGGTCCGCCCGGCAGCGGACGGCCGGCGTGCTCGTCCTCGTGCTGCTGGAACGCTTCGAGGCCGCCGCGCTGGAACACCTGCTCGGACTCGTCGGAGAACAGCACCGCATCGCCGTCGAAGGCGATCCGGATCTCGTCGGGGTGCGACTCCGACGCCTTGACCGACTCCGGAAACACGCGC
>JAKOZZ010000199.1 GCA_029779755.1 Pseudomonadota bacterium
ATCCAGTCGTCAGTCGCCCACCCGTCGGAGTAGCCGTACTTCTCCTCTGCGGCGGCGAGTTTTTCCTTCAGAGCTGCGGCGAACCGGTCCACAAGGGCGGCGGTCTTAGGATGCAGTTTCACTTGGTTTCCTTTCCACACGAAAATCCGACTCAGGAGGATACTGCATGGTCACCTGTTCCACAAGTTATTCCGGAGAGCCCGGATAGTGCACCGGCGCGAGCGGTTCGCCTGCCGTCACGTCGTCGAAGCGGCGCTGGGTCATGGTGTTCCTGTCATGCCGGACTCGACCCGGCATCGTGTGCGCTCGCGGGCCCACGACCCCGGGTCGAGCCCCGGGTGACAGGCTCGGCGCGCAGCACGTTGTAGCGGAAGAACGTCGTGCGCAGCAGCGCGACCCGCTCGCGGCGCTGGTTGATCACCTCGGTTTGCCAAGAGATGAAGGCGCCCTGTCCCACCCGCGTCTCTTTCGGTTTGCACGACAGCAGCAATGCGCCGCGCCTGCACAGCCGGTCGCCGACGACCACCGGCAGCAGGTAGTCCGCTTCCGCGTCGACGCCGAAGAAATGCGTGGTGGGCGGCTCCAGGCCGAAGCGCACGCCGCCGATGTGGCTGCGCGTGGGTTGCGCGTCCCGCGCCGCGTCGTCGAAGAGCGGCGAATCGCCGGGGTTCCACAGCAGGGGCATCGCGAAGCTCGCGATGGCGGTGCTCGGCACGACGATGTCCGCGTAGCCGTGCGCGCGCGCGAAGGCCGCGTCGGAATGCAGCTTCGAGTCGAGCTCGAGCGGCTCGATGTAGCGGCGCACCATGCTCGCTTCGATCGTCTCGCCCCACACCTCGGTGCGCCCCTCGCCGAAGTCGCGGCCGACGGCATCGACCATCGGCTGCCACGCGTGCGTCCAGTCGCCTTTCACTGCAGCAGCGCCTCCAGCTCGGAGCGCACGATCTTGCCGGTGGTGCTGCGCGGCATGTCTTCGTTGCGGATGAAGCGCACCTCGCGCGGCAGCTTGTAGTTCGCGATGCGGCCGCGGCACAGCGCGACGACTTCTTCCGCCGAGAGCGTTTCGTCGCGCACGGCGACGAATGCGACGGGCACTTCGCCCCACTTCGCGTCGCGCTTGCGCACCACGGCGGCGTCGGCGATGCGCGGGGACGCGAGCAGCAGCTGTTCGATCTCGGCAGGGTAGATGTTCTCGCCGCCGGACTTGATCAGGTATTTGCGTCGGTCGACGAACTGCAGCGTGCCATCGGGCTGGCGCGTGAACACGTCGCCCGTGTGGAACCATCCCCCAGCGAAGGCTTCGGCTGTCGCCTCGGGCATGCCCCAGTAGCCGGAAAAGAGCGTGGGGCTGCGCAGCAGCAGCTCGCCGGGCTCGCCCGGTGCGACATCCTGGCCCGCCTCGTCCACCAGTCGCACGCGGCACAGCGAACTCTGGTTCTTGGCGAGGTTCTCCGGGGCGACACCCACGGGAACACGCCCGCCGCTGCCCGGCGCGGGGCCGGCTTCGGTCGATCCGAAGGTGTTGCGAAACGGTGCGTTGAACAGCCGCGTGACGTCGACGATCTGCTGGCGCGGCACGAGGTCCGCCATGCAGCCCACCGAATCCGCCGGGTGCGGACGCGTGCCTCGGCGCGCGTATTCGTCCAGCACCTTGTCGATCATGCCGGGCATCAGCACGAACCAGCCGACGTTGTCCTCGCGCTCGCCAAGGTCGCAAAGCACGCCCACGTCGAGGCCGTCCATCACGATCACCTTGCCGCCGCCGATGAGGGTGACGAGCATGCTGTCGGCGGAGGCCATGTGGAACATCGGCGGCCAGGCGATGAAGGTCGCGCCCCGCCGCACGCCACGGTCCATGGTGTTGACCGCGCCGCGTGCAACGAGCGCGCGGTGGCTCACGAGCGCAGCCTTGGGTTTGCCGGTCGTGCCGCTGGTGTACAGGATGTAGAGGCCGTCCTCCGGCTCCACGACGTCGCCGTTCCCGCAGGGTGGGGTCGAAGCGAAGCGCACCCCACCGATGTCGCTTTCGAGCTCCTCGCCGATCATCGTGACCGCAACTTCGCCGAACAGCTTCACATGCTGCTCGTACCGTGGCGACACCAGCGCGATCCTCGGCGTGACGAGCGTGATGCAATGCGCGAGCTCCTCCGCCGTCTGCCGCCAGTTCATGCACGCGACGATCGCGCCGACCTTCGCGGCCGCCAGCAGGGTCAGCACGAACTCGCGCCGGTTCTCCGAGAGGATCGCCACGCGGTCGCCTCGCGCAACGCCTTGTACGCGCAGCCACGCGGACATGCGCGCGACCTGCTCGCCGAGCTGCGCATACGTCCAGTCCCCCTGTGGCGACTGGACCGCCACGGCCTGCGGCTTGAGCGCGACCTGGTCTTCGAACACATGCCGTTGGCGGCCGGCATCGGCTCGACCGCGACGGGCTGCCCCAGTGCAGCGGTCAGGCCCGTGCCGATCATGCGCGCGATCATGTCCGATGCGCCGCCGGCGGCGTTCGTCACGATGATGCGGATGGGGCGGCTCGGATAGCGGTCCTGCGCCCATGCGCCAGGAACGGCAGCCGCCGCGAAGGCGGCCAGGGCGTTGCGTCGATTCATCTGCATCGTCATTCCCCGAACTTGACG
>JAKOZZ010000218.1 GCA_029779755.1 Pseudomonadota bacterium
AGACGTCGTCGAACACGACGAATCCCTCCGGCACGCTGTGATGGGAACTCGCCGGATAGTCGAAGGCGTTCAGCTCGGCCGGGGCGAAGCTGCGGTTGATGATCTTGACGCCCGGCGCGTTGACCGGGATGGAGAACGACACGGCGTAGTCGGACTCCTCCTGGCGCATGCCCTTGGTCGGCATCACGACCAGCTCGTGCACCAGCGACGCGGCGGTGATGTGCAGCTTGGCGCCGCGCACGACGATGCCGTCCTTGCGGCGCTCGACGATCCGCACGTACAGGTCGGGGTCGTCCTGCTCGTGTGCGCGGCGCTTGCGGTCTCCCTTGGGATCGGTGATCACCTCGGCGGCGCGCAGGTCGTTGTCGCGGCAGTACCGGTACATGCGTTCGATGTTCTCGGCATACATCGGGTTCAGGCGGGCGACGTCGTCCTTCACGCTCATCAGCGCCATGTACACGCCGGTCACCAGGGTGCCGATCGACGTGTGCTGCATCAGTTCGACACGGTCGCCGAGGTCGGCCTCGCTGCGCGGGATCTGGTAGATGCGGTGCGCTTCGCTGCCGTCCTCGGTGGTGTAGCGGCGCAGCGCGCCGTACTCGGCGTCGTCGTACCGGTAGTCGTCTGCGACCAGGCCGATCGGCACCTGGAAGCGGGGATGGGTGGTGATGTCGTCGATGCGCTCGCCGTCCCAGTAGGTCACGCGTCCATCGCGCAGGCTGTCGATGTATTGCTGGGGGGTCTTCAGGGCCATGCTCTTGCTCCGGCGAGGTTGAATGCGGCGGGACGGCGCGCTCAGACGAGTCGGCTGGCGCGCCCCTCCCAGAACGGCGCACGCAGCGCCGGCTTGTCGATCTTGTTCGCGCCCGACAGCGGCAGCGAACCGGTGCGCACGTCGATCGTGCGCGGACACTTGTAGGCGGCGATGCGTGCCCGGCAGTGCTGCTGCAGGGCCTCGGCCTCGAGGACGGCGCCGGGCGAGGCGGTGACGATCGCATGCACGGCCTCGCCCCATTTCGGATCGGGGATGCCGATCACGGCGCACTGGGCCACCCCCGGGTACGCGTAGAGTGCGGCTTCGACCTCGGCCGAGTACACGTTCTCGCCGCCGGCGATGATCATGTCCTTGAGGCGGTCGACGATGTGGAAGAAGCCCGCTTCGTCTCGGTATCCGAGGTCGCCCGTGTGCAGCCATCCGTTGCGCAGGGTCTGCGCGGTGAGCTCGGGCTGGTTCCAGTACCCCTTCATCACCAGCGGGCCGCGCACGACGATCTCGCCGATCGTGCCGTCGGGCACGATGCGGTCGTCGGCGTCGACCACCTCGACGTCCACGCCGATCAGCGGCCGGCCGACCGAACTCGCCTTGCCCAGGTGCCAGTGCTCGGGCTCGGTGTAGCGCGACGGCAGCGAGGTCACGCTGGCGGTCGATTCGGTCATGCCGTAGCAGGGCGTGAACCGCACGTTGGGAAAGATGCCGCGCGCCTCGATCACCAGCGACTCGGGCATCGGCGCCGCGCCATACAGCACGGTCTGCATGCTGGAGAGATCGCGCCGGCGCGCCTCCGGGTGATCGATCATCATCCGGAACATCGTCGGCACGCCGCTGGTGATCGTGACGCGATGCCGTTCGATGCAGGCCAGCGCCTCGCCGGCCTCGAAGCGTGGCACGACCACCGCCGTGCCGAGCGCTACGAGCGCCGGGATGCACAGGCCGGCAGCGCCGACGTGGAACAGCGGCGCGGCGATCATCGCGACCGTGTCCTCGCTCAGCCCGATCTGTGCCGCGAAGGCCAGCGCACTGCTGACCAGGTTGGTGTGCGTGTGCATCACGCCCTTGGGCCGTCCGGTGCTGCCGCTGGTGTAGAACAGGCAGACCACGTCGTCACCCGAGCCGCCCGCATCGTCGACCGGCGCGGCGCGGGCCAGCAGGTCTTCGTACGAATGCATCCCGGTCGGCGTCGGCGCGGTGCCGAGGTGGACGACGTGCCGCACCGGCGTGCCGGGCAGGATGTCCGCGAGCAGGTGCAGGTGCGCATCGTCGACGAGCAGGATGCGGGCATCGGCGTCCGTCAGGATCGCCGCCAGCTCCGCCGGGGCGAGCCGGAAGTTCAGCGGCGCGAAGATCCCGCCGCCCCAGGGAACGCCGTAGTAGTACTCGAGGTATTCGCGGCGGTTGTTGGCCAGCATCGCGACCCGGTCGCCGCGCCCCATGCCGAGGCCTTGCAGTGCGCCGGCGAGACGGCTGCTGCGCGCGCCGAGCGCGCTCCAGGTGAGCGCGCCGTCGGGGTCGACGACCGCGGTGCGCGCGCCGCAGGACCGCATTGCGCGGTGCAGCGTCTGCGACAGGCTGAAGGCGGTCGAGGCGCCGGGGCGTGCAAGCGTGTCGACGGGACGCGTCATCGGTGCCCTCCGGAGGGTGCGGGCGGGATCGGGTGGGGGCGACGAACGGGTGCGGACGGGCGGGGCGCGGGATCAGGCGCCGCGGGCGGTGTCGGACGCGCGCGCGCGCAGGCGCATGTCGGCGAAGTCCCAGACCTGGCGCGCGACGAGCTCGAGCTGCTGCTGCGCGGCGGGATCCATGCAGGTGCCGTGCTCATCGAAGGCGAGACCGGCCGAATTGATGCCGGCGGCCATCGGCGTGGGCCAGCCGCGCAGCGCGTGGACGGTGGAGCGCACCGACACGATCGCAGTGCCGATCGCCTGGGGGCCCCACGCGCAGACGATGCATCCGACGGCGCGGCCTTCCAGGTAGGGGCGCGGGTCGGCGCGCAGTTCCTCGAGATAGTCGAGCGCGTTCTTGACGAGGCCCGACAGGGTGCCGTGATAGGCCGGCGTGGCGATGATCAGGCCGTCGCAGCGGCGGATCGCGCCGACCATGCGCTCGGCGGCCGGCCCGAGCGCGCTGCCGTCGTACAGCGGCAGGTTCAGGGCGTCGGCCCCGAACAGCTCGGTGCGCGCGCCGAGGCGCTCGAGGCTGAGCAGACTCGCACGCAGTGCGCGCTCGCTCGTTGAGTCGGGGCGCGCAGTGCCCCCGATGCCGACGATGTAGGGCCGCGTGTCCATGTCTCCCGCCTGTGCAGATGGTTCCGGAGGGCTTATGCGCCCCTTTCGTCGTAGCGTAAGCTACGTTATGGAAGTGATCAACCGTTAAGTGATCGACCGATTCTTCGCCGGACGGGTCCGCGCAGTGCGGATGCCCCGGTGTGCTTGAGGATGGGTACGCATGCCACGCAAGATCCCGTCGCCGGTCGCGGCGCAGGCACGTGTCGTCACGGGCGAGCCGTTGCGGCGCAAGCCCGCGTCCGAGCGTGTCCCGGCCGCCCCACGCACGCCGCGTGAGCGCCTGCGTCGGGACGACTGGATCGCCGCGGGGCAGGCCGTGCTGCGCGAGCAGGGCATCACCGCCGTCAAGCTGGCGACGCTCACGTCACGGCTCGGCGTGTCGATCGGCAGCTTCTATCACCACTTCACGAACTTCGAGGAATACCTGGGCGCGCTCGCGGAGCACTACAGCGTCGAACGCGTACGCGAGGAGCTGGCGCGCGCGCAGGAAGGCGAGCCGGATCCGCTCACCCGCATCCGTCGGCTGGGGGCGATCAGCACGCAGCGCGG
>JAKOZZ010000226.1 GCA_029779755.1 Pseudomonadota bacterium
CGCAGCATGCCGCGCAGTTGCGCCGGGCGCACCGGCTTGTGCATCACCGGATCGCCGGAACCCGACGCGAGCTGAAGCCGGTCGGCGGCCGTGTCGCCGGTGATCAGCACCGCCGGCAGGTGACCGCCCAGCGTCTCCCGGATCGCGCCGAGCAGCGTGACCCCGTCGAGGTTGTCGGCCAGACGCAGGTCACACAGCACCACATCAGGCCGCGGCGCACGTGCCAGGGCCGCCGGCAGGTTCATGTCGCCGGCCGTGGCCGCCACGCCTGCGCCCCAGCTGCGCAGCAGGCCGCTGAGGCTCTCGCGCACCATCGCATCGTCGTCGATCACCAGCACGCGCACACCGGCGAACGGGCGGTCGATGGTGGGACGCTCGCGCACGACGGGACGCGCGCCGGCGCTGCCCGGTGGCGGACCGCGGTGCGCCGGATCCCGCCGCGCCTGGCGCGGGTCCGGTCGGTCCGAGGGCGCCGCCGCGCCCGGGGCCATCGGGGCCAATGGCGCCATCGGGGCCATCGGGGCCGTCGGGGCCAGCGCGCCCGGAGCCACCGGAGCCATCGGCTCTGCCGCATCGGCCGTTTCGACCGTGTGCGTCGTCAGGGGCGCTGCCGGGACCGTGTCCGGGCGGACTGCCGCCCGCGGGGCTGCGGCCGCGGGACCGCGTGCCGGTTCCAGACGCGCCAGCGCAGCCTCGCGCGCCTGCGCCTCGGTGGGCCACACGCGGGGCATGCGCACGCTGAACATCGCGCCGCGCCCCGGGGCCGTGCGCAGCACCAGCGCGTGGTCGAGCAGGGCCACCAGCCGCTTGACGATGGCCAGGCCGAGGCCGAGTCCCTTGCTGCGGTCACGCTCGGGGTTCGCCAGTTGCACGAACTCCTGGAAGATCGCCTCGCGCGCCTCGTCGGGGATGCCCGGCCCGCTGTCGCGCACGTCGATGCGCACCTGCTCCAGGCCGGGCCCGCACAGCCGCGCGGCGACCACGATGCGCCCGCTGTCCGTGTAGCGGATCGCGTTCGACACCAGGTTCACGATCACGCGCTCGAGCAGGATGCGGTCGCTGCTCACCCAGTACGGCGTGCGCCGCACGAAGAGATCGAGCCCCTTGGCCTGCGCCGCCGCCGTGAACTCGTTGCGCACGCGGTCGAACACCGTCTGCACGGGGAACGCACCGACGTTCTTGCGGATCACGCCCGCATCCAGGCGCGAGATGTCGAGCAGCGAGTCGAGCAGCTCGCCCATCGCCACGACCGCGCGGTCGATCTGCGAGATCAGCTTGCGCTGCATCGCGGTGGCGGGCTGCTGCGCGAGCGCGGCGACGAACATGCCGAGCGCGTGCATCGGCTGGCGCAGGTCGTGGCTCGCCGCGGCCAGGAACCGCGACTTGGCGTTGTTCGCGCGTTCGGCCTCGTCCTTCTTGTCGACCAGCTGGCGGGTCGCGTCGAGCACGCGCTGCTCGAGCTCGTGCATCGCGCGCTCGAGCTGCTGCGCCATCTCGTTGACGCCCTTGCCCAGCAGGTCGAGCACGCCGATCGTGCTGGGCTGCACCCGCACCGACGTGTCCCCGCGTCCGATGCGCTCGACCGCCTGCGCCACCTCGACCACCGGGCGTGACACGCGGCGGCTCATGCGCCGCGCGACCAGTCCGGTCGCCAGCAGCACCGCGGCCAGGATGCCGATCACGATCGCCGTGAAACGGCGCTCCTCCTCGTCGATCTGCGCGGTCGTCAGGTAGATGATCGCGAGGCCGTTGACGCGTTCCGAACCCTGCGGTGCGCTGCCCGGCGCGCGTGCGGGCGCGTCGACGTCGTCGACCGCGAGCTGCGGGCTGCGGATGGGCTCCTGGAACACGCGCCACGCGCGCTCCGGCTCGCCGGGCGGCGGGGCCGTGCCCGCCGTGGCCAGCACCTGGTTGTCGCGGTCGAGGATCTGCACGCCCGCGACCGCCTGCTCGCGTGCGACCGATTCGGCGAGCGTCTGCAGCGCCGCGCGGTTGCCCGAGAACACGCCGTAGTCGGCCGCCGACGACAGCAGCCGCGCCAGCAGCAGGCCGCGCTGCTGCAGCCCCTCGGCGAGGTCGCTCTTGCGCAGCGAGATCGACAGACCGCCGACCATCAGCGCGAGCAGGAGCACCGGCAGCATCGCGATGGCGGTGATGCGCGCGGGCAGGCTGGACAGCCGTTCGCGCAGACGCTCCGAGAGGTGGGCGATCATTCGCGGTCGTTGCGTTGCATGCGCTCGCGCACCTGGGCCTCGTCGTCGACCTCGAGGCCGAGCGAGCGGGCCAGCTGGCGGTTGATGGAGACGGTGAACGCCTTCGGATACTGCGGCGGCGGCACGGAAGCGCCGCGCAGCAGCGTGCGCGTGAGTTCGCCCGCCTGGGTGCCAGCCTGCGCCGGCGTGGTGAACACGGCGGCGAGCGCGCCGGCCCGCACGTAGCCGGCCGACCAGGCGACCACCGGCGCGCGCAGGCGGAACGAGGTGAGCAGCAGGTTCTGCGCGGTGTCGGCGTTCACCACGCGGGCGTCGGGCACGGCGAGGAAGACGTCGGAGTCGGCCATCACCCGCTGTAACGCAGGGAACAGTTCGCTGTCGCGACTGGCGCGCTCGATCGTCAGACGCAGCCCGCGCGCGTCGGCGGCCGCCTGCAGACGGTCGGCGTCGCGTGCGGATTCGGGCCCGAGCACGATCCCCACCCGGTTCAGGCCGGGCAGCACCTGCCGGATCAGCTCGAGCTGCCGCCCGAACGGCTGGTCCAGGTGCACGGCGGTGACGCGCCGCGACTCGGCCGGCTTCAGGCCCGCCGTGAGTGTCTCGTAGCTGCTGCGCGGCACGAGCACCGACAGCAGCAGCCCGCGCGGCTCGCCGGCGCGCAGCGCGGTCTGCATCGCGCGCGTGCCGACCGCGATCGTGATCGGCTGTGCGCCGGGCACCGGCGCAGGCGCGTCCTCGGATCCGGACGCGCCCACGACGCTGGTCACCACCCGCACCCCGGGCACCTTGCGCAGCTCGGCCTGGATGGCATCGGCCACCTCGGTGTAGCCGCCGCCCTGCGCGCTCAGCAGCAGCGTGACGGGGTTGGCCTGCGCCGGCCGCCCGCCGAGCAGCACCGCCGCGCACGCGAGCAGCCAGAGTGCGGCCCATCGCGGCGCACCCATGCCGCGCGGCGCACCGGCAGGCGATCCTGCGGCGCGGTCCCGGCGGGGCGGCGGGGGCTGGTGCATGGCCGGTTCAGCGATCCACGCTGATGGTCAGCCAGAGCCGGCGCGGCATCTCCTGGCCGGTGCGGAACTCCGTCTGCCCGCCGAGCAGGTTCTGGCCGACGATCGCCACCGTGCCACGCAGCGCGTCGGCCTCGAATGCCTGCTCCAGGCGCAGGTCGAGCCGGCGCTGGCGCGGCATCATCGTCGTCTCGCCGATCCACCGGATCGGGGCCTGCAGGCCGTAGAACACCGACAGCGTGCGGTTGCCCGACAGCCGGAACATGCCGAGCACGTGCGCGCTGTAGGCCGGGATCGATTCGCTGACGAAGGGCGCGCTGCCCGAGCGCCGCGCCATGTAGTGCCCGAACAGCCACTGCTGGGTGGCGCTCGGCCGCCAGCGCAGCTGGTACTCGAGGCCGGTGATGCTCGCGGCGTCGCCGTTGCGCAGGTCGAATGCGCCCGACTCGGGGTCGAACTCCTGGCCCGGCGGCAGCGCGTAGCGCTGCTGGGTGATCAGGTCGCTGACCCGTTCGCGGAACAGGCGCGCATCGACGTTCAGGCCAAGGTGGCGGAAGTCGCCGAGGTACGACAGCTCGGTGGCGCGCACCCGCTCGGGCTTCAGCCCGCCGCGCGAGAGATAGCGCACGTCGATCGTGCGCCCGCCGTACACGAAGCGCCAGTCGGAGCGCTGCTCGAACAGCGCCGGCGTGCGGAACGCGTCGGAGTAGCCCAGCCGCAGCGCCTGGCCGGCGTCGAACTTCCAGTTGACCGTCAGCCGCGGCGCCAGGTGCGTGCCGCTCAGCGTCTCGTGCTCGATCAGCCCGCCCGCGTTGACCGTCCACGCCGGGTTCACCGACCACTCGGCATTCAGGTAGGCGCGGCTCGCCTGTGTGCGCTGCGCGTCGCTGGTGTTGAACAGCTGCGGCGCGACCACGCTCTCCTTGCGGAACTCGACGCCCCACGAGGCGCGGATGCGCTCGCTCACGCCGAGATAGTGCTGGTACTCGAAGTGGTCGCGCAGCGCCTTGCGGCCGTAGTCGATGATCAGCGCGTCGGTGGCGGTGACGGGGATCGCGAACCGGTCCGAGCCGCGGTCGCTGGTGTGCGAGGCCGCCAGGCTCATCTCGTGGTCGGGTGAGAACGAGCGCCGCCAGCGGATCTGCCCGAACGACGACGTGGTGTCCTCGAAGCGCTGCGGATCGCCGGCCGAGCTCGCCACGCCCAGTCCCAGGCGGTTGTCGTTGATGCCGGCCGACACCGACAGCTGGTCGGTGTCGCTGATCTGCCATTCGGTGCGGCCGCTCAGGTAGTTCAGGCGGCGCTGGTCGAACGCGCCCGTCAGGCCGTCGTCGCGCCGTGTGCCCGCCGACAGGCGCCAGTCGACGCCTCGGCCGCCCCCGCCGATGCGCGCGGCCACGTCGCGCACGCCGCCGGTGCCCAGGCTGGTGGACGCATGCGCGCCGCCCGACTGGGCGGCGGCGCGGGTGATGATGTTGGCCACGCCCAGGAAGGCGTTGGCGCCGTAGGCGGCCGAGTTGGAGCCGCGCAGCACCTCGATGCGCTCGATGTCGTCCAGGCTGATCGGCAGGGTGTTCCAGTCGATGCCGCCGAACAGGTACGGCGCGTACAGCGACCGTCCGTCGAGCAGCACCTGCATGCGCTGCGAGATCTGGCCCGACAGGCCGTGATAGGCCACCACCGGGCGTCCGCCGCTGGCCTGCCCGACCACGAAGCCGGGCACGAGGCGGAACACCTCGGCGACGTCCCGCGCGCCCAGCGCCCGGATCATCTCGCGGTCGATCACGGTGACCGCGCCGGGCGAATCGGCCGGCGCCTGCGGCAGGCGCGACGCCGAGAACACCCGCGGAATCTCGGTGAGGAAGTCGCGTTCCGACAGCAGGTCGCGCTCGGTCGTCTGCGCGTGCGCGGCGCCGCCCGCGAGGGCCAGGAGTGCCGCCGACAGCGCGGCCGCGATGGGAGTGCTCTTCACGACGCCCTCCGGTGGATGCCGAACACGTCGTGCCGGCCGGTCAGTGCGATCAGCCGCGCGTATTCGGGGCCGTCGCCGCCCGGCGGCAGGCTGGCGAACGCGGTCTCGAGCCCGAATGCGACGTGGAACGGCAGGTCGATGCCGAGCGCGTGCTCGGCCAGCCACGCGCCCGGCGCGCGGCGGTCGTCGGCGTATTCGGGAAACGCCTTGCGCAGCACCTCGGCGGGCATCGCCAGGTACTGCTCGAGCACCCGCTGACGCTCCCACGCGTCGCGGCGCACGACCTCGGGGCGCGCCGCGCTGGCATTGCGCTGGCCGTCGCGGATGCGAAAGCGCGTGAGCACGCGCGGCATCACGTGCAGCTCGTAGCGCGCGGCCAGGCGCACCCACATGTCGAGGTCGGGCACCTGCGCCATGCGCGCGTCGTAGCCGCCCACGACGCGATAGCAGCGCCGGCGGATCATCAGCGTCGGGTGGCACAGGCAGTTGCCATG
>JAKOZZ010000233.1 GCA_029779755.1 Pseudomonadota bacterium
GGGGCGCTCGCCGCCTTCCTGATCGGCCTCAACCTGCACTGGGGGCGCCTCGCACAGGAGCGCGCGGTGCTCAAGGTCCAGATGGAGTCCACGTTCCGGCAGGCGTTCCCGAATGCGCAGGTGATCGTCGATCCGATGCTGCAGATGCAGCGTCAGGTGGCCGACCTGCGCCTGAAGGCCGGCCAGACGGGGCCCGACGACGTCCTCCCCCTGCTCACGAAGTTCTCGGCGGCGCTGGGCGCGCGCGGCGCGGATGCGCTCGCGGGCCTCGAGTACCGTGACGGGCGTCTGCGGGCGCGCTTTCGCGATGCGTTCCTCGACGGGCCGGCGGTGCGCGACGGCCTGGTCGCCGCGTGTGCGCAGCAGGGCCTGAAACTGCAGTTCGAGGGTGATGAGGGCAGTGCAGCGCTCGCCGTCATCAGCCTGCAGTCATGAGGCGGGCGCGGTGATCGAGAAACTGTTCCAGAGCTGGCGGATGCTCGCCGCCCGCGAGCGCCGCATGGTGATCGGCGCGGGGCTCGTCGTCGTCCTGGCCCTCGGATACCAGGTGCTGTTCGAGCCGGCGTGGCGCGGCCGCGCGCAGCTCGCGACCGAGTTGCCGCAGATGCGCGGCCAGCTGGCGCAGATGACCGCGCTCGCGGCCGAAGCCCGCCTGCTCGGCGCCGGGCCGCGTGCCGGCGACACGCCGCAGGCGCTGCGCGCGTCGCTGCAGCAGTCGGTCACCGCGGCGGGGCTGGCCGACCGGCTCACCCAGCTGTCGCTCAACGGCGAGCTCTTCGACCTGCGCTTCTCGGCCGTGCCCTACGCGTCGTGGCTGGCGTGGCTGGACACCACCCTGCGCGAGACGCGGCTGCGTGTCGCCGACCTGACCGTCAGTCGGGATGCCGCGCCCGGGATCGTCAGCATCCGGCTCGTGCTCGAGGCGCCGCGGCGCGAGGGGCGCTGACCCGATGGCCGCGCTGCGCTGGATCGGATTCGTGCTGGCGGGTGTGCTCGCGATCCTCGGCACGGTGCTGACGTTTGCGCCCGCCGCCTGGCTCGACGTCGGCCTGCGCGAGGCCTCGCTGGGCCGGGTGCGGCTTGCGGGCGCCTCGGGTTCGATCTGGGACGGGCGCGGCACGCTGGTCTTCCAGGAAGCCGTCGACAGCGGCGCGCCCCGGGCGGCGCAGGTGGCCCAGGGCATGGCGCTGCCGGGCGAGATCCGCTGGCACGTGCGCATGCTGCCGCTGCTGCTCGGCATCGTCGAAGCCGACGTCAAGATGGACGGCATGCCCGCCCCCGTGCGCCTGGGCGGCGGGCTGCAGGAGCTGCGGGTCGGGGCGGGTGCGCTCGACCTTCCGTCGGCGGACCTGTCTCGGCTGGGGTCCCCCTGGAATACAATCCGCCCGTCTGCAGCGCTTTCCACGCGCTGGGAGCCGCTGTCGATCCGGCAGGGCGTCCTGACCGGTCGGGTATCGATCGAACTGAGAGACGTGACCTCCGCGATGACGCCCGTGCGGCCCCTCGGCACCTACCGGATCGACGTGAACGGCGCGGGGTCCGACGTGAATCTTTCCCTCTCCACGCTGTCCGGTCCGCTGCAGTTGCAGGGAAGCGGCAGCTGGGATCGCCGTGCCGGTGTGCGCTTCGAAGCGCAGGCGCGCGCGGAGGGACCGGAACGCCAGCGGCTGCAGTCGCTGCTGGGGTTGATCGGACGGCGCGAAGGCGAGCGCACCGTCATCAGGATTGGAGCATGATGGAGCGCAAGCCGTCCCGACTGGCGGTGCAGTCCCAGGCGTCGAGCCGGCGCGCCCGCGCGTGCGGCCCGATCGTGCGCACATGCCGTCTTCGCGCGGTGCTGGCGGCGGTGGCGCTGTGGTCGTCGATCGTGGCGATGCTGCCGCCCCTGACCGCGCTGCTGCTGCCGACGTCCGTGCATGCGCAGGCCGCCCCCCAGAACGGCGGCCTCGATGCCGCCGCCGCGAAGCGCCTGGCGTCGCCCGACCAGATCAGCCTGAACTTCAAGGACGCCGAGATCGACACCGTGATCGGCGCGTTCGGACACCTGCTGAACCGCACGTTCCTGATCGATCCGCGCGTGCGCGGCAAGATCACCCTCGAGACCCCGCGGCCCGTGACGCGCGCGCAGGCCTACCAGCTGCTGCAGGCGTCGCTGCGGGTGCAGGGCTTCGCGATCGTCGAAGGCGGCAGCCTGTCGCGCGTGGTGCCCGAGGCCGACGCGAAGATGCAGGCCGGACCGGTCGATCTCGGCCGCAACGTCGAGCGCTCCGGCGACCAGGTCGTCACGCAGATCTTCCGGCTGAACTACGAATCGGCCAGCAACCTCGTGCCGGTGCTGCGGCCGCTGATCACGGCCAACAACACGATCACCGCGTACCCGAACAACAACTCGCTGGTCATCACCGACTATGCGGCCAACCTGCAGCGGCTGGCCCGCATCATCGCCACGCTCGACAGCCCGTCCACGAGCGAGGTGGAGGTGATCCGGATCCGGCATGCGCTGGCCAGCGAGGTGGCGGTGGCCGTGGCGCGGATGATCGACGACTCGAACCGCGGCGGGGCCGGCGCCCAGGTCGACCCCGGTCAGCGCGTGACCGTATTGGCCGATCCGCGCATCAACTCCGTGCTGGTGCGGGCCTCCAGCCTGGCGAAGGTGAACCTCGCGAAGTCGCTGATCTCACGCCTCGACCAGCCGAGCACACGGCCCGGCAACATCCACGTGGTCTACCTGCGCAACGCCGAGGCCGTGCGCCTGGCCCAGGTGCTGCGCGGCGTGCTGTCGGGCGGCGACGCGGGCGCAGGCGCCGGTGCTGCGGGCATGTCCGGCATGGCGTCGGGCCTGGCGGGCGCCGGATCGTCGATGCAGGGCGGGCTCGGCGGGCAGGGCGGCATGCTGGGCACCGGCACGGGCGGTACCACCGGAACGGGCGCCGGCCTGTCGGCCGCCAATGCGCCGCTGGGCGGCACCTCGGGCACCGGCGGGCTGCCGCAGGGCAACACGGTCGTGAATGCCGGCGGCGCGATCATCGCCGCCGACGCCGCGACCAACTCCCTGATCATCACTGCGCCCGACCCCGTCTACCGCAACCTGCGGGCCGTCATCGACCAGCTCGACGCGCGGCGTGCGCAGGTGTTCATCGAGTCGCTGATCGTCGAGGTCAGCGCCGAGAAGGCGGCCGAGTTCGGCATCCAGTGGCAGTTCCTGAACGCGCCCGATGCCGGCCGCAGCGGCGTCATCGGCGGCACCAACCTGTCGGGCAGCAACGCCAGCGCCAACATCCTGAGCGTCGCGGCCAATCCGCTGGGGGTCGGCCAGGGCCTGAACATCGGTGTGGTGCGCGGCAGCACGCCCATCTCGATCAACGGGGTCACCACCTCCATCATCAACCTCGGCCTGCTGGCCCGCGCGCTCGAGTCCAAGGCCAATGCCAACGTGCTGGCCACGCCGAACCTGCTGACCCTCGACAACGAGGAGGCGCGCATCATCATCGGCCAGAACGTGCCGTTCCTGACGGGGCAGTTCACCGCCACCGGCACCGGCGGCGCATCGGTCAATCCGTTCCAGACCATCGAGCGGCGCGACGTCGGCACCACGCTGCGCGTGCGTCCGCAGGTGTCGGAAGGCGGGTCGATCCGCCTGCAGATCTTCCAGGAGGTTTCCAGCGTCACCAGCCAGACGGCCCAGGGCCTGATCACCAACCGCCGTGCGATCGAGTCGAACGTGCTCGTCGACGACGGGCAGGTGGTGGTGCTCGGCGGCCTGATCGAAGAGCGGGTCGAGGGCGGCGAGAGCAAGGTGCCCTGGCTGGGCGACGTGCCGGCCGTGGGGTCGCTGTTCCGCTACGACAACCGCAAGCGCGTGAAGACCAACCTGATGGTGTTCCTGCGCCCGATCATCCTGCGCACGGCCGAGGATTCCCACGGCGTGACCAGCGACCGCTACGACTACATCCGGCAGCTGCAGGGTGATTCGCGCCTGCCGCCGCACTGGCTGCTGCCGCAGTTCCCGCCGTCCGACCTGCCGCCGATGCCGGGCCTGCCCAAGGCCGGCGAGGCGGCCCGCCCGGCGGCCGCGACGCGCGCGCCGGCGAGCCTGGCGCCGGACATCGACGAGGCCACCCGCCGCGGGGCGCCGGTCAGCGAGTCGCAGCCGGTGTCGCCGGGCGCCGTGCAGACCGCGCCCAACGAGGTGATCGTGCCCCTGCGCCGGCCGGCGCAGCCCGAGGCCGCGCCCGGAGGCGACGCGGAGCAGGCCGGCGGCAAGGCGCCCGACTAGCCGCGGTCGCCGCGGCTGCCGTCGCCCATCGTCCGACCATCGTCCTCCACCGCCCCCGCTCCTTCCCCGCCACCGAACGCCTCCGATGTCCAGCGTCTCCCCGGCCCGCTACGTCCCCTACGGATTCGCCCGCACGCACCAGGTGCTGGTGAGCGGCGTGTCGGGCGACGCGATCGAGGTCTGGATCAGCGAGCGCACGCCGGTGCAGGCGCTGGCCGAGCTGTCGCGCAACCTCAGTCTGCGGCTGGTCACGATCCGCAAGCCCGAGTCCGAGCTCGCCTCCGCGATCTCGCGTGCGTATGCGCAGCAGGAAGGGTCGGCCGCGTCGGTCGTCGACGAGGTCGAGAGCGACCTCGACCTGTCGCGCCTGATGCAGGACCTCCCCAAGATCGAGGATCTGCTCGAGACCGAGGACGACGCGCCGATCATCCGGATGATCAACGCGCTGCTCACCCAGGCCAGCCGCGACGGTGCGTCCGACATCCACATCGAGGCCTTCGAGACCTACTCGATGGTGCGCTTCCGCGTCGACGGCACGCTGCGCGACGTCGTGCGGCCGAGGCGCGAGCTGCATGCGGCGCTGATCTCGCGCATCAAGATCCTGGCGCAGCTCGACATCGCCGAGAAGCGCCTGCCGCAGGACGGGCGGATCGCGCTGCGCATCGGCGGCCGCGCGATCGACGTGCGGGTGTCGACGCTGCCCACCGGACATGGCGAGCGCGCGGTGCTGCGGCTGCTCGACAAGGAGGCCGGGCGCCTCGACCTGTCGCGCCTGGGCATGGCCGACGGCACGCTGAACGCGTTCGACAAGCTCGTGCACCAGCCGCACGGCATCGTGCTGGTGACGGGGCCCACGGGCTCGGGCAAGACGACCACCCTGTACGCCGCACTGGGCCGCATCGACTCCAGCACCACGAACGTGCTGACGGTCGAGGATCCGATCGAATACGACCTCGAGGGCATCGGGCAGACGCAGGTCAACGCCAAGATCGACATGACCTTCGCCAAGGCGCTGCGTTCGATCCTGCGCCAGGACCCGGACGTGATCATGATCGGCGAGATCCGCGACCTCGAGACCGCGCAGATCGCGGTGCAGGCGTCGCTCACCGGCCACCTGGTGCTGGCCACGCTGCACACCAACGACGCGGTGTCGGCGGTCACGCGCCTGATCGACATGGGCGTCGAGCCGTTCCTGCTGTCGTCGAGCCTGCTCGGCGTGGCCGCGCAGAGGCTGGTGCGCAAGCTGTGCCCGCAGTGCCGTCAGCCCGACCCGATCACCCGCGGCTGGCGCGCGGTCGGGTGCCTGAGCTGCAACCGCACGGGGTACCAGGGCCGCACCGGCGTCTACGAGCTGCTCACCGTCGACGACGCACTGCGCGGCCTGATCCACCGCGGGGCCTCCGAGGCCGACATGCGCGCGGCCGCGGTCGCCAACGGCATGCAGTCGATGCGCGACGACGGGCAGCGGTGGGTGCAGGCCGGGGTCACCTCGCTCGACGAGGTGATCCGGGTCACGCGCGACTGACGCGGGACGCACGCCGATGTCCGCGTATCGCTTCGAGGCGTCGACCGCCAGCGGCCAGATCGAGAAGGGCGTGCTCGACGCCGATTCGCCCCGGCATGCGCGCACGCTGCTGCGCGAGCGCGGGCTGCTGCCCATCGACGTGCTGCCGGTGGCGAGCGCCGGCGCGGCACGCGAGGTGCTGGGCGGGCGCATCCGCACCGCCGAGCTCACGATGATGACCCGTCAGCTGGCGAGCCTGCTCGCCGCGCGGCTGCCGCTGGAGCGGGCGCTCGGGGCGGTCGTCGAGCAGGCCGAGCGCGCGCTGCTGCGCGAGCGCATGGCGGCGGTGCGCAGCGAGGTCGTCGCCGGCCAGACGTTCGCGCAGGCGCTGTCGCGCTATCCGCGCGATTTCCCCGAGGTGTACCGTGCACTGGTGGCGGCCGGCGAGCAGTCGGGCGAGCTGTCGATGGTGATGGAGCGGCTGGCCGACTACGTCGAGTCGCGCAGCGCACTCACCCAGCGCATCACGCTGGCGTTCACCTATCCGGCGATCGTCACGCTGGTCGCGATCGGCGTGATCGTCGCGCTGCTCACGTACGTGGTGCCGCAGGTGGTCGGCGTGTTCACGCAGACGAAGCAGACGCTGCCGTTCCTCACCACCGCGCTGATCGCGGTGTCGGACTTCGTGCGGCACTGGGGGTGGGCGATGCTGCTGGCCCTCGTGCTGGGCGGCGCCGGCTTCCGCTGGGCGCTGCGCGCGCCGAGCTTCCGGCTTGCGTGGCACGAGCGGCTGCTCGGGCTGCCGATGTTCGGACGCCTGATCCGCGGCATGAACACCGCGCGGTTCGCGTCGACGCTGGGCATCCTCGCGTCGAGCGGCGTTCCGCTGATCAAGTCGCTGGAGGCGGGCGCACAGACGCTCACCAACCAGGCGATGCGGGCCGACGTCGAGGACGCGATCACGCGGGTCCGCGAAGGCGCGCCGCTGTCGCGGGCGCTGGCCGCGGGCGGCCACTTCCCGCCGATGATGATCCACATGATCGCCAGCGGCGAGGCGACCGGCAACCTGTCGGAGATGCTCCAGCGCACCGCCACCACGCTGTCCGGCGAGACCGAGCGGCGCGCGCTGGCGCTGACCAGCATCCTCGAGCCGATGCTGATCCTGATCATGGGCGGCGTGGTGCTGACGATCGTTCTGGCGGTGCTGATGCCGATCATCGAGATCAACCAGCTCGTGCGGTGAGCGCACGACGCGTCCGTTTCCGTTTCCGTTTCCGTTTCCGTTTCCGGAGCCTGCCATGTGGCTGCTGAAGTTGCGCCGGCTGTTCAAGTCCGCCGGCACCGAGGCGCTGATCCTTGCGCTGGCCGTGCGCGATCCCGCCACGCCCCTGGCGATGCGCGTGGCCGCGGCCGCCGCGCTGGCCTACCTGATCAGCCCCGTCGACCTGATTCCCGACATCCCGTTCGTGGGCTGGGTCGACGATGCCCTGATCCTGGGCATGGGGCTGCCCTATCTGCTGCGCCGTCTGCCGCCCGAGGTGCTGGCGCGGGCCACGCAGCGTGCCGAGCATTTGCTGGGGTTGTTCCGCTTCGGGGGGGGCCGGAGCACGCGGGCGGCCGATCCGTCGTCGCACCGTGCTGCACCGTCCGCGCCGACGCCGGCACCAGAGGCGACGCCGTCCTCCGGGCGTGCGGCGCGGCCGCCGCGGACACGCGTCGGGGCCGTGGCATCGACGGGGTCGGCACCGCCGAAGGCAACCGAGGCGGCCAAGTCGGCCAAGGCGACCAAGGCGACCAAGTCGGCCAAGGCGACCAAGGCGACCAAGGCAGCGAAGGCGGCGAAGGCAACCGACGCGACCAGCGCGGCCAGCGCGACCAAGACGACCGGGGCGGCCAAGGGAACCGGGGCGACCAGGGCGACCACGGTGTCGCCGGCCTCGAACGAGGCGCCGCCGGGGCAGGCGGGCGCCACGGCGGCGGTCCGTGCGCCGTCCGTGCGCAAGACCGCTTCCCCGGGCACGCGCCGCCGGCGCATGTCGGAGCCCGCCACCGGATGACCGACCTGCGCAGGTCGCCCCTGCTCGTCCCGGCGCTCACGATGAGCGTCGCGACCGTGGGGGCGACGATGTTCGCGATCTCGCCGCTGCTGCCGGACATCGCCCGCGCGCACGAGGTGACGATCGCGCGGGCCGGCACGATGCAGGCGGCGTTCAGCGTTGCGCTGGCGGTGGCCGCACCGATCGTCGGCCTGGGGGCGCAGCGTGTGCCGCGCGTGCACCTGATCGTGGCAGCGCTGTGCGTATACGCGCTCGCGTGGATCGGGGCCGGTCAGAGCACTCGCTTCGAGGCCCTGCTGGCGCTGTCGGCGCTGGCCGGCGCGGCCTCGGGCACGGCACTGCCGGCCATCTACGCGTACGCCGCCGACCTGGCCGATCCGGCCAACCGGGCCCACCTGATGGGGCGCGTCGTCAGCGGCTGGTCCGTCGCGGTGCTGCTGGTCGTTCCCCTGATGTCCCTCGCCGCGCACGTGATCGACTGGCGCTGGGCGTTCGGCGGGCTGTCCGTGAGCGCGCTCCTCATGGCGGGGCTGCTGGTACGCGCACCGCGGCCCGCCGGCCCGGTGCAGCCCGAGTCAGCGGCGCAGGCGCAGTCGCAGGCTCAGGAGCAGTCGCAGTCGCAGTCGCAGTCGCAGTCGCAGGCCCCGGGGCAGGGGCCGGTGCTGAACGGACCGAGCGCACCCGCACCCGCAGGTGGCGTCCTGAACAGCCTCGTGCGCGTGCTGGGCGACGGAGGCATGCGCCGCATCCTCGCGGCGAACCTGCTCGACATGGGCGCCTTCTACGCTGTGTACGCCTATCTCGGGTCGGAACTGCGCCGCCTGAACGATTGGGGCCCGACGCCGGCGGGGCTCACGATCGCCGTCTATGGCGCGGGGCTGGCCGTCGTCACCTTCAATGCCCGTCTGATCGATCGGCTGGGCATGCGCCGCACGGCGATCGGGGCGCTGCTGCTGCTCGTGGTGGTGCTCGCGATCCTGCCCTGGCTCGCATCGGTCCCGGCGGCGATGGCCGTCGGCATGTTCACGTGGGGGTGCGTGCAGGGTGCCTTCTTCGTGTCGGCCACCGCGCTGGCCGCCGACCGCATCCCGGCGCTGCGCGGCGTGGCCACCGCGCTGCTGGGCAGTTCCACCTACGTGGGCGTGTCCCTGCTCACCCCGGTGGGGACCGGAGTGTTCGAACGGTTCGGCTACGGTGCCGTCGGCGTGCTCAGTGCCGCGTCGTGTCTGCTCGCGGCGGGCCTGCTCTGGGGGCTGGAGACGCCGGGCGCATCGTCGGACTCCGGAACGGGGCGAGCGCGTGACGACGGCTCGGCCGGTTGAACGTCGGTGCGATCGGCGCACTGCTCGACCAGCACCAGCAGGGTGTCCATGTTCAGGGGCTTGGTGAGGTAGTCGGCCGCGCCTGCCGAGAACGCCGCGTCGATCCGGTCGGGCAGGGCGTCGGCGGATACGATCGCCACCGGGATGTCGCGGGTGCGCGGGTCGTCCTTCAGCCGGCGCAGCAGTTCGAGCCCGTCCATGCCCGGCAGGTTCAGGTCGAGCAGCACGAGGTCGGGCATCAGGGACGGCACGGCGGCCAGGGCTTCGGCCGGTTCCTCGAAGACCTGCACGTCGGCATGACCGTGCTGCATCAGCATGTCGCGCACGACGGCCGCGTTCAGCCGGTTGTCCTC
>JAKOZZ010000289.1 GCA_029779755.1 Pseudomonadota bacterium
CGCCCCACACCGCCCCGGCCGCCCCCCCCACCGCCTGCCGCGCCGAGTGGCATCAGATTCGTGCGATGAAGAGCAGCGGCGGCGGCGACGGCCACAATGAGCGTGGCATGCGCAGACAGGCACTGACGCGCGCAGTCCGCCGCACCGCGTTCTCCGCAGTCAACGGACGTCTCGGCGAAGGTGCGGGTAATGGGCCGGCCCGGGGGCGTGTGCGCAGCCGAGGCGCGGAGGGTGGCTGGCCGGCGCGCGTAGCGCGCTTCGTACCTCAAATCTGCAGCACCATGTCTGAGCGCAGCGCCCGCAGGGCGCGCAGCGAGTTGTGCTGCACGGCCAGCCACCCGAGCACCGAGGGCACCCCTGCGCAGTAGGGGCCAGCACCCGCCCCCAGGCCGGCCCATTACCCGCACCTTCGCCCGCACCGACGCCGACGACGCGCCGTCAGCCCGCCCGCGCGTAATCGATCAGCTCGTACGCGACCCAGTCCTCGCGCAACGGCGAACGCCGCATGCCGTACCACAGGTAGTTGCCCGTCCACTCGCGCCGCACCCAGCGGTTGACGGCGGGTGCGTACCACAGCGTTTCGCTGCGCTGCGCGCTGAGGCGCCAGCGGTCGGAGTGCGTGAACGCGATGCGGCGCTCGATGCGCAAGGCCTCGAACTCGCCGGCCGGCACGCGGATGCGCTCCCAGCCGGGCGCGTCGATCCATTCGCTCCAGAAGTACCGGTCGTCCTGGCCGGGCAGCCGGTAGGCGCCGGAGATGCGCGCCGAGGCGCCGACGGCGATCGGCTGCGGCACCACCGGGATCGGCTGCGTGAAGATCTGCACGAGGTCGTAGCCCGGCTCCTGCACGACCTCCCAGGGGCGGGCGTAGGTTTCCTCGACGAGCGGCCGGTCGTTGCCGTCGGTGACGGCCACGCGCAGCTGCGGCTGCAGGGCGGCGACCTGCATGGCGCGCAGGCCGGTGACCCGGCCGCTGTAACGGTCGACCACCTGGTAGCGCCAACGGTCGCCCACGCGCACCGTGGGCGGCGGCACCGGCGCGGCCGGTGGTGCGATGAACTGCGGTGTGGCGCAGCCGGCGAGCAGCGCTGCGCCGGAGATCAGCAGCGTGCGGCGGGCGGGCAGGGCGGGCCGGTGCGACACGGCCGGCGTCTCGGGCGATGCCGGGGGCGCAGATGTCGCGGCGCCTGTGGCGTCGGTCGGCCGGTGGCCACCTGTCGGTCGGCGTGACGTCCGCATGACGGTCTCCTGTGTCAGGGCACGGGCCGCCCGTCGATCAGGCGCAGCACGCCCTTGATCATCCGGTACAGGAACCAGAGCCCGGGGATCACGAACAGGAAGGACAGCAGCCCGAACGACACCACGCTCAGCACCAGCGACGGCACGAACGACACCACCACCCAGAAGAGCGTCCACCAGAACGTGGCGATCATCCACGTCATGTGGGACTCGTAGATGGTGCCGCGGGCGTCGGGGCGCTTCACGTAGTTGATGATCAGCGCGACCACCGACAGCAGGCCCATCGAGAACAGCAGCCCCACGATGTGCAGCAGATAGTCGAACAGCGCGACCTTGCGCAGTCCGGACTCCGGGCTGCCCGGCATGTCGATCACCTCGTTGGCCATCCGGTCCTCCTTGGCACGGGTACGTACCCGCATGTGCGCATCAACGCGCGGAATTCAAGATCCGCCGACAAAGCTGCGCACCCCCGAGGCGATGAACTGTACCCCGATGCACAGCAGAAGAAACCCCATCAGGCGCGTCAGCACTTCGATGCCGTTGGCGCCGAGACGCTTCGAGATCACGCGGGCCCCGCGCAGCACCACCCAGGTCAGCACGCAGGTGGCGACCATCGCGGCCAGCGTGCCGGCGTAGGCGCCGAGTTCCGCGGGCAGGCCCTTGAGCTCGCGGATCTCGGTCGAGATGCCGATCACGACGGCGATCGTGCCGGGGCCGGTGATGCTGGGCAGCGCCAGCGGGAAGAACGCCGGATTGGCGTGGGTGTCGTGGGCGCCGGCGTCGATGCCGCCGCGCCCGAACAGCATGCCGTGGCCGAGGAGCAGCACGCAGATGCCGCCGGCCACCCGCAGGGCGGCGGACGACACGCCGAAGAGGTTCATGATCAGTCCGCCCGCGAACAGGCTGACGACCAGGATCATGAACGCATACAGGCAGGCGCGGCGGGCCAGTGCCCGCTGTCCGTCGGCCGTCAGGCCGCCGCTGAGCACGGTGAACAGCGGCAGCGCCGACGGCGGGTTGATGATGGTGACCAGGCTGAAGAAGCTTCCGAGGAAGAAGCTCGCGAATTCACCGCCCGGCATGACCGACGATCACTCGATCGCCTTGACCATGTCCTCGACGACCTTCTTGGCGTCGCCGAACACCATCATGGTCTTGTCCATGTAGAACAGCTCGTTGTCGAGGCCGGCGTAGCCGGATGCCATCGAGCGCTTGTTCACGATCACCTGGCGTGCCTTGTAGGCCTCGAGGATGGGCATGCCGGCGATCGGGGACTTCGGATCCTTCGCCGCCGGGTTCACCACGTCGTTGGCGCCCAGCACCAGCACCACGTCGGTGTCGCCGAACTCGGAGTTGATGTCCTCCATCTCGAACACCTGGTCGTAGGGCACCTCGGCTTCGGCCAGCAGCACGTTCATGTGCCCCGGCATGCGGCCGGCAACCGGATGGATCGCGTACTTGACCGTGACGCCGCGTTCGATCAGCTTGTCGGCGAGTTCCTTCAGCGGGTGCTGCGCGCGCGCCACCGCCAGGCCGTAGCCCGGCACGATGATCACGGTCTCGGCGTTGCCCAGCAGGAAGCCGGCGTCGTCGGGCGAACCGGACTTCACCGGCCGCTGCGCCTGCGGGCCGCCGGTCGTCGCCGCCGCGGCCTCGCCGCCGAATCCGCCGAGGATCACGTTGAAGAACGACCGGTTCATCGCCTTGCACATGATGTACGACAGGATCGCGCCCGACGAACCCACCAGGCTGCCCGCGATGATCAGCATGCTGTTGTTGAGCGAGAAGCCGATGCCTGCGGCCGCCCAGCCCGAATAGCTGTTGAGCATCGACACCACCACGGGCATGTCGGCCCCGCCGATCGGGATGATGATCAGCACGCCCAGCACGAACGACAGGGCGAGCATCGCGAAGAAGGCGGTCCAGTTCTCGGTGAACATGAAGACCAGCCCGAGCGCGACCGTCGCGATGCCGAGCACGAGGTTCAGCATGTGCTGCCCGGAGAACACGACGGGCGCGCCCTGGAACAGCCTGAACTTGTACTTGCCCGACAGCTTGCCGAACGCGATCACCGAGCCGCTGAAGGTGATCGCGCCGATCGCCGCGCCCAGGAACAGCTCCAGCCGGTTCCCGGCCGGAATCGGCGTGCCTTTTGCGGCGATGCCGAACGCCCACGGCTCGGCGACCGCAGCGATCGCGATGAACACCGCCGCCAGGCCGATCATGCTGTGCATGAATGCGACCAGCTCGGGCATCTTGGTCATCTCGACCCGCTTGGCCATGATGGCGCCGGCCGTGCCGCCCAGCGCGATGCCGAGCGCCACCCACAGCAGCCCCGTGCCGGCGAGCTCGGCGCGCATCATGAAGATCAGCGCGATCGTGGTGAGCACGGCGATCGCCATGCCGGTCATGCCGAACACGTTGCCGCGGATCGACGTGGTCGGATGCGACAGGCCCTTGAGCGCCTGGATGAAGCACACCGAGGCGACCAGGTAGAGCAGAACCACCAGGTTGATGCTCATGCCGCACCCCCGTCACGCTGCTCGTTCTCCGCCTTCGCGGGTCGGCGGCCGAATTCGAGCCGGCCGCTGATCCAGCCGATGCGCTCGAGCAGCCATCCCACCGGCAGGACGATCGCCGCGGCGATCAGCAGCACGGAGGCGCTGCGCTCGAGCCCGGGCGCCGCGAAGTCGCTGGCGACCCGATCCCCGATCCAGATCGCGATCACGGTGACCACGAGCAGGATGATGAATGCGCGCACCGTCATCACGCGCCTCCCTTGTTCGTCCGGGGTTCCTTCTTCTTGAACATCTCGAGCATCCGTCGTGTGACCAGAAAGCCGCCGAACACGTTCACCGCGGCCAGCGCGACCGCCGCCACGCCCATGAAGCGGCCGAGGGGGGTCTCGGTCAGCGCCGCGGCCAGCATCGCGCCGACGATGACGATGGCCGACACCGCGTTGGTGACGGCCATCAGGGGGGTGTGCAGCGCCGGCGTGACGTTCCAGACCACGTGGTAGCCGACGTAGATCGCCAGCACGAAGATGATCAGGTTGACGACGGTGGGGCTGATGGATTCCATGCGCAGACCTTTCGTGGTGCTTCTAGCCGTTCTTGCGGATCGTCTCGCCGTTGATGCACAGCAGGCATGCGGCGACGATGTCGTCCTCGCGGTTGACCGCGAGGGCGCCGTCCTTGTCGACGACGAGCTTGAGGAAGTCGAGCACGTTGCGCGCGTACAGCGCGGAGGCGTCCGCCGGCACCGTCGCCGGCAGGTTCGGTTGCCCGATCACGTGCACGCCGTGCCGCACGACGGTGGCGCCGGCTTCACTGACCGCGCAGTTGCCGCCCTGCTCGACCGCCATGTCGAGGATCACCGAGCCGGGCTTCATCGCGCGCACCATGTCCTCGGTGATCAGCACCGGTGCCTTGCGGCCGGGGATCAGCGCGGTGGTGATGACGATGTCGGCCTGCTTCATGCGCTCGGCGACCGCGGCGGCCTGGCGCTGCATCCACGCGGCCGGCATCGGGCGCGCGTAGCCGCCGACGCCCTGTGCGATCTCGCGTTCCTCGTCGGTCTCGAAGGGCACGTCGACGAACTTGGCGCCCAGCGACTCGATCTGCTCCTTCAC
>JAKOZZ010000308.1 GCA_029779755.1 Pseudomonadota bacterium
GCCGCCCGGCACGGCGCGGGCGGTGGCGCCGGGTGCGCGCCGCGTTGCGCCGCCGGCTGCCGTGCTGGCGCGCGTGCCGCGCGGCGCGGGTTTGGCCGGTTGCCGGGGCGACGAGGCGACCCGTTCGGCGAAGGCCTTGCGCGCCTTGGCGCCCTTGGTTCCTTTGAGCGAGGCGCCCTTGCGTTCGGCACTGCGCCCGGCACCGCGCTCGGCCGCATCGGCTTCGGCCTTCTTGGGCACGTAAGGGCCGGAGCGCTTGGTTTTTCCGCGGCCGGCCGCATCTGCAGCACTGGAAGGCCGATAGAGGATCAGCTGCTTGCCGATGATCTGCACGGGCGCGGCGCCCAGTTGCGCGCACAGCGCCTGCATCACCGCCCTGCGCGCGTCGCGGTCGTCGCCTGCGACACGGACCTTGATCAGTTCGTGGACGGCGATCGCGCGGCCGGCCTCGGCGACCACGGCCGGCGTCAGGCCGGCGTCGCCGACCATGACCACGGGATCCAGATGATGGGCCCGTGCCTTGAGATCCTTGCGCTCGGACGGCGTAAGTTCCGGGGCTGCGGGCAGTGTGTCTTCGGTGTCGTTCATCGCCGAATTGTACGCCGCGACAGCGTCGACGCGGCGCGATCGCACGGGCGCATCGTGCCCTGACCGGCGCCGAGGGGCACGGTTCAGGCTTGGAGAAAGCGAAGTTCGATGGCGAAGAACAAGTTCAACAAGGCGTGGCTGGATCAGCACATCAACGATCCGTACGTGAAGCAGGCCGTGCGGCAGGGCTACCGTTCGCGCGCGGCCTTCAAGCTGATCGAGATCGACCAGCAGGATGCGCTGATCCGTCCGGGCATCTCGGTCGTCGATCTCGGATCGGCGCCGGGCGCCTGGAGCCAGGTGCTGCGCGAGCGGCTGGTGGGTCCCGGGGGCGTGATCCGCGGCCGGATCCTGGCCCTCGATCTGCTGCCGATGGAAGAGATCGCCGGCGTGCAGTTCCTGCAGGGCGACTTCCGGGACCCGGCGGTGCTGGCGAGTCTGGAGGCGGCGCTCGAGGGGCAGAAGCTCGACCTGGTGGTCTCCGACATGGCGCCGAATCTGTCCGGCGTGGGGGCGGCGGATGCGGCGCGCATGTCCGACCTGATCGAACTGGCCGCCGATTTCGCCGCTCATCACCTCAAGCCGGAGGGGGCGCTGCTGGTGAAATGCTTCCATGGCAGCGGCTACAGCCAGCTGGTCGAGCGGTTCAAGCGTCAGTTCGTGCGGGTGGCGCCCCGCAAGCCGAAGGCGTCGCGCGACAAATCGGCCGAGACCTACCTGCTCGGACGCGGGCTGAAGGCGTCACGTGCAGGCAGCAGCGAACGCGATGTGTAAGGTCCATACGGATCAACGACTTAGGATGTGCATTCGGCTGGCGTCGCCTGCGCAAGATGCGTAGAATCGGCGGGCTGAAACAGGAGCGTACCGAGTGAACAATGTCTTCTCGAAGGCGGCTGTCTGGCTGGTGATCGCACTCGTGCTGTTCACCGTGTTCAAGCAGTTCGACAGTCGCCAGGCCCGCGGGGGCGACGTGCCGTATTCGCAGTTCATGGCCGAGGCCAGGGAAGGGCGGGTCGAAAGCGTCACCATCGACGGACGCACCCTGCGTGCCCGCACCAAGGACAACAAGTCCTTCACGGTGTTCTCGCCCAGCGACCCCTGGATGGTCGGCGATCTGATGAAGTACGGCGTCCAGGTCAACGCCAAGCCCGAGGAAGAGCAGTCGCTGCTGCTGAACATCTTCGTGTCCTGGTTCCCGATGCTGCTGCTGATCGGCGTATGGGTGTTCTTCATGCGCCAGATGCAGGGCGGCGGACGGGGCGGCGCGTTCTCGTTCGGCAAGTCGAAGGCCCGCATGCTCGACGAGAGCAACAACACGGTCACGTTCGCCGACGTCGCCGGCTGCGACGAGGCCAAGGAGGAAGTGCACGAACTGGTGGAGTTCCTGCGGGATCCGTCCAAGTTCCAGAAGCTGGGCGGGCGCATTCCCCGCGGCGTGCTGATGGTCGGTTCGCCCGGCACCGGCAAGACCCTGCTGGCGCGCGCGATCGCGGGCGAGGCCAAGGTGCCGTTCTTCTCGATTTCCGGCTCCGACTTCGTCGAGATGTTCGTGGGCGTGGGCGCGGCGCGCGTGCGCGACATGTTCGAGAACGCGAAGAAGCATGCGCCCTGCATCCTGTTCATCGACGAGATCGATGCGGTCGGTCGTCAGCGCGGTGCGGGGCTCGGGGGCGGCAACGACGAGCGCGAGCAGACGCTGAACCAGCTGCTGGTCGAGATGGACGGATTCGAGCAGGGCCAGGGCGTGATCGTGATCGCCGCGACCAACCGTCCCGACGTGCTCGACCCGGCGCTGCTGCGGCCGGGACGCTTCGACCGCCAGGTGGTGGTGCCGCTGCCCGACATCCGCGGGCGCGAGCAGATCCTCAACGTGCACATGCGCAAGGTGCCCATCGGGCAGGACGTCCGCGCCGACGTGATCGCACGCGGCACCCCGGGGTTCTCCGGCGCAGACCTCGCCAACCTCGTGAACGAGGCCGCGCTGTTCGCCGCCCGTCGCAGCGCCCGGCTGGTCGAGATGATCGACTTCGAGCGCGCCAAGGACAAGATCATCATGGGTGCGGAGCGCCGCACGCTGGTGATGCCCGAGGAGGAGCGGCGCAACACCGCGTACCACGAGTCCGGGCATGCCATCGTCGCGAAGATGCTGCCCAAGACGGATCCCGTCCACAAGGTGACGGTGATCCCGCGTGGCCGTGCGCTGGGCGTCACGATGCAGCTGCCCACCGAGGACCGCTACAGCCTCGACCGCGAGCGCATGCTGAACACGATTGCCGTGCTGTTCGGCGGGCGCATTGCCGAAGAGGTCTTCATGAACCAGATGACCACCGGCGCGTCCAACGACTTCGAACGGGCGACCTCGATCGCACGCGACATGGTCACGCGCTACGGCATGAGCGACGAGCTCGGCCCGATGGTCTACGCCGAGAACGAAGGCGAGGTGTTCCTCGGCCGGTCGATCACCAAGACGACCAACGTGTCCGAAGAGACGATGCGCAAGGTCGATGCCGAGATCCGTCGCATCATCGACGAGCAGTACGCCGTCGCGCGCAAGATCCTCGAGGACAATCGCGACAAGGTCGAGGCGATGACCAAGGCCCTGCTCGAATGGGAGACGATCGACGCCGACCAGATCGACGACATCGTCGCCGGTCGCCCGCCCCGTCCCCCCAAGGAGCGTTCCGGCGGCAGCGGCAGCGCGGGCGGCGGCACGCCCAGCGCCTCGTCGCCGGTCACCCCGAGCGCGCCGGCCGCGCCGGCCGCCAACCCCTGAACGACCGCGCGCGCGGGCCCGCGAGGCCCGCGATGCCGTTCCGGTGGGCGCCAGCCCGTTCTCCCGATCCGGGGGTGATGTGAAGATTCTTCGATGCGGCCGGTTCGAGCTCTCGCTCGATCGGCCGCTGGTCATGGGCATCCTCAACGTCACGCCGGATTCGTTCTCCGATGGCGGGCGTTTCCTCGCGATCGACGACGCGATCGCGCGCGGGCACCGGATGCGCGAAGAGGGCGCCGACATCATCGACATCGGCGGAGAGTCGACGCGCCCCGGTGCGGTTGCGGTCCCCGTCGACGAGGAGATCGCCCGCGTCGTGCCGGTGGTGGCCGCCTTGCACGGGCTCGGCCTTCCGCTTTCGGTCGACACCCGTACCCCGCAGGTGATGCGGGCCGCCCTCGCGGCGGGGGCCGACATGATCAACGACGTTCAGGGCTTTCGGGCGCCCGGCGCGGTCGATGCCGTGCGCGACAGCCGGGCGGCGTTGTGCGTGATGCACATGCTCGGCGATCCGTCCACGATGCAGCATTCGCCCGTCTATCGGGACGTGGTGTCGGAGGTCGTCGCGTGGCTCTACCGTCGGCGGCAGGACCTGGTCGACGACGGTGTCGATGCGGACCGGATCGTCCTCGATCCGGGGATCGGATTCGGCAAGACCCAGCCTGACAACCTGCGTCTGCTGCACGACCTGCCCCGACTCGTGGCGGGGGGCGCGCCGGTGCTGATCGGCGTGTCGCGCAAGTCCGTGATCGGGCACCTGACCGGACGCAGCGTCGACGCGCGGCTGGCGGGCAGTCTGGCGGCCATGTTGTGTGCGGTCGAACGCGGGGCGCACATCGTCCGGGTGCACGACGTGGCCCAGACGCGCGACGCGCTGCGGGTCCGTGACGGCATCGAAGCCGCGGGCGCGGACTGAACCATGAAAGGAATGCTCTGATGGGACGCAAGTACTTCGGAACCGACGGCGTTCGGGGACGCGTGGGCGAAGACCCGATCACCCCGCAGTTCGTGATGCGCCTCGGCTATGCCGCGGGCCGCGTGCTGGCGCAGCAGCAGGGGCTGACGGGCCGCTCCAGCGTGCTGATCGGCAAGGACACCCGCATTTCCGGCTACATGCTCGAGGCGGCCCTCGAGGCCGGCTTCGCCGCCGCAGGGATCGACGTGCTGCTGTCCGGGCCGCTGCCCACGCCCGGTGTGGCCTATCTGACCCGCGCGCTGCGGCTGTCGGCCGGTGTCGTCATCAGTGCCTCGCACAATCCGTACGACGACAACGGAATCAAGTTCTTCTCGGCGGATGGCAACAAGCTGCCTGACGCGATGGAGGAGCGCATCGAAGAGGCCCTGGAGCAGCCGATGGGCTGCGTGCGTTCCGACCATCTGGGCAAGGCGCGTCGCATCGAGGATGCCGCCGGCCGCTACATCGAATTCTGCAAGAGCTCCTTCCCGTTCTCGCTCGATCTGCGCGGGCTGCGGATCGTCGTCGACTGCGCGCATGGCGCCGCCTATCACACCGCGCCGCACGTGTTCCACGAGCTCGGTGCCGAGGTGAAGGAGATCGGCGTGCAGCCCGACGGGCTGAACATCAACGAGGGCGTCGGCGCCACGCATCCCGACGCCCTGCGTCGCGCGGTGCTCGAGCATCGGGCCGACTTCGGCATCGCGGTGGACGGGGATGCAGACCGCCTTGTGGTCGTCGACGCGAGCGGGCGCATCTACAACGGTGACGAGCTGCTGTACGTGATCGTGCGCGAGCGGCTGATGGGCGGGCCGGTGGCCGGTGCCGTCGGCACGCTGATGAGCAACCTGGGCCTCGAGCAGGCGTTGACGCGGCGCGGCGTGGAGTTCGCGCGTGCCAACGTCGGCGACCGTTACGTGCTCGAGATGCTGCAGCAGAAGGGGTGGCTGTACGGTGGAGAGAGCTCGGGGCACCTGTTGTGCCTGGACTGTCACACCACCGGCGACGGCACGATCAGTGCGCTGCAGGTGCTGTCGGCGGTACGGCGCAGCGGCCTGAGCCTCGCCGAGCTGACGTCCGACCTGCCGCTGCTGCCGCAGAAGCTCATCAACGTGCGGATCCAGAAAGGCTTCGACTGGCGCGCGCATCCGGCGCTGGGGGCGGCCTGCGCCGATGCCGAGTCGAGCCTGGGCAGCGACGGCCGCATCCTGATCCGGCCTTCCGGCACCGAGCCGCTGCTGCGGGTGATGGTCGAGGCCCGCGACGAGATGCTCGCGGAGCAGACCGCTCGGCGCATCGCCGAATCGGTCAATGCCTGACGCGGGTCCACCGCTTCGATCGATGTCCGGATGCCCGTTTGGGCCATCGCCAAACCTGGGATACAATTCGCGGCCTCCGGGGCGTAGCTCAGCCTGGTAGAGTGCTTGCTTTGGGAGCAAGATGTCGGAGGTTCGAATCCTCTCGCCCCGACCAGTGTCCCAGCGGTGCAGCGCCAGAGTCCGACCATGCCCGGAGGCACGACGGATTCGCTGCCCGTAGCTCAGTTGGATAGAGCATCAGCCTTCTAAGCTGAGGGTCACAGGTTCGATTCCTGTCGGGCAGGCCAGAGCAGGTTCGTGGTCTCAGCAGTACCGTGGTAGCAGTACAGTGGTGGATGTAGCTCAGTGGTAGAGTCCCGGATTGTGATTCCGGTTGTCGTGGGTTCGAATCCCATCATCCACCCCATCAATTTCCCTGCCATTCCGCGAGGAGCCGCCGATTGGCCGTCGTGACGCGTGACCCGGTTTCAGCCGTCGATGCGTTCTACGACCCGCTGTTCGCGCAGCTTCCCCTGCCGGCGTTCCTCATCGACCGTGACCTGAAGGTCGCGTCGGTCAACACCGAGTTCCAGCGCAGCTTCCTCGTCTCGCCCGATGCCGTGGTGGGCCGGAACGCGGCCGTGCTGTTCGTGCGCGACGAGCTGCCCCGCCTCGTCGCCTTGCTCGGGCGTCTGCGCCGGCACGAGCTCGACGACGACCTCGGCGGCTGGGACGTGCACGGTCCCCAGGGCGAGGTGGTGCGGGCACGGATCCGCATGCGCGCGATCGACCTCGACGGCGCGCGGCTCACCATGGGGGTGCTCGTCGACGTGCGGCGCCGCGACCGCGCGCTTCAGTGCAGCTTCGAGCCTGCGCAGCTGTTCTCCGCGCTGTTCGACGATGCGGTGCTCCCGATGACGCTGCAGGACGACCAGTGGCGCTACTGCGAGGTCAATGCCGCGTTCTGCACGCTCGTCGGCTACACCCGCGACGAGCTGCTCGGCACCGATCCGATCATGCTCATGCCCGACGACGTCCACGAACGGGTCCGCATGCAGCGGACGATGGTCGACGGCTACGGCGACCGCGGCATGATCCACGACCGTCCCCTCAAGCGCAAGCACGGCGGCATCGTGCTGATCCGCCTGCACTACCAGAAGATCGAAGACGCCGCGGGGCGCCGCTACGTGCTGATCTCGCTCGTCGATCTCACCGACGAGATCGACCTGCGGCGGCGCGTCGAGAAGCAGGCGCGCAGCATGGAGCAGCTGTTCGAGCTGGCGCCGGTCGGATTCGTGATGCGCGACGAGGAGCACCGGATCATCCGCGTGAACCGGGCCTTCGCGGCGATGTCCGGATTCACGCCGAGTGAGCTGATCGGGCGGATCGACAGCTTCTCCCCGGACGGACTGCCCTGCGCGTTCGACACCCCGTCGACGTCGCCATCGGCGTCGCCGCCGGCGGCGGAGGCGGGGCCAACGCAGAGCGCCGGGTCGCCAGGCACCGTGTCGTCAGGCACCGTGTCGTCAGGCGCCGTGTCGTCAGGCGCCGTGTTCCCCGGTGCGGTGGCGCGTGCGCGTATTCCGCTCGTCGCGCGCGACGGGCGACGCCTGCTCACGGACCGCATCTCCACCCAGATCGAAGACCTCGACGGTCGCCGTCTGCGTCTGACCGCCATCAGCGATGTCACGCAGGAGTCCCAGCTCGAGGAGGAACTCAAGCGCTTGGTGATGCAGCAGGGGGCGTTGCTGCGCACGATGTCCGCCGGCGTGATGATGGTCGTCGCCGGGCGCGTGATCCGCTGCAACGCCAGCCTCGAATCGCTGCTCGGCCTGCCCGCCGAACACATCGTCGCGCGCGAGGTCGGCGACGTGGTCGACGCCGACGTCCCCTGGGCGCGCATCGTGCGCGACGCGGCCGACGCGCTGGAGGCGGATTCCACCTACCGATGCGAGGTGGAGCTGCGCCGGCAGGGCAGCGCGCCGGTCGTCTGCGCGTTGCAGCTGCGCCTGATCGACTCGGCGCTTCCCGAGCAGGGCATGATCGTCACCCTGCATGACATCACCGACCTGAAGCGCCAGCATGCGCGCCTCGTGCAGGCCAATGCAGAACTCGGCACCCTGATCGAGAACACGGCCGTCGCGATCGCGTATCTGGACCGCGACAGCGTCGTGCGCTGCAATCACAAGCTCGAATCGCTGCTCGGCGTGTCGCCGGGCGCGCTGACCGGGCGTGCGTTCGGCGACTTCGTGCTGTCGGGCGAAGCGGCGGGCAGCAGCCTGCTGTCGCTGCTTTCCGGTCAGCCGAGCGGATCGCACACGCTGGCCGTGCGGCTGCGGCGCACCGACGGACTGGTGGTCGACTGTCTCGCCCACCTCGGCGCGATCGACCCGCAGCGCTGGCCGGACGCCGCCATCCTCATCGTCGTCGACATGTCCGGGCAGCAGGCCGCACTCAGCGCGCTGGCCGAGAGCCAGGAGCGGTTCGGACGCTTTGCCGAGGCGGTCGACGAGGCGGTCTTCGTGATCGACGGCGACCGTGGCAGCGCGCTGTATGCGAACTCCCGCTTCGGCCGCGTGCTCGGCGTGTCGGCCGAGGCGTTCTACCAGAGTCCCGCCAGCGCCTGGACGCACGTCGACCCGGACGATCGGCCCGCACTCGAGGCCCTGTTGTCCACCCACGCAGGTGCCGAACAGCGGGAGCTCGACGTCCGCGTCGAGCCGCCCGGTGCCGGCCCCCGGATCGTCCGGCTGCGTCGGTTTCCGGGACGCGCCGGCAGCGGCGAGCTCTACTTCCTCGCCGAGGACGTCACCGAGATCCGCGGTCTGGCCCAGCGGCGCCTCGAGGACGCGATCCAGCAGCGCGACACGCTGGTGCGCGAGGTGCATCACCGCATCAAGAACAACCTGCAGGGGGTTGCCGGCCTGCTGCAGCAGTCGGCCGCCCGGCGTCCGGAGATTGCCGCGCAGCTCGAGGAGATCGTCGGCCAGATCCAGGCGATCGCGCAGGTGCACGGCCTGCAGGTGCGCGACAAGGGCGACCTGTCCCTCGCCCGCATCGCGCGTGCGGTGTTCGACAATCTCGGGCGCAGTTTCGGCCGCTCCATCCAGTACCCGATCGGGGCCTTCACGTCGCTGGAGTCCTGGGCCATTCCGGAGCAGGAGGCCGTTCCGGTGGCGCTCGTCGTCAACGAGCTGGGGACCAATGCGATCAAGCACGGTGTGGCCGGGCAGCTGCTCGACGCGCAGCTGGAGCAGGCGGGCGAGACCGTGACGCTGCGCATCCGGAACGCGGGACGGTTGCCGGAAGGGTTCGCGTTCGAGCGGCTCGCGCCGTCGCCGTCCGGCCTGGGGCTGATCAAGGCCCTGCTGCCCCGCCGGGGCACGCGCCTCACCCTGACCGACGGGCCCGATGGCACCGTTGTTGCGGAACTTCAGATCGGCGCGCCCGTGATCCGACAGGGTGCGAAGGGGTAACATCCCCGGATGGACGCGTCCAACGAAACCGCCGTGCCCGCACGGGCCTCCGTGCAGCGCCCCGCCGCCACGATCCTGGTCTGCGACGACGATCGGCTGGTGCTCGTCACCCTGTCGGCGGCGTTGCGTTCGGCCGGTTATTCGGTGATCGAAGCCGAGAACGGCGACGAGGCGATCCTGCTCGCGCGCCAGTACCGGCCCGACCTTGCCGTGCTCGACATCCGCATGGACGGCAAGAGCGGGCTCGACGTCGCTGCCTATCTGCGCGACTACGTGGGCACGCCGTTCATGTTCCTGTCGGCGTTCAGCGACGAGGCCTTCATCCGCCAGGCGCGCGACTTCGGCGCGATCGAATACCTGGTCAAGCCCATCGACATCGAGCGGATGGCGCCGGTCGTGGAACGGGCGCTGGCGATGCGCGCGGCCGGCCGGGCGGGCGGCGCGACGCCGAGTCCGTCGCGCGCGTCGGCCCCCGCGCTGCCGGCACAGGGGGGGGCGCTTCCGGTGGAGCCGGCCGCCGGCGTACGGGGTCCGGCACTCGGAGCCCCGCGGCGCGCTGTGGCCGAGGGCGCGGTGGCGCCCGAGGCCTCTGCGCACCGGCTGATCGCGATCGGCATCCTGATGGAGCGTTTCCGGCTCACCCGCCGGGCGGCCGAGCAGCGCCTGGCCGCCCTGGCGAGGCAATCCGGCCGGACGGAAGACGAAGCCGCCGCCGAGGTGGTGCGCAGCATCGATTCCCTGAACACCGCGTACGCGGAGTAGCGCCGGCCGCTGCGCTCAGGTTCTGCCGCCCGCCTCGTCGAGCGTGAACTGGAAGCGGGCGCCGGTGCCGGGAGCGCTTTCTGCCCAGATCCGTCCGCCATGCCGCCGCACGATCCGGGCGGCGGTGGCGAGGCCCACCCCGGTGCCGGGGAATTCTCCCGCGCTGTGCAGGCGCTGGAACACGCGAAACAGCCGGTCGGCAAAGCGCATGTCGAAGCCCGCTCCGTTGTCGGAGACGACGAACACGGTGCATGCGGCCTCATGCCGCGCACGGAAGGCGATCTCGGCGCGCGGGCTGCGGCTGGTGTACTTCCAGGCGTTGCTCAGCAGGTTCTCCAGCAGGATGCGCAGCAGCACCCGGTCGCCGCTGGCGGTCAGGTCCGGTTCGATCTCGATCAGCGCCGAGCGCTCGGGATCCTGGCTTTGCAGTTCTTCGACGATCTGTCGGGCGAGGCCGCTGAGATCGACCCGCTCGGACTCGATCGGCTCGGACGACACGCGCGCGAGCCGCAGCAGCGCGTCGATCATGCGGTTCATGCGCGATGCGGCCGAGACGATCCGGTTCACGTGATCGTGCGCGACCCGGTCGAACGTGTGGCCGAAGTCTTCCTTGAGGAGCCGGGCGAAGCCGTCGACCACGCGCAGCGGCGCCCGCAGGTCGTGCGACACCGACGCACTGAAGGATTCCAGCTCGCGCGCGGCGAGTTCGAGGTCCCGGATGCGCGTCTGCTGGGCGTCGAGCATCCGGTCGATGCGTGCACGCTCCGCCCGCAGATGGGCCGCTTCGGCCGGCAGCCGGTCGAGTGACAGCGCCGCCAGCAGCGGCATGCCGTCGAGCGCGGGGATGGGATCGAGCCGCAGGCTCACTTCGTGGGTGACCGCATAGCGGTCGAGGATCCGGGGACTGCAGCGCATGCCCTGCGCGATCCTCAGCGCGGCGCCGACCCGTTCGGCAACGTCGGCGTCGCCGGGGGCGAACAGCTCGACGGGGTCGGTCGCCAGGAGCTCGCGTTCCGACCGCCCGAACAGCGCGCAGGCGGCGGCATTGATCCAGAGGACGCGCCAGCCCGGGCGCGGACCGACGGCCTCGATCAGCAGCGTCGGCTGCGTGGCGACCCGCATCGCGCCGGCGAGGTTCAGCGCATGGCGCCCGGCGGCGAGCGGCTCGGCGGCATTGCGCAGCACGCCCCGCCATCCGACGAAGGCGCCTGCCGCGTCGAAGCGCGGTTCCGTCACCTCGTGCAGCCATGCCTGTCGCCCGTTCGCCAGCGGCTGGACCCAGACCAGTTCCATGCGTGCGGTGCGCAGCTCCGGCGCGTCGCGCACCGCGCGCCATCCGCCCGCCCCCCGGGTGCCGGTCACCGCGGCGTCGATCGAGCGTCCGAGCCACGTTCCGCCACCGTCCCAGCGCGTGCGCCCGAGCAGCACCGCCACCAGCGGCTCGCTGCTGCCATCGGGCGATTCGATGCGGGTGAAGCGTCCGCTGGCGTCCAGCTCGCAGTAGAAGAGTCCGCCCAGGCGTTCGAGCGCGGCGATCTGGTCGTCGCGGTCGTCGAGCACGGCAGCGGCCGCGTCGCGCATCGCCGCGAACCGGTTGATCAGGTCGACCAGCGGGGCGAATTCGCTCGAACGCGCGGGCGGCAGACGCATGCCGCTGTGGTCGCCCAGCAGCCGATCGCCGGCCGCCAGCACGCTGTGCATCGTGTGCCAGGTGCGGCGGTGCGCCCGCTGGGCATGCCAGACGCCGGCCGCCACGCCGAGCAGGAACATGGTGACCAGGACGGCCACGACGCCGAAGGGGTCGCGGCCGCTGTCCTGGACTTCGGCGCCCAGCCAGGCGAGCAGGCCCAGAAAGACCAGCACGCCGCCCCCGGCGAGCACCCAGCCCCGCACACCGTCGTCGGGGCGGCGCGTCTGCCAGGAGGGCGAATGTTCCAAACGGGGCCTCGGATCGTGAAGAGGCCCGATGATGCCGCAATTCGCCCGCGGCCGGTCCGGCCGTCCGGCGAATGCGGCGTCCGGACCACGCAGGGTGTCGCATCGACGCACCGTTCGTCGGCCCTGGCGCGCGTCCGTCCGCTGGCGGCCCTCCTGGCGCCCGTCCGACGCGGTCGAGGCTAAGGTCGCGGCGCCGGATGCCGATGACAGCATGGACGCAACAGGCCCCATGCTCATGACCGATTCGATCGATTCAGCCGCCCGGACGCGACCGCTGAGAGTCTTTCTCGCGGACGACGACCCCATGTGGCGTTACCTGACCTGCTGCGCCCTGCGCGAGCGCGGCTGGACGGTGGAGGACTTCGAATCCGGCCACGCACTGCTTGCCGGCTTCGACGACCATCCGCCGGACATCGTGCTCGTCGACGCGCTGATGCCGGAGATGGACGGGTTCGAGGCCTGCCGCCGGCTGCGCGCGCAGCACGGCGCCGAGCCGCCGGTGCTGATGCTGACCAGTCTCGACGACGAGCGCTCGATCCGCAGCGCCTACGACGCGGGCGCGAACGACTTCTTCATCAAGTCGACCCACTGGGCGCTGCTGGTCGAGCGGGTGCGCCATCTGGTGCGGCTCAGCGAGATGGGACGCCAGCTCGACGTCAGCAACGAGCACCTCGCCCGGGTGCACAACGCGGCGCGCAGCGGTTCGTTCGACTTCGACTTCAAGACCCGCATCCTGACCGGGTCGGCCGGAAGCTTCCACGTCCTGGGCGTCGACGACGGGCGCACCAGCATGTCCGAGCGCGAGTTCAAGGCGCTGATCGACCCCGACGACCTCGTCCTGCTGGTCGATGCGATCGACCGCGCGTGCGCGTCCGCGGTCGATTTCTCGGTCGACCTGCGCACCCGGGCGGGTGACGGGGGGCGCTTCCGGTTCCTGCGCGTCGACGGCACGCCGGTGCGCGATGCGTGCGGGCGGGCACGGGGATTGCGCAGTCTCGTGCGCGACCTCACCGACGACGTCAACGCGCGCGCAGAGCTGGAGCGCCTCTACAGCCACGACGCCCTGACCGGCTTGCCCAACCGCAGCCTGTTCCTGGCCCAGACCGGCGATGCGATCACGCGCTGCGCGCGGACCGGCCAGAAGGTCGCGGTCGTGGTGCTCGACCTGGACCGCTTCACGCAGATCAACGAGACGCTGGGGCAGATCGCGGGCGACGAGCTGCTGTGCCAGGTGGGGCAGCGCATCCGCGCCGTCGCGGCCGGTGCACTGCCGGCCGATCACGCACGACCGGCCGCCGGCGAACCCGCGGGCACCGGCACGCAGGCGGGTTCTGCGAACCCCGACGTGCCCCCGGCGGGAACGATGGTCGCACGCCTGCCGGGCGACGAGTTCGGGCTGCTGGTGCCGGTCCACGACGACGAGGCCCGCGTCGAGGCGATGATGCGCACCCTCGTGCGGGACCTGCAGGCACCGTTCCAGGTCGCGCAGACCGAGTGCTTCGTGTCGGCGTCGATCGGCATCGCGATGTATCCGCGCGACGGCGACACGGCGGGCACGCTGCTGTCGCGGGCCGACCGCGCGGCCCGCGAGGTCAAGGCGCGCGGCCGCAACGACGTCGCGTGGTACGTGCCCAATCTGAACAGCGACACGCGTGCGCGTCTGGAGATGGTGTCCGGGCTGCACAAGGCGCTCGAACGCAACGAGTTCGAGCTGCACTTCCAGCCCTGGCTGGACGTGCCCTCCGCCCGGGTGACCGGTCTGGAGGCGCTGCTGCGCTGGCGCCGCGACGGGCGTCAGGTGTCGCCCGCCGAGTTCATCCCGGTCGCGGAAGACACGGGCCTGATCATCCCGATCGGCGAGTGGGTGCTGCAGCATGCCGCGACGATGCTCGCGACCTGGCTGCGCCAGGGGCTGCGCCTCGAGCGTGTCGCGGTCAACGTGCCGACCATCCACTTCGAGCGCGAATCGCTGCTGACCACGCTGCGTTCGGCGCTGCACCTGAACGGTCTGCCGCCCAGCTCGATCGAGCTCGAGCTCACCGAGACGTGCATGGTGCGCGACTTCGAGCGCACGCTGCCGCGTCTCGAGGCGCTGATCCGCGCCGGGGCGACGCTGGCCATCGACGACTTCGGCACCGGCTATTCGTCGCTGGCCTACCTGACCCGGCTGCCGATCACCAAGCTGAAGGTCGACCGCGCGTTCGTCGCCCAGCTCGGCGTGTCGCGCCAGGGCGCGGCGGTCTGCCGCGCGATCGTCGCGCTCGGGCACAGCCTGGGGGTGGAGGTGCTCGCCGAAGGCGTCGAACACGAAACGCAGGCGGCCGCCCTGATCGACCTGGGCTGCCGGATGATGCAGGGATTCATGTTCTCGCGACCGGTGCCCGCCCTGCAGGTGCCCGGCGCCATCGCCGCGGCGGAATCGATCGCCGCCGCACGCCTGGTGCGTGCGCTCCGCACCGACGGCGCGCCGTCGGACGAAGGCGTCATCGTCGAAGCGAGGATCGCATGCTGAAGGCCCGTCCGGATTCGGATACCGTGATCGAGGCGGCGGCCGCGTCCGCGGCGGCCGCGCCCCGCACGCCGGCGACGATCGCGCGCTCGGCGATGATCTACCTGGCGCAGAAGCGCCTGCCGCCCACGCCGGAGAACTACGCGATCGCGTGGGCCGAGGCGGGAGGACCGGGAGACGGCCTGCCGCCCGGCGAGGCCGAACGCGGCGCGCGCAAGCTGCGCCGCACCGAGCGGCTGACGGTCGAGCTGACCGAGCTGATCCGCACGATGTGCGACACCATCGCCGTGCTGGCCGACGACGAGAGCTGGGTGCGCGGCCAGGTCGAGGCCCTGCGCACGCTGCTTGCGGGGGACGTCGATCACGTGTCGGTCGCAGAACTGCGCACGCTGCTCGCGCAGAGCGGGCAGATGCAGCAGCGCATCGCCGAACACCGCCGGCAGGCGCTCGCACAGTTGAAGTCGACGATGGTGGACTTCGCGCGCGTGATCGCCGGACTGATGGAGTCGACCGGCGCCTACCACGATCGTCTCGCCGAGCATGCCGGCACGATCGAGGCCGCGTCTTCGCTGGAGTCGCTGTCGGCGACGATCCGCGGGCTGCTCGACGACACGCGCGACATGAACGCGCAGGTCGTGACCACCCATCAGGGCCTGTCCGCGTCCCAGCGCATGGCGCTGTCGCTCGAGCGCGAAGTCTCGCGTCTGGAGCTCGAGCTGGCGGCGGCCAGTGCCGAGCTCACCACCGACCATCTCACGCAGACGCTGAACCGCCGCGGACTCGAGGAGGCGTTCGCCGCAGCCCAGCGCAAGGCGAAGCTGACCCGCGGGGCGCTGAGCCTCGCGCTGATCGACGTCGACGACTTCAAGGCGCTGAACGACGCGCTCGGGCACCAGGCCGGCGACGATGCGCTGAAGCATCTCTCGCTGCTGCTCAAGGATCGCCTGCGGCCGAACGACGGCGTCGCACGGTACGGCGGCGAGGAATTCGTGATCCTGCTGCCGGGGGCCAATCTCAGCGACGCGCAGACGACTCTCGTGCGCCTGCAGCGCGAGCTCACCCGTCACGTGTTCATGCACGACGAGCAGCGCCGCTTCATCACCTTCTCGGGCGGCGTCACCGCCGTGCGCTACGACGACTCGATGGCCACCGCCCTGGCCCGCGCCGACGACGCCATGTACCGCGCCAAGCGCGAGGGCAAGAACTGCGTGCGCACCGCCTGATCCGCCGACCGGCGCCTGCGCCTGCGCCTGCGCCGTTCCGCAGCCCGGCGTCCGGTCGGTCGGGCCGACCGGTCCGTTCGGTCGGGCCGACCGGTCCGTTCGGGCCGACTCAGTCGATCAGGCCGTTGCGCATCGCGTAGGTGGCGATCTCGGCATTGCTGGACAGGGCCAGCTTCTCGAGCACCCGGGCACGGTAGACGCTGACGGTCTTCGGCGACAGGGACAAACGCTCGGCGATCTCGGACAGCTTGCGCCCTTCGGCGATCAGCACCAGCGTCTGCATCTCGCGGTCGGACAGCAGCTCGTGCGCCGCCGCCGAGCGGGTGCCGACGCTGTCGGCCAGCGCCTGCGCGATCTCGGGCGTGATGAACTTGCGCCCGGACGCCACCGTGCGCACCGCCTGCACGATGGTCTCGGGCGCCGCCCCCTTGTTCAGGTAGGCCATTGCGCCGGCCTTCAGTGCCCGGATGCCGTACTGGTCTTCCGGATACTGCGACAGCACCACGACCTTCAGCGACTGGCCTTCGTCGCCGAGCGCCTTGAGCGCGTCGATGCCGTTGCGGCCCGGCAGGTTGACGTCCAGCAGCACCACGTCGACCTGCTCCTTGCGCAGCAACTGGCGCAGCTCGCCGTAATCGCCGGCCTCGCCGACGACGCCGATGTCGCCGCTGTCGGTGAGGGTCTCGCGCAGTCCGCGCCGGATCAGGGCGTGGTCGTCGACGAGGATCACGCGGATCATGCCGCGGCTCCCTGTGGCGTGCCGCCCTCGGTTGCACGCACCGGCACGGTCAGCAGCATCGCGGTGCCGTTGCGGCCGGGCGACACCTCGAGCCAGCCGCCGACGGCGCGTGCCCGCTCGCTCAGGCCGCGCAGCCCGTAGGAGGTCGGCTTGTCGAGGTCGCCCGGGGCGATGCCGCGGCCGTCGTCGAGGATCTCGAGCGACAGCTGGCCGTCGCGCACGACCAGGTCGACGTCCACCCGTCCCGCCTGTGCGTGCTTGGAGATGTTGGTGAGCGCCTCCTGCAGGGTGCGGTACACCGTCATTGCAGCCGCGTCGTCCAGCTCGATCTGGTCGGTGTTGGTGCGGAAGCTCGCGGCGCAGCCGGTGCGTCGGCGGAACTGCAGCAGCAGCCAGTCGAGCGCCGGGACGATGCCGGCGTCGAGCACCGGCGGGCGCAGGTTGCGCATCAGCTGCTGACTGGCCTCCTGGGCCTGCGCCAGCGTCTCGAGCGCCTGCTGCGCACGACGCACTGCGGGCGCGTCGCCGTTGCGCGCGATCCACTGCAGATCGAAGCGCAGTGCGGTGAGGGCGCCGCCGACCTCGTCGTGCAGCTCGCGGGCGATCGCCCGCCGCTCCTTCTCGACGACCGTCTGGAGGTGGGCCGACAGGTTCTGCAGCCGCTGTTCGGAGGCGCGCAGGGCGGTCTCGGCATCGAGCCGGTCGCGCCGCGATTCGGCCGCACGCATGGCGTTGGTCAGCGCCGGGCCCAGGCGCGCCAGCCGTCCCTTGATGAGGAAGTCGTCGGCGCCGTTGCGCATCGCCTCGACGGCGACCTCTTCGCCGATCGTGCCGGACACGATCAGGAACGGCAGCTCCTTGCCGCTGCGCCGCAGGGTCTGCAGGGCCTCGCCACTGGAGAACCGCGGCATCTGGTGGTCGGAGATGACGGCGTCCCAGCGTTCGTCGCGCAGGGCCGCGGCCATCGTGTCGGCCTCCTCGACCCGCCGGCATTCGACGTTGAGTCCCTGGCGCCCCAGCGTTGCGACCAGGAGTTCGTAGTCGGCCTCCGAATCCTCGACGACCAGGATGCGGATGCGCGACTGCAGCGGATACCGGACTTCGGATGGCGTGTTCACGGCCGAAATTGTACGGGCTTTGCTTCGCTTTTCCGCCGCTGGATCGCGTGCGTGTTTGGCCACAATCGGACCAAACCCTCTGTGAACGATCAACCCTCGAGGACTCCGTGCCGGACGAATCCGTTCATCTCGACGTTCCCCTTGCCGTCGGCGAAGCCGTCGAACTGCAGGATCAGCTGCTGGAGGCCGCGACCGACCTCGACCGTCTCGGCGGTCTGCTCGAGGACGCGGCCGCGCAGCTGATGGCGCGCTTCGCCGGTGCCAACTCGGAGCTCGCCGTGCTCGGGCAGGGGCCCGCGGTGCAGGAGCGTCTGCGCCTCGAGATCTCGGGGGCGATGACCGCGCTGCAGTTCCAGGACATGGCCTCGCAGCTGATCCTCCACACGATCCATCGCATCCGGGGCGTCGCGGACTTTCTCGGCGCGCGCATCTCGGCCGACGAGGACGACGCGGCCGAGGTCAGTCTGGTGCGCAGGCACTGCCCGGTGGCCCAGCGTCAGGTCGACGCCGGATCGATCGAACTCTTTTGAACCTATCGGACTTGAAACCAGGAGCAATACATGGCCGCGATTCTCGCCGTCGATGACTCGACGTCCCTGCGACAGATGGTGGCGTTCACCTTGAAGAGTTCCGGCTTCGAGGTGATCGAGGCCGTCGACGGACAGGACGCGCTCGACAAACTGCGCGACCGCTCGGTCGATCTGGTGCTCACGGACCAGAACATGCCGCGCATGGACGGGATCACGCTGGTGAAGCAGCTGCGTGCACAGGCGCAGTACCAGTCGACCCCGATCCTGATCCTGACCACCGAGTCCAGCGACGAGATGAAGCAGGCCGGCCGCGCGGCCGGTGCGACCGGATGGCTGGTCAAACCCTTCGACCCCCGCCGCCTGGTCGAGGTCATCCGCAAGGTCCTGCCCTGACCACCCGGTCGTCCGGAGATCCCCCATGAGCGAAACGACAAGCACCACGGGCGCCGGCGGCGGCGCCGACTTCGACCTGACCCAGTTCTATCAGGTCTTCTTCGAGGAAGCCGGCGAGAACCTCGCCAACATGGAGACGCTGCTGCTGCACGTGGACGTCACCAGCCCCGACGACGAGGATCTGAATGCGATCTTCCGTTGCGCGCACTCGATCAAGGGCGGCGCCGCAACCTTCGGGTTCCAGGACGTCGCCGACCTGACGCACGTGATGGAGACCCTGCTGGACCGGCTGCGCCGCCACGAGCTCGCCCTGCACGCCGGCATGGTCGACGTGCTGCTCGAGTCGGGCGACACGCTGCGCGGGCTGCTCGGCCGGCATCAGGGCGTGACGGACGTGGTGATCGATGCGTCGGAACTGGTCGCGCGGATCCGTGCGCATGCGGACGGTTCCGCGGCGCCGGCCGCCCCGGCCGCCGTCAAGGCGGTCGTGCCCGCAGCGCCGGACGTCGTCGCGGCGCCCGCGGCAGCCCCCGTGCCGGCAGCGGCCCCGGCGGCCGTGCCCGCTGCCGCACCCGCGGCCGGCGGCGCGCGCCTGCTGACGATCACGGTCGGGCCGCTCGACCAGCCTGCGCTGGCCGACAACCTGGCCGACCTGTTCAACGAGATTCCCGGGCTCGGAACGATCGAGCGTCTGGACGACGGCACGCCGGACGCGGGCGGTCTGCGCCGGTTCAAGGTGTCCACCACCAGCGGCGACGACGATCTGCTCGACCTGTTCAGCTTCCACGTCGCACGCGAGAAGGTCGTGATCGCACCGCTGCAGGCCTCCGCGCCTGTGGCGGCCGAGCCGGCGGCCACCGCGCCGGGCACGGTCGCGGCACGCCCGGCCGAGCCGGCGGCAGCGAAGCCCGCGGCCGCCCCTTCGGCCGATGACGGGTACGGATTCTTCGTCGACGTCGAGGCCCAGAAGGAACAGGTCCGCCAGCAGAAGGCCGCGGCCGCCCAGGCCGAGGCCGAGGCGGAGCCGGTCGTCGAACCGCCGGCCGCACCGGCGCCGACAGGTGCGCCCGCGCCGGCCGCACGCCCGGCGCGCGGCGACAAGCAGGCTGCGGTCGACAGCGCGACGCTGCGCGTGTCGGTCGAGAAGGTCGACCAGCTGATCAACCTGGTCGGCGAGCTGGTGATCACCCAGGCGATGCTGGCCCAGACCGGGCGCAACCTGGATCCGATCGCCCATCAGCAGCTGATGGGCTCGCTCGTCGACCTGGAGCGCAACACCCGTGCGCTGCAGGAATCGGTGATGGCGATCCGCATGATCCCGATGGCGGTGGTGTTCAACCGCTTCCCGAGGATGCTGCGTGATCTGGCCGGCAAGCTCGGCAAGCAGGTCGAGCTGCACACGATCGGTGAAGCCACCGAGCTCGACAAGGGCATGGTCGAGAAGATCACCGACCCGCTGACGCACCTCGTGCGCAATGCGCTCGACCATGGCATCGAACTGCCCGCCGAGCGCGTCGCCAAGGGCAAGCCGGCGAGCGGATCGATCACCCTGGCGGCCGAGCACAAGGGCGGCTCGATCGCGATCGAGGTGCGCGACGACGGTCGCGGCCTGTCGCGCGAGAAGATCTACCGCAAGGCGCAGGAGCGGGGTCTGCCCGTGCACGACCAGATGACCGACCACGAGGTGTTCCAGCTGATCTTCGAGCCGGGCTTCTCGACGGCCGACCAGGTCACCGACGTGTCGGGCCGCGGGGTCGGCATGGACGTGGTGCGGCGGAACATCCTCGCGCTGGGCGGCACCGTGGACCTCGACTCTGCTGAAGGCTACGGCATGCGGGTGACGGTCCGCCTGCCGCTGACACTCGCCATCATGGACGGCATGTCGGTCGCGGTGGGCGAGGAGACGTACATCCTGCCGCTGGCGTCGGTCGTCGAGTCGATCAAGCTCGACGAGCAGTACATCAAGTCGGTCGCCGGTTCGAACCGGGTGATCGAGGTGCGCGAGGAGTTCCTGCCGGTGGTGGCGCTCGACGAGGTCTTCAGCGTGCCGCGCTTCGAGGACCAGGCCGGCGGCGGAATCATGATCGTGATCGAAGCCGAGGGCTCCCGGGTGGCGCTGCTCGTCGACGAGCTCGTCGGCCAGCAGCAGGTGGTGGTCAAGAACCTCGAAGCCAATTACCGCAAGGTGCCCGGCGTGTCGGGCGCGACGATCCTCGGCGACGGCCGCGTGGCCCTGATCCTCGACGTCGGTCAGCTCGTGCGCCGCGCGCGCCACTGACCCGCAACGAACCCCATTCGAACGCACATTCCCGGAGTCCAACATGCAGACGGCTCAACTCGCAATGAACCAGATGGCCGTGCCGAGCGCGGTCAAGCCCCGTGAGTACCTGACCTTCCGGCTGGGTGCCGAGGAGTACGGCATCGACATCCTGAAGGTGCAGGAGATCCGGGGCTACGAACAGCCGACGCGCATCGCCAACGCCCCCTCGTTCATCAAGGGCGTGGTGAACCTGCGGGGCGTGATCGTCCCGATCGTCGACCTGCGTCTGCGCTTCGGCCTGGGCTCGGCCGAGTACAACAGCTTCACCGTCGTGATCATCCTGAACGTCGGCGGCCGCGTGATCGGTGTCGTCGTCGACTCGGTGTCCGACGTGCTCGAGCTGCCGCCGGACGCGGTGCGCGACGCCCCCGAGATGTCGGCCGTCGTCGAGTCCAGCTACATCCTGGGCCTGGGCACGGTCGGCGACCGGATGCTGATCCTGATGGACATCGAGCAGCTGATCATGTCCCCCGAGATGGCGATCATCGGCTGAGCGGCACGGGCATCACCGTCGTCCACCGATTCCGCCCCCTTCCAAGGAGAACCGGCATGCAGGCAATCCATACGCTGGCCGCCGCCCTCGTCGTCGCCTCGCTCTCGTTCGTCGCGGTCATCGCGCAGGCGCAGACCCATGCGACGCGGGACGACGCGACCGCCATGGTCCGGAAGGGGGTCGCGTTCGTGAAGGCCAACGGAAAGCAGAAGGGCTACGCCGAGATCACCAGCAAGCAGGGGCAGTTCAGGGACCGTGACCTCTACCTGGTGGTGTACGGGCTCGACGGCACGGTGCACGCGCATGGTGCCAACGAGAAGATGGTCGGCAAGAACCTGATCGACCTGAAGGACGTCGAGGGCAAGCCGTTCGTGAAGGAGCGGGTCGAACTGGGCACCCGTCAGGCCACGTTCTGGCAGGACTACAAGTTCACCAACCCGGTGACCAAGAAGATCGAGCCCAAGCAGATGTACTGCGAGCGCCTGGACGACACCGTGGTCTGCGGTGGCGTCTACCGGCATTGAGCGTCTCCGGCGCGCGCCGACGTCCGCTCGCCCGATGCGGGCGGACGCACGGCGCGCCAGGCCGGCGCGCTGACCCCAGACAAGGATCGACATGAAGCTGAAGGCCAAGTTCCTGCTCGTGCCGGTGGCGGCGACCGTGCTGATCTGCGCGCTCGGCGCCGCCTCGACGGTGGCATTGCGCATGGAGCACGACACGCTCGGCGACGTGCACGCCAACGGGCTCGTGGGCGGCGAGCTCCAGCGCGCCCGCGCCCAGGTCGCCGAGACGAACGCCAACGTGTATCGCGTGGTCAGTCTCGTCGGCGGCTACGACGAGAACCGCGTGAAGTCCGAACGCGCCGCCAACCGGCAGCGGTTCGGCGACACCGAGCGGATCCTGTCCGAGGTGGCGAAGATGGGGTCGCCCGAGGCGGCCCGTGCGGTGGAGGAGATCCTTCCGCGGTTGCGCAAGCTGGCGCGCGTCACCGACGAGGCGATCGAGATGTCGATCGCCGACGTGTCGATGGGCGCCGTGACCATGCAGGCTGCCGAGGGCGACTTCCAGGTCGTCCTCAAGAAGCTCGCCGACGTGGGCGCCGCGCTGCGCGCGCACTCCGACGCGGGCTTCGCGGAGAGCTCCGTGCTGATCGGGCGGGTGCAGTGGGGGCTTGGCGCCGCGAGCGCGGCGATGGCGCTGGCCAGCCTGATGCTCGGACTGCTCATCGTGGGCCCGATCCTGCGCTCGATCAACGCGTCCGTGGCGTTCGCGAAGGGCATCGCCCAGGGCGACCTGGCGACCCCGATCGACTCCGACGGCTCGGACGAGATCGCCGAGATGCAGCGCGAGCTCGGCCGCATGCAGCGGTCGCTGGCGGGCATCGTGGCCGGGGTGCGCGACACCGCCGAGCAGATCGCGACGGCGTCGGGCCAGATCGCGATGGGCAACGCCGATCTGAGCGCCCGCACCGAGAACCAGGCGAGCAGTCTGCAGGAGACCACCTCCGGCATGGAGCACCTGACGCAGACGGTGCGCAGCAACGCGGACAGCGCACGGCAGGCGAACCAGCTGGCGATGAATGCGTCGGAGGTGGCGCAGCGCGGCGGCACGGTGGTGGGCGAGGTGGTGGAGCGCATGGATGCGATCACGGACAGTTCGCGCAAGATCGCGGACATCATCGGGGTGATCGACGGGATTGCGTTCCAGACGAACATCCTGGCGCTGAACGCGGCGGTGGAAGCGGCGCGTGCGGGCGAGCAGGGTCGCGGGTTCGCGGTGGTGGCGGGCGAGGTGCGCAACCTGGCGCAACGCAGCGCGGAGGCGGCGCGCGAGATCAAGGGACTGATCACGACCTCGGTGAGCGAGGTCGAGAACGGCTCGAAGCTGGTGAAGGACGCGGGCGCGACGATGCAGGAGATCGTGACGTCGGTGAAGCGCGTGACGGACATCATCGGAGAGATCAGCGCGGCGACGGGCGAGCAGAGCGGGCAGATCGGGCAGGTGGGTGCGGCGATGGGCCAGCTGGACCAGATGACGCAGCAGAACGCGGCGCTGGTGGAAGAGAGCGCGGCGGCGGCCGAGAGCCTGAAGGAACAGGCCCGCGCACTGACCGACGCGGTGTCGGTGTTCCGCGTCGACGGCGGCGCGCGCGCGCGCTCGCCGTGGGCCGAGGGCATGCCGGCCGACGACGACGCGCGGCCGGGCCGGACGCATGCGGAGTCGTCCGAGCCTGCACGCGCCGCCGAGCGCGACCGGCCGGTCGAACTGCCGTCCTTCCAGAACACGGTGATGGCCGCCGGTGCGCCCGTGCCGGCGACGGCTTCCGCACCCGCGAAGGCGCCCGCGTCTGCACTGGCTTCGGCAGCGCCGAAGGCGCCCCCACCGGTGAAGGCGTCCGGGTCCGCGGGCACGGTGTCGGAGCCGGGTGCGAAGGCGCCGGCGTCCGCGGCGGGCACGTCGACGCCCGCGAAGGCGGCGGCGGGGACGTCCGCGCCGGGCACGGTGCTGCCGGCGGCGTCCCGACCGGACACCGCGGCGACGGCGCGTACCGTCCGTGGATCGCCGGCCTCGCCGGCGCGGTCGTCGGCGGCCCCTTCGTCCGCTCCCTCGTCCGTACCGTCGTCCGTACCTTCGTCCGCAGCCCCGGTGTCTCCCGCCGCCGCGCCTGTCGTGACGGCCCGGCCGGCGGTCGCGAAGGTGCCGGACGACGACGACTGGGAGACGTTCTGACCGGCGGCGGTCGACGGCATCGGGACGGGTCCGTGCTGCAGCAGGCCGACCCGCCCTTCATCACGACAACAATGGCAACACCCAAGGAAGGCAGCAAGATGAACTCCGGATTCGGTTTGACGGTGGGGCGCCGCATGGCGCTGGGCTTCGGGGCCGTGCTGGCGCTGCTCACGCTGATGGCGGGCATCAGCATCTGGCAG
>JAKOZZ010000164.1 GCA_029779755.1 Pseudomonadota bacterium
CGCGCCACCGGGTACTCCCACATGTAGCCGTAGCCGCCGAACATCTGCAGGCAGTTGTCGACGATCTTGCACTGCGCCTCGGTGGTCTGCAGCTTGGCCATCGCCGCCGTCGTGGTGTCGAGCTTGCCTTCGGCCAGCATCAGGATGCACTGGTTGACGAAGATGCGCAGCATCGTCGCCTCGGCCTTCATCTCGGCCAGCGCGAACCGGTTGGCCTGGAAGTCGATGATGCGCTGGCCGAACGCCGTGCGCTCCTTGGTGTAGCGGATGGTCTCGTCGAGCACCGCCTCGATCACGTTCACCGCGCCGGCGGCGATCAGCATGCGCTCACGCGGCAGCTCGCCCATCAGCGTGACGAAGCCCTTGCCGACGCCGCCCAGCACGTTCTCCTTGGGCACGCGCACCTCGTCGAAGAACAGCTCGGAGGTGTCCTGCGCCTTGCGGCCGATCTTCTCGAGGTTGCGGCCGCGCCGGAAGCCCGGCCGGTCCGACTCGACCAGGAACAGCGTGACGCCCTTGGCGCCCTGCGTCGTGTCGGTCTTGGTGACGACGACGAACAGGTCGGCGAGCTGGCCGTTGGAGATGAACGTCTTCTGGCCGCTGATCACGTACGAGTCGCCGTCGGCGACCGCCCGGGTGCGGATCGACTGCAGGTCGGAGCCGGCGCCGGGCTCGGTCATGGCGATGCCGGAGATCGTCTCGCCGCTGGCCATGCGCGGCAGCCACTTCTGCTTCTGCTCCTCGGTGCCGAAGTTGACGATGTAGGGCGCGATGATGTCCGAGTGCAGGCCGAACGACGGACCGGTGGCGAACACCTTCGCCAGCTCCTCGTTCAGCACGAACGGGAACAGCAGGTCGGCGCCCAGCCCGCCGTACTGCTCGGGCGTGGTCATGCACAGCAGGCCCGCCTCGCCCGCCTTGCGCCACAGTTCGCGCGGCACCTGCTTGTCCTTCTCCCAGGCGTCGTGGAACGGCGCGATCTCGCGCGCGATGAAGCGCCGGGCCTGCTCGCGGAACTGCTCGTGCTCTTCGCGGTAGATGGTGGGCAGCGTCATGGGGCTCTCCTTGTCGATGAATGCGGGTCGGATGCCAGGTCCGGTGACGGCGTCACGGGGTCCGGCCGGTAGAAGCGCGGATACAGCCGGGCGACCATCTCGCCGTTGCGTGCCCAGCCCTTGCAGCCGTCGATGAAGTGCGGCTGCTCGGTGTCGTCGGTGTGCTTCGGCGGGATGGTCGCGCCGTCGTCGACCGATCCGTTGCCGTCGCTTTCGCGCCAGCCGACCACGGTCTGGAAGGCCACCGTGGCCATCGGGAACAGCAGCTCGCGCACGTGCGTGCAGCCCTTGGTGCCGCCCACGCACTCCTGCACGGCGCGCCGCCAGCCCTGACCGATGCGCTTGCCGATCAGCCCCTGGTACGCGGGCATCGCCTGCTGGCAGGTGGGATAGGGCGTGGCCGGCATCGCGACCTGCACGTCGCGCACCTCGAGGTCGTCTGTGATGGTCAGCCGCACGATCATGTCGTGCACGCGGTCGCCGGCCTTGCGGTCGCCACGGATCGGCTCGTGGTACGCGAAGGTCTTCATGTCGACGATGCGCGCCTCGATGTCCCAGAGGCCGTCATCGCGGCGGAAGCCCTCGCAGTGGATGGTGCGGGTGTGCATGTGGCGGCGCGGCGCCGGTTGCGGCAGATCCAATCGAGACTCCTGTGATGCATCGGGCCGCGGGTCCCGGGGCACCGCGCCCGCGGTCGGAAGCGGCCACGTCGAGTCGCCGCGGGACCGCGCCGGACCGAGGGGTCGGCCCCATCCGCCCGATCGCCGCCGCCGGGCGTTTCATCTCGCGATTTTATCCGACCGGACCGTTCCACTTGTTTCGTCGGTCGCAACCGATCATCCGCACGCGGGGTGGGGACTTCGTACAATCGGCGCATGAGCACCTTCCCCGCACACGAATGGGTGAACACCGTCCTGCCCGCCAGCGACGGCATCCCGATGGGCCTGCTGCCCGCCTGGCACGCAGCACGCACGCCGCGGCGCGCCGCGATCACCGAGGGCGACCTCACGGTCGACTGGACCGGCCTCGAGGCGCGCGCCAACCGCCGCGCACGGGCGCTGCAGGCGCTGGGCGTCGGCCAGGACGACTTCGTCACGATCGCGCTGCCGAACTCCGTCGCGTTCTACGAGACCGCCTTTGCGGTCTGGAAGCTGGGCGCGGTGCCGAACGTGGTGTCGCCGAAGCTGCCCGCGGCGGAGCTCGACGCGATCCTCGAGCTGGTGCGCCCGCGCGTGCTGGTGTGCCTGCGCGCGGCGGCACGCCCCGGCGTGCCGGTGCACGCCGTCGACGAGCCGGTCGACGCGTCGCTGAGCGCCGAGCCGCTGCCCGAGCGGGTGTCCACGTACTGGAAGGCGCTCGCCAGCGGCGGCAGCACCGGGCGGCCCAAGATCATCGTCGACCACATGCCCTCGCGCTGGGACCCGGCGGCCGGCGCGCTCGGCCAGCAGGCGGGCTGGACGGTGCTGAGCCCCGGGCCGCTGTACCACAACGCGCCGTTCAGCTTCATGCACTGCGCGCTGTTCGCCGGCTGCCACGTGATCGAGATGGGCCGCTTCGATGCGCTGCGCGCGCTCGAGCTGATCGAGAAGCACCGCGTGCAGTGGGTGAACTTCGTGCCCACGATGATGCACCGCATCTGGCGCCTGCCCGACGAACAGCGCAACGCCTTCGACCTGTCGTCGCTCGAGATCGTCTTCCACATGGCGTCGGCCTGTCCGGTGTGGCTGAAGGAGCGCTGGATCGAGTGGCTGGGCCCGCAGCGCATCTGGGAGCTCTACGGCGGCACCGAGCGCCAGGGGCGCACGGTGCTCAGCGGCGTGGAGTGGCTGCAGCACAAGGGCTCGGTGGGCCGGGTGTCGCCCGGCGCACGCCTCATCGTGCTCGACGAGCAGGGCCGCGAATGTCCGCCCGGCGAGATCGGCGAGATCTACTTCCTGCCCGACACCGGCCGCAACTCCACCTACCACTACCTGGGCGCCGAAGCGCGGGCACACGGCGAGTGGGAGTCGCTGGGCGACCTCGGCCACCTCGACGCCGACGGCTACCTGTACCTGTCCGACCGGCGCACCGACCTCGTGATCTCGGGCGGCGCCAACATCTATCCGGCCGAGGTCGAGGCCGCCATCGACGCGCACCCGCAGGTGCAGACGAGCGCCGTGATCGGCCTGCCGGACGACGACCTCGGCCAGCGCGTGCACGCGATCGTGCAGCCCGCGGCCGACGCCCTCGGCACCGACGAGGACGCGCTGCGCGCGTCGATCCTCGACTTCCTCGCCACCCGGCTGGTGCGCTACAAGATCCCGCGCAGCATCGAGTTCTCCAGCGAGCCGATGCGCGACGACGCCGGCAAGATGCGCCGCGCCGCGCTGCGGGCAGCGCGCCTGCCGCGCACGGAGACCTGACCGCCCGCGCAGCGGCATGCACCGCGCGCGGCGCGGTGCATGCCGCTGCGGCCCCCCTTCCAACCGCAGCCAGCCCGCGCCGGCTGCACGCACTCAACCGCACTCCGTTCAGAACCGAGGTGACCTTCGTGGATCCCAAGCCCGCCCTTCCCCTGCTGTTCACACCGATGACGATCCGCTCGGTGACCCTGCCCAACCGCATCGTCGTGCCGCCGATGGCCACGTACTCGGCCAAGGACGGCATCGCGAGCGAGTTCCATCTCGTGCACTACGGCAAGTTCGCGCTGGGTGGCGCCGGCACCGTGTTCGTCGAGGCCACCGGCGTGCTGCGCGAAGGCCGCATCACCAACGGCTGCCTGGGCCTGTGGAGCGACGAGCACGCCCGCGCGATGAAACCGATCGCCCGCATGCTCAAGCAGCAGGGCAGCGTGCCCGCGATCCAGATCGGCCACGGCGGACGCAAGTCCAGCATGCAGCGTCCGTGGTTCGGCAACGGCCCGCTCAACGACGCCGACCTGGCGCGCGGCGAGGAGCGCTGGCAGGTGTTCGGCGCCTCGCCGATCCCGCTGGCCGAAGGCTGGCTGGTGCCCAAGGAGATGGACGCGCACGACCTGCAGCGCACGAAGCAGGCGTTCGTCGACGCCGCGCTGCGCGCGCTCGAGGTGGGCTTCGAGATGGTCGAGCTGCACATGGCGCACGGCTACCTGCTGCAGTCGTTCCTGTCGCCGCTGTCCAACTTCCGCAAGGACGGCTACGGCACCACGCTGGAAGGCCGCATGCGCTACCCGCTCGAGGTCGTGGAGGCGGTGCGCGCCGCGCTGCCCAAGGAGACGCCGCTGTGGGTGCGGATCTCCAGCGAGGACGGCATCGACGGCGGCTGGACGATGGACGACAGCGTCGTGTTCGCCCGGGAACTGGGGCAGCGCGGCGTCGACGTGGTCGATTGCTCGTCGGGCGGCAACACCCCCAAGGGCGCCACCAACTCCAACCTGCAGCGCGCGCCCGGCTACCAGGTCGGCTATGCGACCCGTGTGCGCAAGGAAGCGAAGGTGATGTCGGAAGGCGTCGGCCTGATCCGCGATCCGCATCACGCCGAGCAGCTGCTGCAGGAGGGCGCGGCCGACCTCATCGGCATCGGCCGGCAGTACCTGTACGACCCGTTCTGGGGCCTGCATGCGTCGCAGGCGTTCGGCATCGACCCGGACTTCACGCGCTGGCCGCACCAGTACGCGTGGTGGCTCGAGAAGTGGGACAAGGGCATCAAGGCGCGCGAAGCCAGCGAGCGCAAGGGCTGATCGCGGCGGGCAGGCGCGGCGCGCGGCACGCGTCAGTTGCCGTGTGGCCGCGCGGCACCACGTGCTGGGGGCGCCCGCCGCGCACGAACGCCACGGCGGGCGCTACAGTACGGATCCCCGACCCGCGAAGGGATGTCCGTGATGAGCCCACCGACCCGCCTCGACCCGCGCGACTGGTCCAGCCATTCGCCCTACGTGCATCCGCCGTACCGCTCGACGGTGCTGCGCGGGCCGACCAAACCGCTCGTGCCGGTGCCCGCGGCCCTGGCCGTGCGCGGCGCACCGGTCTACGGACACGACCGCATCGCGCCGATCGACCATGACCTGACGCGCAACGCGGTGCGCAACGGCGCACCGCTGGGCGAACGGATCATCGTCACCGGCCGGGTGCTCGACGAGGGCGGCCGGCCCGTGCCGCACACGCTGGTCGAGATCTGGCAGGCGAACGCGGCGGGGCGCTACATCCACAAGGTCGACCAGCACGACGCGCCGATCGACCCCAATTTCCTCGGTGCCGGACGCTGCCTGACCGACGCCGACGGACGCTACCGCTTCCTCACGGTGAAGCCCGGCGCCTATCCCTGGGGCAACCATCCCAACGCCTGGCGCCCCAATCACATCCACTTCTCGCTGTTCGGGCAGTGGTTCGCCAGCCGCCTGGTCACGCAGATGTACTTCCCCGGCGACCCGCTGCTGGCGCTGGACCCCATCTTCCAGGGCACGCCGGCCGGCGCGCGCGACCGGCTGGTCTCGCGCCTGGATCTCGACGTGACCGAGGCCGGCTTCGCGCTCGGCTACGTGTTCGACATCGTGCTGCGCGGCGCACGGTCCACCCCGATGGAGGCCTGAGCGATGGCGCACGGACAGACTCCTTCGCAGACCGTCGGCCCCTACTTCGCCTACGGCCTCACGCCCGAGCAGTACGGATACGCGTACGGCAGCGTGTTCGGCCCGGTGCTGGCCCGCCCGCATGCGCACGGCGCGCACATCCGCATCATCGGCCAGGTGCTCGACGGCGAGGGCACGCCGATCGACGACGCGCTCGTCGAGATCCTGCACGCCGACGCCGCGGGCCGCTACGTGACCAGCGCGGCCCAGGCCGAGGCCGACGGCTTCGCCGGATTCGGACGCTGCGGCACCGGCGCCAGCGCGCACCGGGAGTTCGTCTTCGACACGGTCAAGCCGGGAGCCGCCGACGGGGAGGCGCCGCACGTCGACGTGATCGTCACGATGCGCGGGCTGCTGTCGCACGCGTTCACCCGCCTGTACTTCCCGGACGAGGCGCAGGCCAATGCCCGCGACCCGCTGCTGCAGGCGGTGCCTGCGGCGCGGCGCGACACGCTGGTGGCCCGACGCCTCGACCTGCCCGGCGGCGTCGTCTACCGGTTCGACATCCACATGCAGGGCGCACGCGAGACGGTGTTCCTGGACCTCTGACGCGGGCCGGCAGCCGATCCGAGACCGTTCCGCAGCCGCTCCGCCCCGTCCGCCGAGAGACGTCGCCCATCGCCGCCACCGACCTCTATCTGTCGCCGCACCACGACGACGTCTGCTTCTCGCTGGCGGCAACGGTGCGCACCCGCGCGGGAGGCCTGCTGCTCAATCTGTGCCCGCGCAGCCTGTACGTGGCGGCACGCGACGCCGTGGCGGCACGCGACGCGGTGGCCGCGACGCGGGCGGCGACCGCGGGCGAGGCGCCCGCCGGGGCCGCCGAAGACCATGCGCGGCGCGTCGACTACGTCACCGCGCTGCGCACGGCCGAGGACGCCGCATTCGCGCAGCGCTGCGGCCTGACGCGGCACGACCTGCCGTTCGAGGCGCCGCCGGTGCGTGGCGCCCGCCCCTTCGACCTGAGCGACCTGAAGGCGCAGGCCGCACGGTTCCGCGCGCCGCTGCTCGGCGCGATCGAAGCGTTCGTGCGGCGTCACGCACCGCAGCCCGTGGACCTGTTCTGTCCGATGGGCATCGGCGGACACGCCGACCACGTCGCGTCGATGATCGTGGTCGCGCAGGCCCTGCCGGTGCTGTCCGGGCGGGCGCGCGTGCACTTCTACGAGGACCTGCACTACGCCAGCGACGCGGTGGCCCGGCGCACCGGACTGGCCCGTGCGTCGATCGCGCTCGGGCATGCGCCGCTGCAGCGCCATGCGTTCGCGCTGGACGCGGCGGCGCTGGCGGACAAGATGACGATGATCGCCCTCTATGCGTCCCAGCACGACGGCGCGCCCGATGCGCGGCGCTTCTCACCGGCGGCCGACGCGCCCGCCGGGCCGCACGAGGCGGTCTGGTCGTTCCCGGGCGCGGGCCCGGGCGCGCCGTTCGGGGCCTGAGGTCCGGGCAGAGCGGTCGCAGGCCGCGATCCGGGCGCGCGCGCTGGGGTCCGGCACCCCGCGCCGCGCGTCAGCGCCCCGTCCACCAGTCCGTGCGCACGGGCAGCACGTGGCGCGCGATCACGTACCGCATCAGCTCGGTCTGACGGCGCTCGTCGCGGACGGTCGCGCGCCACAGGCTGTCGTCCTGGTGCTCGGCGATCGGCACCAGCCAGTCTGCGGCGCGCTCCAGCGCCACGAGCGGCAGGTCGGCGTCGAGCGCCTCGGCGGCGACGTACAGGTCGTTCATGTCGGCATGCGCGCGGCGCGCCGGGTCGGGGCGGAAGCGCGTCGACACGAACGCCAGCGTGCCGGATCCCAGCTCGTGGACGACGGTGCGGCGCGCCAGCGCCTGCGCGAAATGCAGGGTGCGGCGGTCGCGGACGTAACTGCGGTGCGGCGGCACGAACACGGTCGCGTGATAGCCGACCAGGGCCGCACCGTCCAGCGACGCCAGCGCGCGGGTGATCGTCGCGACGTAGTCGGGCGGGTACAGGATGTCGTCGTCGAACAGGCAGAAGACCGCGTCGGCGCCCAGGGCCGC
>JAKOZZ010000168.1 GCA_029779755.1 Pseudomonadota bacterium
GGCGCCACCGGCGCGTCCACACGGTTCACGGCCTGGCTCGGTGAAGCGATCGCGCCGGCGGCCACGTCGGCGAACGCCTACCTCGGTCCGATGGTCGATGGCGGCAACCCGCTGAAGTCGTGGATCAGCTGGCAGGTCGTCGGCGTCGCGATCGGGGCGCTGGTGTCGGCATTCCTCGCGGGGCGCTTCCGGGTTCAGCTCGACGGTGCGCGCAGCGTGGGCACGCCCCGGCGCCTGGTGGCGGCGCTGGCCGGCGGTCTGCTCGCGGGCTTCGGTGCGCGGGTCGCGGCCGGCTGCACGAGCGGGCTCGGCCTGTCGGGCGCGGCGACGCTTGCGATCGCGGCGTTCGTGTTCCTGGGGACGTTCTTCGTGGCGGGCCTGGTGGCCAGCCGCCTGTTCAGGGGGATCTGACGATGTTTCCGCTCGACGATGCAGGTCTCTGGTCCGGACTCGTGTGCGGTGCGCTGTTCGGCTTCGTGCTGGAGCGTGCCGGCTTCGGCAGTCCGTGCAAGCTCACCGGCCAGTTCCGCCTCACCGACTGGTCGGTGCTCAAGGTGATGTTCACCGCCATCGTGGTGGCGGCCGCCGGGCTCTGGGCCCTGCGGCTCGCGGGGGTCGTGGCCGAGGGGGCCGTCTACGTGCCGACCTCGTTCCTGGCCGCCGCGGCGATCGGCGGCGTGCTGGTCGGCATCGGCTTCGCGGTCGGCGGCTACTGTCCCGGCACCTCGGTGGTCGGCCTGTTCTCGGGGCGTCTCGACGCGGCCGTGTTCCTGGTCGGCCTGGTGCTGGGCACGGTCGTGTTCGCCGGGCTGTACGGCCCCGCGATCGAGGCCGTGATGGGCGCGTGGGAGGTCGACGCCGGCGATACGTTCTCCGAAGCCTGGGGCGTGTCCGACGGTCTGGTGCTGGCGGTCATGGCTGCCGCGCTCGTCGGTGTCTTCGTGCTCGGCGGGCGTCTCGAGCGCGCCAGCCGCGGCCCGGTGTCCGCCGACGAAGCCGTGGCGGGCGCCGACGCCGCCACGACCCGCACCGCGTTCCCGAACGACGCCCCGGGCGCCAACGCCCATTGACTTTCCAGGAGTGATGATGACCCAACGCAAGACCCGTCGCGGCCGGCTGGCCGATTCCCTGCCCGCGCTGATGGTGGCGATGGCGCTGGTGGCGCCCGCGGCCGCCGTGCGCGCCGCCGATCCGCCGGCGGCGCCGAAGACCGCGCCCGCCGATGCCAAGGGCGCGGCGCCCGCCAAGGCCGAGAATCCCTGCGGGCCGGCCAATCCCTGCGGCCCCGCGAAGAAGAAAAAGAAGAAGGGCGGCTCCGACAATCCGTGCGCGCCGGGCAATCCCTGCGCGCCCCGGAAGGGCTGATCCCATGCGTGACGCCGCCGAAGCCGCCGTGGCGATCCCGCTGCGCTATGCGCAGCGCGGCATCGGCATGGCGCAGGCGGCACTGGGCGGCGCACGCGCCTGCGTCGAACTGCGGCACTACCCTGCCAACGATGCGCGCGACCCGGCGTCAGGCACGCAGTTCTACTACCACGCGCACGGGTCGCGCCGTCGGCCCGCCGACGAGCACGGGCACTTCCACGTCTTCGCGCCCCGGCCGGACACGCCGTCCGCGATGCCCGCGCCGGACGACACCGGCACGCTCCCGTCCGGCTTCGTGCACGTCGCGGCGCTGTCGCTCGACGCGCACGGGCGTCCGATCCGCTGGTTCACCACGAACCGGTGGGTCACCGGCGAAGCCTGGGCCGATGCCGCGTCTCTGATCGCGATGCTGCCCGGGCTGCGGCCGCGCGCCAGGGGCCGGCTCGCCCCGGTGGCCGACTGGCTCGACGCGATGCTGCGGCTGTACGCCCGACCCCTGGCGACCCTGATCCGCCGGCGTGACGCGGTCATCGCGCGCCGCGCGGCGCGCACCGACCGGGCGGCGGTCTTCGAGGACCGGACGCTCGACGTCGTCACCGAATGTGCGGTCGACCTGCCCGCTGACCTGCAGCGGCTGCATGGCACGGGCCGGCTCTGATCGCATCCCCTCACATCCTCACTTGCAGGAGCATCGAGATGAAGACCCTGTTGCGCGGCCTCGTCGCCGTGTCCCTTTCCCTGGGGGTGACCCTCGCCGCGATGGCGAGCGGGTTGCCCGGACCCCTGGTCACGACCGCCTGGCTGGCCGAGAACGGCGCGGGCGTGCAGGTGGTCGAGGTGCGCGCCAGCGCGAAGTCGTTCACCACGGCGCCGTCGTTCGAGACGGACGCGCGCACCGGGCGCAGGACGATCGACGAGGTCGGCGGCCACATCGCCGGCTCGCGTCTGGTCGAATCGAAGAAGGTGCGGGTCGACCGCAAGTTCGGTGACCTGACGGTCAAGTACATGATCCCCGAGCGTGCCGACTTCGAGAAGTTCGTGCAGGCCGCCGGCATCGACGCCGACCGGCCGATCGTGATCGTGCCGATCGGTCTCGAGCCCGCCGACCTGAACGACGCGATGCGCCTGTACTGGCAGTTCAAGGTGTACGGCGAGGACCGGATCGCGGTGCTCGACGGCGGCATCGCGGCCTGGCTGCTGGAAGGGCGTCCGGTGGTGACCGACGCACCCGCGGTCCGGACCGGCACCTGGAAGTCGGTCGCCGACCGCACCGACCGCTACTTCGCCGATTCCGCCGAAGTCGCGAAGATCATTGCGAAGCGCGATGCGCAGCTCGTCGACGCACGCGAGGCGCCGCAGTACCACGGACTGGTCAAGCGCGACTACGTGTACGGCTATGGCCACCTCGAGGGCGCCAAGTCGCTGTCGCCCGACACCACGTACCGGTCGTCGGGGGGCGCGCTGCGGCTGCTCGCGCCCAACACCTATCGCGCGGTGCTGCAGGCCCAGGGGATCGACCCGGCGGCGCCTGCGGTCGTGTACTGCAACAGCGGTGCGCAGTCGGGGCTGCCGTGGTTCATCCTGTCCGAGGTGCTCGGCAATCCGAACGTCAAGCAGTACGACGGATCGCTGCACCAGTGGACGCTGGAGAAGCGTCCGCTGGTGGGGGCCGTGCCGCTGAACTGAGGTCCCGCGCGGTGCGGCGCCGCCGAGGTCCCCGTGATACCTTGCCGGAAACGACAAGGACGAGGAGGGGACAGGCGTGAGCGAACAGGACTATGTCGAGCCCGCCACGGTCGGCGCCGCGGTGGCGGCGCTCGCCGCCGCGCGGGGCAGCACCCGGCTGCTCGCCGGGGGCACCGACGTGCTGGTGCAGTTGCGGTCGGGCCGTGTGCGTCCCGACCTGATCGTCAATCTCAGGCGCATTCCGGAGCTTGCCGGGGTCCGCAGCGAGGACGGCGCCTTCGTCATCGGCGCGGCCACGCCGTGTGCGGTGCTCGGCGAGCACGCCGCGCTCGCGCGCGCCTGGCCCGGGGTGATCGAGGCGGCCACGCTGATCGGTTCCAAGCAGGTGCAGGGCCGCGCGAGCCTCGGCGGCAACCTCTGCAACGGTTCTCCGGCCGCCGACAGTGTGCCGGCATTGATTGCCGCGGGGGCCGTCGCCCTGATCGACGGGCCCGCGGGTCGGCGTGAATGCCCGATCGAAGCCGTGCCCGCCGGGCCCGGCCGCACGACGCTGGCGCCGGCCGAGATCCTGGTGGCGATCCGCCTGCCGGCGCGGCCCGCGCGCTCGGGCGACGCCTACCTGCGCCTGATCCCGCGCACCGAGATGGACATCGCGGTGGTCGGCGCGGCCGTCAACCTCACGGTCGACGCGGCCGGCGTCGTGACGGCGGCACGCGTGGCGCTCGGCGCGGTCGCGCCCACCGCGCTGCGGGTCGACGCGGCGGGGGCCGCCCTGGTCGGGTCCACCCTCGACGCGGCGGCCATCGAGCGCATGCAGGCGGCCGTGCGCGCCGCCTGCCGGCCCATCGACGACAAGCGCGGCACGATCGCCTACCGCACCCAGGTGGCGGGCGTGCTCGCGGGCCGCGCGGCCCGCATCGCCCATCAACGCGCGACGCAGGGAGGTCAGGCATGAGCAGGGTACGGATCGAGGCCGTGGTCAACGGCGAACCCGTCGAGTTCCTCGGCGGCACGCGTCAGAGTCTGCTCGACGCGCTGCGCGACGAACTGCAGCTCACCGGCACCAAGGAAGGGTGCGGCACCGGCGACTGCGGTGCCTGCTCCGTCATCGTCGACGGGCGTCTGGTGTGTTCCTGCCTGATGCTGGCGCCGGAGGCCGACGGCCGCACCGTCGAGACGATCGAGGGGCTGGCGAAGAACGGCGTGATGCACCCGCTGCAGCAGCAGTTCCTCGAGCAGGCTGCGCTGCAGTGCGGCTTCTGCACGCCGGGGTTCCTGGTGGCGGCGAAGGCGCTGCTCGACCGCAACCCGGACCCCACCGAATCCGAGGTCCGGTACTGGCTGGCGGGCAACCTGTGCCGCTGCACCGGCTACGACAAGATCGTGCGCGCGGTGATGGATGCCGCCGCCCAGATGCGCGCCGCAGGAGGTGCCCGATGAACGACGCCACGCATGCCGCCAACGCGACCGGGCTGAAGGTCGTCGGTCAGCGTCCGATCCGGCCGGACGGTGCCGACAAGGTCACCGGTCGCGCCGTCTTCGGTGCCGACGTGCATCTGCCCGGCATGCTGATCGGCCGGGTCAAGCGCAGCCCGCACGCGCACGCGCGCATCCTGCGCATCGACACGAGCGCGGCGCGGGCCCTGCCGGGGGTGAAGGCCGTCGTCACGTCCGACGACTTCCCGCGCGTCGGTTCGGAAGCGCTCGAGCAGGGCGAAGGCTCGGCCACGCTGGTCGATGTCGCCGACAACTGCCTGGCGCGCGGCAAGGTGCTGTACGCGGGCCACGCGGTCGCCGCGGTGGCGGCCGTGTCGTCCGAGATCGCCGAGCGTGCGCTCGACCTGATCACGGTCGAGTACGAGGTACTGCCGCACGTGATCGACGTCGAGGCCGCGATGGCCCCCGACGCGCCGCTGCTCAACGAGCGCCTGTTCACCGCCGGCGTCACGCCCAGGCCCACCACGCCGTCCAACATCGCGCAGAAGACCGTGGTCGCGCGCGGCGACGTGGCCAAGGGCTTCGCCGCGGCGGAGGTGGTGCACGAGGGGCGCTACGTGACGGTGCCGGTGCACCAGGGCTACATCGAGCCGCATGCGTGCGTCGCCTGGGCGGGCGCCGACGGTCAGCACCAGATCTGGTGTTCGAGCCAGGGGCACTTCGCGGTGCGCGCGATGTGCGCGAAGGTGCTGGGCCTGGAGCTGCGCGACATCCGCGTGTATCCCGCCGAGATCGGCGGCGGCTTCGGCGGCAAGACCACCGTCTACCTCGAGCCGGTGGCACTGGCGCTGTCCCGGCAGTGCGGCCGGCCGGTGCGCATGGTGATGTCGCGCGAGGAGGTGTTCCTCGCCAGCGGCCCCACCTCGGGCGGTGTCGTCGAGGTCCGGCTCGGTGCGATGAAGGACGGCACGATCGTCGCGGCCGAGGTCACGCTGAAGTTCCAGGCCGGTGCCTTCCCGGGTTCGCCCGTCGGCGCGGGCTCGATGGCGGCACTGGCCTGCTATGCGATCGAGCACGCGGTCGTCACCGGCTACGACGTGGTCTGCAACCGTCCGAAGGTGGCGGCCTACCGGGCCCCAGGCGCGCCGATCGCAGCGTTCGGTGTCGAGAGCGCGATCGACGAACTCGCCGTGATCCTGGGCATGGATCCGATCGACCTGCGCATCCGCAATGCCGTCAAGCCCGGCATGAAGGCCGTCTACGGCGCCAGCTTCCGCGAGATCGCCTTCGTCGAGACCCTGCAGGCGATCCAGGCGCACCCGCAGTATCGCGCGCCGCTCGGCCCCAACCAGGGCCGCGGCGTGGCCGCCGGATTCTGGTTCAACATCGGCGGCGAGTCGTCGGCCGCCGTGCACGTCGACGAGGACGGTGGCGCGACCGTCATCACCAGCAACCCCGACATCGGCGGGTCGCGGGCTTCGATGGCGATGATGGCGGCCGAGACGCTGGGCCTGCCGATCGAGCGCGTCCGCGCGACGATCGCCGATACCACGGCGATCGGGTTTTCGGCACTCACCGGCGGCAGCCGCGTCACCTTCGCCACCGGCATGGCCGTCGTGCAGGCCGCGCAACGCGTCGTGCAGGACCTGAAGCGGCGTGCGGCGCTCACCTGGGAGTGCGAGGCCGACCAGGTCGAATGGCGCGACGGTGCCGCGTACTGCACCGATGCCTCCAAGGAGGTTGCACCGCTGTCGCTGCGCGACCTCGCGTCGCGCAGCGCGCGCACCGGCGGGCCGATCTCCGCCGAGGTGTCGCTCAACGCCCAGGGGGCGGGTCCCGGCTTCGGTGTGCACGTGTGCGACGTCGAGGTCGACCCCGAGACCGGCCGCACGACCGTGCTGCGCTACACCGCGGCGCAGGACGTCGGGCGCGCGATCCATCCCGCGTACGTCGAAGGACAGCTGCAGGGCGGTGTCGCGCAGGGCATCGGCTGGGCGCTGAACGAGGAGTACGTGTACGACGCCAAGGGCGTGCTGCAGAACCCCGGCTTCCTCGACTACCGGATGCCGGTGGCCTCCGACCTGCCGATGATCGACACCATCCTGATCGAGTCCGCGCCCAACCCGCGTCATCCGTATGGCGCGAAGGGCGTGGGTGAAGTGCCGATCGTGCCGCCGCTGGCGGCAGTGGCCAACGCCGTGCAGCGTGCCACCGGCGTGCGCATGCGCGCGCTGCCGATCTCGCCGCCGCGGCTGCTCGCCGCGCTCGACGGCGAGGGCTGACGACGGTGGCGCGTCTGCTGTCCGCGGTCGACGAGGTCCGTGCCTTCACCGGCACGGCCGACGTCATCGACGTGCAGGCGCGCACCGTCGGCGGACTGATCGCCGAACTCGAGCGGCGTTTTCCCGGGCTGGGGGCCCACGTGCAGCAGCGCATGGCGATCGCGATCGACGGCGAGATCCACCAGGATGCGCTCGCCGAGCCGATCGGACCCGACAGCGAGGTGGTGCTGATTCCGCGCATCGGGGGCGGCTGAGTCGTGTCGGACGACAGCCAGATCCTGATCCCGGAGTCGTTCACGGTGCTGTACGTGCCGCGCGGTCGGGTGCGTCCGACCGCCGCGCGCCAGGAGATCGCCGAGCGCTACGAGTTTTGCGAAGACCTGGCCCACATGCTCGAGGATCAGGCCAAGGCCGTGCTGTTCGACCTCGGCATCTCCGAGGACGACGTGCTCGAGCGCATCCAGGCGGGGCTGTGCGGCGGCGCGGCCGGCGTCACGCCCGGCGAAGCCTGGTGGGTGACGCGCCGGCTCGCCGAACTGCTCGGCTGGGACGGGTCGCGCCTCGCGCCGCCGCCGGACGGGGCGTGATCACCCTGGCGGGCGCATCAGTGCCGTCAGCGACGCGTGCAGCCCGTGCGCCACGGCGGGCACCGCATGCCGTGCCACCGTCTCCAGGCCGCCCTGCGCGAGGCGCGCGCGCAGGGTGACGTCGGCGCGCAGGCGCGACACCGTCTGCGCGAAGTCGGCGGCCGACGCCACGACGAGGCAGTTGCTGTCGTGCACGAGGTCGTAGTGGGGGCGGCATGCGACGACCGGTGTCCCGCGCCACCAGGCATCGCCGATCTGGCCCCAGCCCATGAAGTCGCCGGGGGAGAACACCATGAACGTGCGCGCGATGAGTCTCATCGCCTCCTCGCGGGGCACGTGCGTGCGGTAGTCCAGCCGCGCGCCCAGGCGCTGCTGCAGCATCGTCAGCACCGCCCGACCTTCCGGATCCATCGGCGGGCCGATCAGCAGCATCTTGAGGTCGGGCATCGTCTGCGCCGCATGGCAGAGGTACGTGCCGAGTCGCCGGGCGCCCTTCATCCGCGACAGCGAGCCGATGTAGACGAACCGGTCGACGTCGCGCGCGTCCTGCGCGACCGCCTCCGATCCGGCGGGCGGCGCGGGGTGAGGCCAGGGCAGGTACTGCAGCGTGCGTTCGCCGCCGAAGCGCGCGCGCTCGGGCGGATCGGACACGTACACCACTGCCGGGCCGTTGCGCAGTGCGCGACGCGCGCGTGCCGCCGCCAGCGGGATCAGCGCCGGCACGCCGAGGTACTCGCGCCGGTTGACCAGCATCGCGTCGGTGAAGAAGAACTCCGTGTGCACGACCAGCGTCGCGTCGAGCGCCTGCGCCAGTGCCCGCCCCGCGGGCAGATTGCCGCGGGTGGCGACGAAGACGATGTCGGGCGCGAACTGCCGGGCCTGCGCCAGGACATCCTCGGTGACGCGCAGCGGGTGCTGCTGGTCGTCGAGCCAGCGGACCGAGAGCGCGCCCGCGTCGAGGCGCTGCTGCGCCGACCGGGCGCCTTTGAACAGGTCGAGCGCCGGCGCAAGCGCGAGCACGCGCAGCCCGCCCAGCGCGCACGCCTGCTGCCAGACCATGGCCATCTCGTTGGCTTCCGGATGGAAGCCGGGATACAGCGCAAGCACCCGGATGTCGCCCATGTCCTTTCCCGGCGCCGCACACGCGGCGCGCGGATTGTAGGGCGGCCGACCGGGCGCGTCCGTGACGATTCGCGCGTTGCGCGCCATTCTCCGGGCGCGCAACGGTCCGTGCGCGCGCCGCGGGCGTGCGTCTAGGCGGCGGGCTCGTCGGCGACCGGATTGCGCAGCACGCCGATGCCGGTCGCCTCCACCTCCACCGTGTCGCCCGGCACCAGCCACTTCGGCGGATCGAAGCGTGCGCCCGCGCCGGTCGGCGTGCCGGTGGCGATCAGGTCGCCCGGCTTCAGCAGCATGAAGGTCGAGACGTATTCGATCAGCCGATCGAACGGGAACATCATGCGGCGGGTGTTGTCGTCCTGCCGGAGTTCGCCGTTGACGCGCGTGCGCAGCGTGATGTCGGTGAAGTCCGGGCACGCGTCGGTGGTGACGATCCAGGGGCCGACGGCGCCGCTGGCGACGAAGTTCTTGCCCTGGGTGACGTTGAACTTGCCGTGGCGCAGCCAGTCGCGCACCGTGCCCTCGTTCATCAGCGTGAGGCCGGCGACGTGCGCGCGCGCCTGCGCCGCGGGAATGCGGCGGCCTGCGCGGCCCACGACGATCACGATCTCGCCTTCGTAGTCGAGCTGTCCGGATTCGGGCGGGCGCAGCACCGGCGCGCCGTGCGCGACCAGCGAATCGGGCATGCGCACGAACAGGCTCGGGTACTTCGGCGCCTCGGCACCGTCGCGATACTCCTCGTTGCGCTCGGCGTAGTTCACGCCCACGCACACGATCTTCTCGGGCCAGGGGATCGGGCGCTGCAGCGTCACGTCCCCGAGCGTGCAGTCGACGTTCGCGCGCACCGACAGCGCGCGGGCCGCGTCGAGCGCGTCGGCCGCCAGCAGCGCGCGCAGGTCGGGATAGGCGAGCAGGCGCGCGCCCAGGTCGACGACCGGCAGGGTGGGTGCGGGCGCGGGCGTGCCGCCCGGATCGGTGCGGACCAGGACGGCGCCGTACGACGGACGGCCGTTGCGCACGAAGCTGACGAGTCTCATGCCGGAGTCTCCTTGTGATGCGATGCGATCCGATCCGATCCGATCCGATCCGATCCGATGCGGTACGTCGCGGTACGTCGCGGTGCTGTGCGGTGCTGTGCTGTGCGGTGCTGTGCTGTGCTGTGCTGTGCGTCGCCGTGCAGGGCTTGCCCGCGCGGCACCTGATAGTTAACATGTTAACCAAAAGCCGCCGGAGCTGCCGATGCCCCACATCGTCGTCGAGTATTCCGCCAACCTGCGTGATTGCATCGGCCTGTCCGCGCTGCTCGAATCGCTGCACACCACGGCGCTGGCGACCGGCGTGTTTCCGCTGGGCGGCACCCGAACGCGCGCCGCCGAGCGCACGCACTACCGGATCGCCGACGGGCATCCGGACAACGGTTTCGTGCATGTGTCGATGATGATCGGTGCGGGGCGCGACGTCGACACCCGGCGGCGCGCGGCGCAGCAGGTGTTCGACGCGCTGGTCGCGCACCTGACGCCGCTGTTCGCGACCACTCCGCTGGGCCTGTCGCTGGAGGTCCGCGAGCTCGACCCGCAGCTCAGCTTCAAGCACAACAACCTGCACGACTACGTCGCGGCCCGCCAGGCGGGAAAGGAACATCCATGACCCACGGCACGTCGCCCTCGACGGGTGAACTCGAGGCGCGCATCGCGCGTGCACGCACGGCCCTGGCGCCTTTTGCGGCCGGACCGCTGGGGCATCTCGTCGACGGGCGCGTGCTGCCGGGGGCCGGAGCGCTGTTCGAGAACCGCTCGCCCGTCGACGGCAGCCTGCTCGGCATGGTCCGCGACGCCACGCCGGACGAGGTGGCCCAGGCCGCGGAAGCGGCCCGGCGGGCGTTCCGGACCTGGCGCCTGGTGCCGGGCGCCGAGCGGCGCCGGCTGCTGCATCGTGTCGCCGACCTGATCGAGGCGCGCGCCGACGAGATCGCCCTGGTCGAATGCATGGACACCGGCCAGGCGTGGCGCTTCATGAGCAAGGCCGCGCTGCGCGGCGCGGAGAACTTCCGCTTCTTCGCAGACCGTGCGCCCGACGCCGCCAACGGCCTCTCTCTGCCCACCGACACGCACCTGAACTACACGGTGCGTCAGCCGATCGGTCCGGTGGCGGTCGTCACGCCCTGGAACACGCCGTTCATGCTGTCGACGTGGAAGATCGCACCGGCGCTGGCGGCCGGCTGCACGGTCGTGCACAAGCCGGCCGAATGGAGCCCGCTCAGTGCCTGGCTGCTGGCCGGGATCATGCGCGAGGCCGGGGTGCCCGACGGCGTGGTCAACCTGGTCAACGGCATCGGCGACACCGCGGGCAAGGCGCTCACCGAGCATCCGGCGATCCGCGCGACCGCCTTCATCGGCGAGTCGCGCACCGGCGGGCTCGTGATGGCGCAGGGCGCACCCACGCTCAAGCGGGTGCACCTCGAGCTGGGCGGCAAGAATCCGGTGATCGTGTTCGACGACGCGGACCTCGACCGCGCGCTCGACGCCGTCGTGTTCATGATCTACAGCCTGAACGGCGAGCGCTGCACGTCCTCGTCGCGGCTGCTCGTGCAGGCGTCGATCCACGACCGCTTCGTCGCGCGGCTCGCCGATCGCGTGCGGCGCCTGAAGGTCGGTCACCCGCTGGACCCGGCCACCGAGGTCGGTCCCCTGATCCATCCGCGGCACTGCGACAAGGTGCTGTCCTACGCACGGATCGCGCGTGACGAGGGCGCGACGATCGCGGTCGGCGGCGGGCGCAGCACGGCGCCCGGCATCTCGCCGCAGGGCAACTACGTCGAGCCCACGCTGTACACGCAGGCGCGCGGCGCGATGCGCATCGCACAGGAGGAGATCTTCGGCCCGGTGCTCACGGTGGTCCCGTTCGCCGACGAGGCCGAGGCGATCGAGCTGGCCAACGGCGTGGCCTACGGGCTGGCGGGCTACCTGTGGACCGGTGACGTCGGGCGCGCCAATCGCGTGTCGCTGGCGCTGGACGCGGGCATGATCTGGGTGAACTCCGAGAACGTGCGCCACCTGCCCACGCCGTTCGGGGGCATGAAGGCCAGCGGCATCGGGCGCGACGGCGGCGACTACAGCTTCGACTTCTACATGGAGACCAAGAACGTGGCGCTTGCGCTCGGCACGCACGGCATCCAGCGGCTGGGGGTCTGACATGGGCACGCTCGCACTCGCGGCCAAGATCACCCACGTTCCGTCGATGTACCTGTCCGAGCAGCCGGGGCCTCACTTCGGCTGCCGCGATGCGGCGATCGCCGGGCATCGCGAGCTCGGCCGCCGCTGCCGCGCACGCGGCGTCGACACCATCGTGGTCCTCGACGTGCACTGGCTGGTGAACGCGGGCTACCACGTCAACTGCGCGCCGCACTTCGCCGGCACGTACACCAGCAACGAGTTGCCGCACTTCATCAGGAACCTGCCGTACGCGTATCCCGGCAACCCCGCGCTCGGTCAGGCGATCGCGCGCGCCGCCACCGACGCCGGCGTCGCCACGCGCGCGCATCACGACACCTCGCTGGGCCTCGAGTACGGCACCCTGGTGCCGATGCGCTACATGAACGCGGATGGCCACTTCCGCGTGGTGTCGGTGGCCGCCTGGTGCAACTGGCACGCGCTCGACGACAGCCGCCGGTTCGGTGCCGCGCTGCGCACGGCCATCGAACGCGGCCACGACGGCACGGTGGCGGTGTTCGCGAGCGGGTCGCTGTCGCACCGCTTCAACGACAACGGCAGCCCGGAGTCTGCGATGCACGAGATCAGCGACGAGTTCTACCGGCAGGTGGACCTGCGCGTGGTCGAGCTCTGGCGCGCGGGCGACTGGCCCACGTTCACGCGCATGCTGCCGCGGTATGCCGAGCGCTGCGTGGGCGAGGGCGGCATGCACGACACCGCGATGCTGCTCGGCATGCTCGGCTGGGACCGCTACGATCGCGGCGTGGACGTGATCACCCCGTATTTCGCGAGCTCGGGCACCGGCCAGATCAACTGCGAATTCCCCGTGGAGTGAACGCGATGACCGACGCCCTGCCGATGCCCCCGCGCGCCAGCGTCACCCCGGACGAATGGGCGCTGCGCGTGCAGCTCGCCGCCTGCTACCGCATCTTCGCGATGATCGGCTGGACCGAGCTCATCTACAACCACATCACGGTGCGTATCCCGGGACCCGACCGGCACTTCCTGATCAATCCGTTCGGGCTGCACTACAGCGAGGTGACCGCCTCGAACCTGGTGCGCATCGACCTGCAGGGCCGGGTGGTGGGGCACTCCGACTGGCCGGTGAACCCGGCCGGTTTCACCGTGCACGGCGCCATCCACGCCGGCATCGACGGTGCGCACTGCGTGATGCACACGCACACCACGGCCGGCATGGCGGTCGCGTGCAGCCGGGCCGGGCTGTCGATGAGCAACTTCTACAGCGCGCAGCTGCATGGCAAGGTCGCGTACCACGACTTCGAGGGCATCACCGTGCACGCCGACGAAGGGCCCCGGCTGGTGCGCAACATCGGCGACCGGCCGGCGGTCATCCTGCGCAACCACGGGCTGCTCGCCTGGGGCGACAGCCTGGAGCGCACGTTCGCGGTGCTGTGGCTGCTCAACCGCGCATGCGAGATCCAGCTGGCGTCCACGTCGATGGGGCCGGTGATCGAGGTGCCCGAGGACATCCAGCGCCGGTGCACGGCCGATTCGCTGCAGTTCGATCCGCGCTTCGGTGCAGGCCGCGACATGTTCCAGGCCCTGGTGCGGCAGGTCGACCGCATCGACCCCTCGTATCGCTACTGAAGCGGAGCCGACCGACATGAAGATCTGCATCTACGGGCTGGGCGCGATCGGCGGACTGGTCGCGGCGCGCCTGGCCCGCAGCGGCCAGCACGTCAGCGCGGTGGCGCGCGGCGTGACGCTCGACGCGGTGCGCCGTGAGGGTCTGCTGCTGCTGGAGCGCGACGGCGACAACGACCGCCGCACGCGCGTCGAGATCGAGGCCAGCGACCGCCCGGGTGACCTCGGCGAGCAGGACCTCGTCGTGCTCACCGTCAAGACCACCGGGCTCGCCCAGGTCGCGCACGACATCGGACCGCTGCTCGGGCCGCGCACGGCCGTGCTGTCGATGATGAACGGCGTGCAGTGGTGGTTCTTCCACGGGCTGGCGCAGCGCCCGCCCGGGCTGCGGCTCGAGTCCGTCGATCCGGGCGGCGCGATCGCCGCGGCCATCCCGCCCGAACACGTGATCGGCTCGGTCACCCACCTGTCCAGCGCGTCGCCCGAGCCCGGCGTGATCCGTCACGGCATGGGCGAGCGGATCATCGTCGGCGAGCCCTCCGGGGGGCAGTCGGGGCGCAGCATGGCCGCCATCGACGCGCTGCGCCGGGGCGGCTTCCAGGTGGAAGAGGCGCCGCGCATCCAGAGCGAGATCTGGTTCAAGCTCTGGGGCAACATGACGATGAACCCGGTGTCGGCGATCACCGGGGCCACCGGCGACCGCATCCTCGACGACGACCTGGTGCGGGGCTTCCTGTCGCGCTGCATGCGCGAGGCGGCGCAGATCGGCGCACGCATCGGCCTGCCCATCGACGTCGACCCCGAGGCGCGGCACGCGGTCACGCGCGCGCTCGGCGCACTGCGCACGTCGATGCTGCAGGACGTCGAGGCCGGCCGCATGGTCGAGCTCGACGCGCTGGTCGCGTCGGTCGTCGAGATCGGCGCGGCCTGCGGCGTGCCCACGCCCGACATCGAGACGCTGCTGGGCCTGGCGCGTCTGCATGCGCGGGTGCGCGGGCTCTACCCCGGCTGATCGCGCGCGCGGCGCGGGGCGCCGCCGCGCGGCGGCGCTGCGCTTCGTGCGACCGATGCCTCGCACTTCGTGCGACCGATCCGCCATGCGCCGAGCGCTCGGTCTGCCAGGCTTCGCGCGATAATCGCCGCATGGCGAAGCACATCTCCGAAACCCCGGCCACCCAGTTCCTGAAGAAGCACAAGGCGGCGTTCAGCGAGCACCCGTACGACTACGTCGAGCACGGCGGCACGGCCGAATCCGCCCGCCAGCTGGGCGTCGACGAACACCACGTCGTCAAGACGCTGGTCATGCAGGACGAGCGCGCGCGGCCGCTGATCGTGCTGATGCACGGCGACTGCACCGTGTCGACCAAGAACCTCGCGCGACAGATCGGCTGCAAGTCGGTGGCGCCGTGCGCGCCCGACGTCGCGCAGCGGCACTCCGGCTACCTGGTGGGCGGGACCTCGCCGTTCGGCACACGCAAGGCGATGCCGGTCTACGTCGAGGAGAGCGTGCTGGCGCTCGAGCGCATCTACATCAACGGCGGGCGCCGCGGCTACCTGGTCGGCATCGCGCCGACCCTGCTGACGACCGTGCTGCAGGCGCGGCCGGTACACTGCGCGCTGTCCGACCCGGACGCCCCGCCCGTGTCCCGCCCGGCCGCGACGATGCCGGCCGCGCCCGGCGGGACCGACTCCGACGCCTGAACTCCGCACGAGGACATCCATGGAATCCGTCGCCAGCCTGCTGGCAGTGCTGCTGTCGTACCTGCTCGGTTCGATCTCGTTCGCAGTGGTGGTCAGCAAGGTCATGGGCCTGCCCGATCCGCACACCTACGGGTCGGGCAATCCCGGCGCCACCAACGTGCTGCGTTCGGGCAACAAGACCGCGGCCCTGCTCACGCTGATCGGCGATGCGGTCAAGGGCTGGCTGGCGGTGTTCCTGGTGCAGCAGTGCGCGCAGCGCTTCGGCTACGGCGAGATCACGGTGGCGCTGTCCGGGCTCGCCGCGTTCGTCGGCCATCTCTTTCCGGTGTTCCACCGCTTCCAGGGCGGCAAAGGGGTCGCCACCGCGGCCGGGGTGCTGCTGGCCATCCATCCGTGGCTCGGTCTGGCGACGATGCTCACCTGGCTGATCATCGCATTCTTCTTCCGGTACTCGTCGCTGGCGGCGCTGGTGGCGGCGGTCTTCGCGCCGTTCTACCAGGTGTTCCTGTTCGGCACCGGCGGCACCGGCCTCGTCGTCCTGGTGATGAGCGCGCTGCTGATCTGGCGGCACCGTCAGAACATCGCGAACCTGATGGCCGGCAAGGAGAGCCGCATCGGGTCGCGCAGCCGCAAGGGCTGACCCGCGCCTCGGGCGGGCGCCGGCATGCGCATCGGCATCGACCTGGGCGGCACCAAGACCGAGATCGCCTGTCTCGACGACGACGGGCGGTTCCTGCACCGGCAGCGCATCACGTCGCCCCGCGGCGACTACGCGGCCACGATCGCCGCGATCCGCGGGCTGGTCGACGCCGCCGAACGGGCGACGATGCGCATCGGCACGGTCGGCGTCGGCATCCCCGGCGCGATCGGTGCGCGCGGGCGCGTGAAGAACGCCAACTCCACCTGGCTGATCGGGCAGCCGCTGAAGACGGACCTCGAGGCCGCGCTGCAGCGTGAAGTCCGCATCGAGAACGATGCCAACTGCTTTGCGGTGTCCGAAGCGGTCGACGGCGCGGCGGCGGGCCTGCCCACGGTGTTCGGCGTGATCCTCGGCACCGGGGTGGGCGGCGGCCTGGTGGTCGACGGTCGCGTGCTGCGCGGGTGCAACGCGATCGCCGGCGAATGGGGACACAACCCGCTGCCGGCCCCGCGCGACGACGAGTGTCCGGGTCCGGCCTGTTACTGCGGGCGCCGCGGCTGCGTCGAGACCTGGCTCAGCGGCCCGGGGCTCGCCCGCGACGCCGGGCGCGACGACGGTCACGCCGAGGCGGTCGTCGCCGCGATGCGCGCCGGGGATCCGGCCGCCCAGGCTGCCTTCACGCGCTACGTCGACCGGCTCGCGCGTGCGCTGGGGGCGGTGATCAACGTGTTCGACCCCCATGCGGTCGTGCTCGGCGGCGGGCTCAGCAACGTCGACGAGCTCTATGCGGCCCTGTCGGCGCGGTTGCCCGCGCACGTGTTCTCCGACACGGTCGACACGGCGGTGCTGCGCCATCGGCACGGCGACTCGTCGGGCGTGCGGGGCGCGGCGTGGCTGTGGCCGCCGCAGGCGGCGATGCAACGCGCATAGACCCGCCGGCGCGCTGCGCCCGGCTTCGATGCCCCCGCCGCGGTCGCCCGCAGCGGTTCTCCCGCAGCGGCCGCAATGCTGCGGACCCCGCGCCTCAGCCGTCGATGGCCGGCAGCGCGTCCAGCGCCCAGCGGGGCCGCACCGAGAACGCGTCCGGTACCGCCGGCGCCGCCGATGCGGCGGCGAGTCGCAATGCCCCCGCGAACGCGATCATCGCGCCGTTGTCGGTGCACAGGGCCGGCGCCGGGAAGTACACGTCGATGCCCGAGGCGGCGCGCGCCTGCGCGAGCTGCTCGCGCAGGCGAAGGTTCGCGCTGACGCCGCCGGCGATCACCAGGCGCGTCAGGCCGGTGGCCTCGAGCGCGGCCAGCGACTTGGCGACCAGCACGTCGACGATGGCCGCCTGCAGCTCGCAGGCCAGGTCGGCGCGCGCCGCCTCGTCGGCCAGGCCCCGCTTCACGGTGGTCAGCACCGCGGTCTTCAGGCCGCTGAAGCTGAAGTCGAGGTCGTTCGAGTGCAGCATCGGGCGCGGCAGGCGGACGCGACCCGGTCGGCCCGACTGCGCCAGCCGCGCGATGGCCGGTCCGCCGGGATAGCCCAGGCCGAGCAGCTTGGCGCTCTTGTCGAAGGCTTCGCCGGCCGCGTCGTCCAGGGTGTCGCCGAGCAGCCGGTACCGGCCGACCCCGTCGACCTGCATCAGCTGCGTGTGCCCGCCGGAGACCAGCAGCGCCACGAAGGGGAACGGCGGCGGGTCGTCGGCCAGCAGCGGCGACAGCAGGTGGCCTTCCAGGTGGTGGATGCCGATCGCCGGCACGTTCAGCGCCATGGCCAGCGCGTTGGCGACCGACGTGCCGACCAGCAGCGCGCCTGCCAGCCCCGGGCCCTCGGTGTAGGCGATCGCGTCGATGTCGGCGCGGTTCGCGCCGGCCTCGTCGAGCACCTGCTGCGTGAGCGGGAGGATGCGCCGCACGTGGTCGCGCGACGCCAGCTCGGGCACGACGCCGCCGTAGTGCTCGTGCATGGCGACCTGCGAGTGCAGGGCCTGCGCGAGCAGGCCGCGCGTGGTGCAGTACAGCGCGACGCCGGTCTCGTCGCAGGAGGTTTCGATGCCCAGAACGATCATCGCGCCCGTGGTCCGTGCAAGTGCAAGGCCGAGAGTGTGCACCAGCCCGCGCACCCCGGCGCGGGGATCCCGGCCCGGACACCTCCGCCCGGGTCTCTCCGCCCGGGAGGGCAGCCGCCCCGACGGCTCAGAAGCCGATCCGGCTGCGTCGCACCGAGCGGTCGCCGGCGAGGTCGGCGGTGTCGATCTCGTCGCGGCCGGCCAGCTTCGCATTGCCGAACGCACGCATCAGCGTGCGGCGCATCTCCCGCGGCGCCACACCGGCCAGCCGGTCGGCCACGGCCGCCGTGAGCTGCTCCGGGAACGCAGTGCCCCAGGCGTGTGCGCCCCGGATCTCCGCGTAGAGGTTCTGCGCGATGCGGCGCGCGCCGGCCGGGTCGGGCGCCGGGATCTCGTACACGTTCATGCGGTTCAGGATGGGATCGGGGATCCGCGCGGCGTCGTTGGCCGTGGCGATCCAGATCATCTCGGAGCAGTCGAGCGGCACTTCGGCGAACTCGTCGACGAACGCGCGGGCCGTGTCGTGCTCCAGCAGCCCGTACAGCGCCCCGAGCGGGTCGTACTGCGTGTCGCCCGACGCCTTGTCGATCTCGTCGACGACCATCACCGGGTTCGCATAGTCGCCGTGCACCAGCGTGTCGAACACCTTGCCCGTGCGCGCGTTCTTCCACTGCGACGAGGCGCCCGACAGGATCCAGCCGGCGGTCAGCGAGCTCATCGGCACGAAGCCGTAGCCGGTGCCGAGCAGTGCCGACAGGCGCCGCGCGAAGTGGGTCTTGCCGATGCCCGGATCACCCAGCAGCAGCATCGGCGCAAGCTCCAGCGGATCCTGCGTCTCCAGGCACAACGCCATCTGCTTGCGCAGATCGTCCAGCACCTCACCGAAATTGGGCAGTTCCTGCTCGAGCGCGTCGAAGTCGGGCATCGTGCCGGGCTTCACGCTGAGGCGTTCGCCGCCGGTCTTCAGCATCTTCTCGTAGGTGGCGCGCAGCGCGTCGCTGGCGCTCGGCGGCAGCTCATCGAGGGCGTTCTCGACGCTGCCCGTGGAATAGACCTTTCGGAAGCCCGCGACGGCGATGCGTGCGGCGAGCGGCGCCGGACCGGATGCGGACGGCGCACTGGACGGGATCGGCATGTTCACAGCTCCTTAATGACCGACCGTCGCGACGCCGGAGTGGCAGCCACCCGCGCCGCGACGATCCTGACGCCATTTTTAGCGCCCTCCCGCAACGCATTCAAGATCCGGGCCACCCGCGGCCGCGTCCCGACGAACGACATGCCGAAGCGCCAGGAATCTGATATAGTCGCGGGCTCGGCTGAAATCCAACCGGGGCTTCGCGTGCTCGTCCAGTCCAGGATCGGGCGAGATTCGGAGCCGACCGCACGTCAGCCGAACGGAAGGGGGTGATTGTTCATGCCGACCATCAGGGTCAAGGAAAACGAGCCGTTCGACGTCGCGCTGCGCCGCTTCAAGCGGACCATCGAGAAAACCGGTCTCATCACGGAACTGCGCGCACGCGAGTTCTATGAAAAACCCACTTCCGAGCGCAAGCGGAAGAAGGCGGCTGCCGTCAAGCGTCATTACAAGCGACTGCGCAGCCAGATGCTGCCGAAGAAGCTGTACTGATCGCCGGCGCCGCAAGGCGCCCCGACGGTCACCGGGCCCGCAGGCGTTGCTGCCGCGGGCCTTTTTTCGTTCCTGTTCCCGGAGGTTCCCCATGAGTCTGAACGCGCGCATCGTCGCCGACATGAAGTCCGCGATGAAAGCCAAGGAAACCGACCGTCTGTCGGCCATCCGCCTGCTGATCGCCGCCATCAAGCAGAAGGAGGTCGATGAGCGCATCGTCGCCGACGACGCCCAGATCGTCGGCATCGTCGATCGGCTGATCAAGCAGCGCAAGGATTCGATCGCGCAGTTCGAGCAGGCGGGGCGCACCGACCTGGTGCAGAAGGAGCGGGCCGAACTCGAGGTGCTGTCCGTCTATCTGCCGCAACAGGCCGGCGCCGACGAAGTGGCGGCCGAGATCGACGCGGCGATCGCCGCCGTCGGAGCGAAGGGGCCGTCCGACATGGGCAAGGTGATGGGGCTGCTGAAGGGCAAGCTGGCCGGTCGGGCCGACCTCACGGCCGTTTCGGCGCAGGTGAAGGGGCGGCTCGCGTCGTCGTGAGAACGGAGCGCCTCCGGGATACACTGCCACCGTGATTCCGCAGGCGTTCATCCAGGAGTTGCTCGCGCGGGTCGACGTCGTCGACGTCGTCGGGAAGTACGTGCGCCTGAAGAAGGCCGGTGCCAACTTCCTCGGGCTCTGCCCGTTTCACGGCGAGAAATCCCCGTCGTTCACCGTCAGTCCCACCAAGCAGTTCTACCACTGCTTCGGCTGCGGCGCGCATGGGTCGGCCATCGGGTTCCTGATGGAGCATTCCGGCCTGTCGTACGTCGAGGCCATCCGCGATCTCGCCCAGACGGTCGGGCTGCAGGTGCCGGACGAGCCGCGTGGCGGTGATGCGCCGCCGCGGGCGGATCCCGGTCTGCTCGACGTGCTGGCGCGTGCGGCCCGCTTCTACAAGGAACGGCTGAAGGATTCCCCGCGCGCCATCACGTACCTGAAGAACCGCGGCCTCACCGGCGAGACCGCCGCGCGCTTCGCGATCGGTTACGCGCCGGAAGGCTGGCGCGGCCTGCAGGCGGCCTTCGCCGAGTACGACGCGCCGGTGCTGCTGGCCGCCGGCCTGGTCATCGAGAGCGAACCCCAGTCCGACGCCCGGACATCGACCGGCCCCGCGTCGGCCCCGTTGGCGTCGTCCGAGCCGGCCGCCCCGTCCGCCCCGTCCGCCCAGGCCACCCCGTCCGCCCAGGCCGCCCAGGCCGCCCAGGCCGCCCAGCGCCGGCGCTATGACCGGTTCCGTGACCGGATCATGTTCCCGATCCGAAACCCGCGCGGACAGGTGATCGGCTTCGGCGGGCGGGTGCTCGACCGCGGCGAGCCGAAGTACATGAACTCGCCGGAGACGCCGGTGTTCTCGAAGGGACGTGAGCTGTATGGTCTCTTCGAGGCGCGCGACGCACTACGTGCGCGCAACTGCGCGATCGTGGTGGAGGGCTACATGGACGTGGTGATGCTCGCGCAGCATGGCGTCGGCAACGCCGTGGCCACGCTCGGCACGTCGACCACGCCCGACCACGTGCGCAAGCTGCTGCGCATGGTCGATCGCGTGGTGTTCTCCTTCGACGGCGACAACGCCGGGCGCAAGGCGGCCTGGCGGGCACTCGAGGCGAGCCTGCCGCACGCGGCCGACACCAAGCGCATCGAGTTCCTGTTCCTGCCGCCCGAGCACGATCCGGACAGCTACGTGCGCGCCCACGGCGCCGACGGGTTCGACCGCCTGCTGGGCGAGGCGCAGCCGCTGTCCGAGTTCATGGTGCGTGAGCTGTCGCGCCGGTTCGACATGGCCACGCCCGAGGGGCGGGCGGGGTTTCTGGCCTCCGCGCGTCCGCTGCTGCAGGCGCTGCCCCCGGCGGCGCTGCGGATCCAGCTGGTGCACCGGGTCGCCGATGCCGGCGCCGTGCTGCCGCAGGAGCTGGAGCGCTTCATCGCGCAAGGCGAGGGCGCTCGGTCGTCGCAGGCGACGGGGCGGCGCGACGCCGGCGCGCCCCACGAGGGGCGCGACCCGCGTCAGCCGCCCGAGCCCGACTGGGGCGAGGGCTGGGCCGACGGCCGGCCCGCCGGCGGGCAAGGCTGGGCGCGCGGGCGCGACGGCGAGGGCCAGGGCGACGCGGGGGCCGGCGGATGGCGCCGCACGGGGGGCGATGGCAGTGGCGGTGGCAGCGGTTGGAAGGAGCGCGGCCCCGGCCGATTCCAGGGCGGCGCCCGGGGGCGGTTCCAGGGCCGCGACGGCTGGCGCGGCCGGGACGGACGCCGCGACGACGGCCCGCCGATGATGCGCCAGCGCGCGGCGCCGCCCGACCTGGTGCGTCGGGTCCGACTGCTGTCGGCCCTGCATCCCGCACTGGTGCGTGCGCCGGTCGATCGGGGCTTCCTTCCCGGAGACCTGGTCGCCTGGTTCGATCTGCTGTCCGCGCAGCCGGAGGGGGCGTCCCTGGTGGTGTTGTGCGAGGCCCTGCGCGACCGTCATCCCGATCTGGTCGCCCGCCTCGAGCGCGATGCGGCCGACGACCGCTCGCTGGTGGCGGAGATGACGCTCGAGGAGGCGCGGGCCGAATTCGACGGGGCGATCGCGCAGCTGCGCGACCGCCGTCTGCGCGAGGCGATGGATGCCCTGGCGGCCGGGGGCTTCGCGGGGGACGGCGATCGGGAGCGCTATCAGGAATTGCTGAACATGCGCGGACGTACGTGATAAACTGTAAGGTTCTCTGCCTGCGCCTGTGCTGAACTGGGGCACGAGCGTTCAGCGCGGCGCGGATGGCTGGACGGATGCGAACTGCGATCACTCGATCTCCCGGGACTCGATCTCCGAATCACGATCTTCGAATCACGAACTTCGAAAGGGCTGGCGGTGGGTATCAAGAAGGCAATCGTGGGAAAGAAGGCTGGCGTGGGCACGCAGGCTGAGGCCAGGCCCGTCTCCGTCAAGGCATCCGTGCGGCCCGCAGCGAAGGCGGCCGCGGTGAAGTCCGCCGCGCGGGCGGCGGCCAAGCCTTCCGCGTCGAAGGCGGCGGCGAAGCCTTCCGCTTCGAGAGCGGCAGCGGAGCCGTCCGCTTCCAAGGCGGCCGTGAAGCCTTCGACCTCGAAGGCGGCTGCGAGACCCTCCGCCGCGAAGTCCTCGGCCACCCCGTCCGCAAAGTCCGCGACGCGTTCCGCCGCCTCGAAGGCGGTCGTCAAGCCGACCACCGCCAAGCCGGCCGCGCGCCCCGCGGCCCGGCCGGCCGCGGTCAAGTCGGCCGCGAAATCCGTCAAGTCGCCCGCCAAGGCCGCAGCCGCGGTCAAGTCAGTGGCCGCGTCCGGCACGTCGGCATCCGCCGCCGCCCGGTCCGCATCCCGATCTGCCGGCAGCCCGGCAGCCACCTCAGCGAAGAAGCCCGTGATCACCGCCAGCGCCGCCGGCGCCGGCACGCGGCAGACTCCGCAAGCATCGAAGAGAACAGTGAGCAGCAGCGCATCAGAAAAAACCACGGCGTCGAAGACGCCGGCGAAGGCGGCCGCCACCAAGGCGCCTGCCGAGTCCAAGACCGCGAAGCCCGCCCGTGCGTCGGCGGCCAAGTCCGCGCGCGAAGCCGCGGAAACCGTCGACACCCCCGCGATGAAGCCGGGCAAGGTCGTCGAAGCGAAGCCGGCGGCCGAACCCAAGGCCGCCACCGCCAGGTCGAAAGCCGTGAAGACGGCGTCCGAGATCGCGTCCGAGCCGCCGCCCAAGGCGCCCAAGGCGGCCAAGGCCGCCAAGGCCACCGACGGCGAGAAGGCGCCGGCCCGCAAGGCCGCGAAGACCGCCGGCCGCGGCAAGGCGGGCGCGAAGGAATCCCGCCGTGACGATTCCGACGTCGACCTGATTGGCGACGAGCCGATGGACGGGTTCGACGAAGTCGAGGTGGAAGTCGAGGCCGAGGTCGACGCCGAGATCGGTGACGTGCCCGAGGTGGTCGAGGTGGCCGCCGCGCCGGTCAAGGCCAAGCGCGGTGCGCGTGCCAAGGAGAAGGCGCTGCTGAAGGAATTCGGCGGCAAGCAGGGCCTCACCGAGGCCGATCGCGAGGCCACGCGCAACAAGCTCAAGCAGCTGATCAAGCTGGGCAAGGAACGCGGCTTCCTCACCTACATCGAGATCAACGACCACCTGCCCGAGGACGTGATCGACGCCGAGGCGATCGAGTCGATCATCAGCACGTTCAACGACATGGGCATCGCGGTCTACGACCAGGCGCCCGACGCCGAGACGCTGCTGATCACCGACGCCACGCCGGTCGCCACCTCCGACGAAGATGCCGAGGAGGAGGCCGAGGCGGCGCTGTCGACGGTCGACTCCGAGTTCGGCCGCACCACCGACCCCGTGCGCATGTACATGCGCGAGATGGGTTCGGTCGAGCTGCTGACGCGCGAAGGCGAGATCGAGATCGCCAAGCGCATCGAGGACGGCCTGAAGCACATGGTGCAGGCCATCTCGGCCTGCCCGACCACCATCCACGAGGTGCTCACGCACGCCGAGAAGATCAAGGCGGGCACGATGCGCATCGACGAGGTGGTCGACGGCCTGATCGACCCGAATGCCGAGGAAGTGGACTTCCGCGCGGTCAACGCCGCCAACGCCGCGGCCGCCGCCGACGCCGAGCTCGACGAGGACGCCGACGAGGCGGCCGACGCCAGCGCCGCGGGCTCGGCCAAGCTCGAGGAGCTGAAGGCGACCTCGATCGCGAAGTTCGACGAGATCGAGCGCTGGTTCGACAAGATGAAGGTCGCCTACGAGAAGGAAGGCTACAAGTCGAAGTCGTACCTGAAGGCGCAGCACGAGATCCAGAACGAGCTGATGACCATCCGCTTCACCGCGAAGATGGTCGAGCGCCTGTGCGACACGCTGCGCGACCAGGTCGAGCAGGTGCGCTCCATCGAGCGCACGATCGGCGACATCGCGGTCAACAAGGTCGGCATGCCGCGCGAGCGCTTCATCCAGACCTTCCCCGGCAACGAGACCAACCTGAAGTGGTCCGAGAAGGAAGTCGCTGCGGGCCCGGCCTATGCCGACATCCTCCAGCGCAACATCCCGGCCATCCAGGACCTGCAGCAGCGCCTGATCGACCTGCAGGCGCGCGTCGTGCTGCCGCTGCCCGATCTCAAGGAGATCAACAAGCAGATGGCGACCGGCGAGGCCAAGGCCCGCAAGGCCAAGCGCGAGATGACCGAGGCCAACCTGCGCCTGGTGATCTCCATCGCCAAGAAGTACACCAACCGCGGCCTGCAGTTCCTGGACCTGATCCAGGAGGGCAACATCGGCCTGATGAAGGCGGTCGACAAGTTCGAGTACCGCCGCGGCTACAAGTTCTCCACGTATGCCACGTGGTGGATCCGCCAGGCGATCACGCGCTCGATCGCCGACCAGGCCCGCACCATCCGCATCACGGTGCACATGATCGAGACGATCAACAAGATGAATCGGATCTCGCGGCAGATCCTGCAGGAGACCGGCCTCGAGCCCGATCCGCAGACGCTGTCGACGCGCATGGAAATGCCCGAGGACAAGATCCGCAAGATCCTGAAGATCGCCAAGGAGCCGATCTCGATGGAGACGCCGATCGGCGACGACGACGATTCCCATCTGGGCGACTTCATCGAGGACACGCACACGC
>JAKOZZ010000352.1 GCA_029779755.1 Pseudomonadota bacterium
GGTGACGGGTTCCTGCCGTACGAAGCCCTGCTGCAGGGCGACGGCACCGCACCCGCCGTCGACGTGACGTCCGACGACGGCTTCGTGATCGTGCACACCGCGGCCGTGGGCGGCAATCCGAGGGGCGCGCTGCTGTCGCACGGCGGACTGCTGACGGCCAACATGCAATTGATCCAGCAGTGGCGGCTGGGGCCGGACGACGCCAACCTGGGCATGCTGCCGCTGTTCCATGTGTCCGGCCTGGGACTGTTCCTCGCCGTGCTGCAGGCGGGCGGCACCACGGTGCTGTCGCCGCGCTTCGACCCGGCGGCCGCGGCGCGCCAGATCGCCGAGCACCGCATCACGGTGTTCTCCGAGTTCGCGCCCATGCTCGGTTCGATCCTCGACCAGGCGGGCGACGCCGACCTGTCGAGCCTGCGCGCCGTCAGCGGGCTCGACACGCCCGAGACGATCGCGCGCTTCCATGCCGCGTGCCCCGGCGCGGCGTTCTGGTCCGGCTACGGCCAGACCGAGGTGTCGGGCATGGCGACGCTGGCCCCGTTCGCCGAGCGCCCGGGCGCGGCCGGACGCCCTGCCCTGTTGACCGAGGTCGCCATCGTCGACGACCTCGACAACCCCGTGCCCATCGGCCAGACCGGCGAGATCGTCGTGCGCGGCCCGACCGTGTTCAAGGGCTACTGGAACCTCGACGAGGACAACCGGCAGACGTTCCGCGGCGGCTGGCACCACACCGGCGACATGGGACGGCTCGATGCCGACGGCTACCTGTGGTACGCCGGACGCTCGCCGGCGAAGGAGCTGATCAAGCCCGGCGGCGAGAACGTGTATCCGGCCGAGGTCGAACGCGTGGTGCTGGAGCACCCGGCCGTGTCGGAGGTGGTCGTGATCGGCGTGCCCGACGCGCAGTGGGGCGAGGCTGTGAAGGCCGTCTGCGTGCGCAGGCCCGGTGTCGCCCAGCCGGACGCGGGCGAACTGATCGACTTCGTCGGCGCGCGCATCGCACGGTTCAAGAAGCCCAAGCACGTCGTCTTCGTCGACGCCCTGCCCCGCACGAGTGCCGGCGTGATCGACCGCGCGCGGGTGCGCGAGGAACACGGCAAGGTCTGAGCCTCGCGATCGACCGCATACTGTCGCCTGCCATCTCCCGGCAGGCGACCCACAAAGGCGATCGACATGCACATCAGCTTCATCGGCGCAGCCCAGGAGGTCACCGGCTCGTGCTTCCTGGTCGAGACCGGAGACCTGCGCTTCCTGGTCGACTGCGGCATGTTCCAGGGCAGCCGCGAGGACCGCGCGCGCAACTTCGTGGCCTGGCCGTTCGACCCGCGCACGATCGACTTCGTGCTGCTCACCCACGCGCACATCGACCACAGCGGTCTGCTGCCGCGGCTGTGCGCGCTGGGCTTCAAGGGCCGCATCCACACCACCCGTGCCACCGCCGATCTGCTGTCGGTGATGCTGATGGACAGCGCGTTCATCCAGGAGTCGGACTGGATCCGCGCGCAGCGGCGGCAGGGGCAAGGCGGGAAACGTCGGCGCGGCGAACGCGCGGCCGAACTGCTGTACACGGTCGCCCAGGCCCAGGCCTGCCTGGAGCAGGTCGACGGCACGCCCTACGACACCGACCTGCAACCCGCGCCGGGGGTGCGCTGCCGCTTCCGCGACGCCGGCCACATCCTCGGATCGGCCAGTCTGGAGATCTGGATCGACGAAGCGGGCGGCACGCGCAAGCTGGTGTTCTCGGGCGATCTCGGGCAGCCCGGCCGGCCGATCGTGCGCGATCCCACGCCGATCGAGCAGGCCGACGTGCTGGTGGTCGAGTCCACCTACGGCAACCGCCTGCACCGCCCGCTGGCCGACACCATCGAGGAACTCGTGGCGGTGGTGCAGGACACGCTGCGGCGACGCAACGGCAACATCATCATTCCGGCCTTCGCGCTGGGCCGCACCCAGGAGCTGCTGTTCCTGCTGGCCGACCTGCGCCGCAAGGGACGCCTGCCGCCGATGCAGGTGTTCGTGGATTCGCCGATGGCCGACCGGGTGACCGAGATCACCGCGCACCACCCCGAGTTCCTCGACGACGAATCGCGGGCCATGCTGTCGCTGCGCAAGCCGCTGCCCGAAGGGCTGACGCTGCGCTTCACGAAGAGCGTCGAGGAGTCCATGGCGCTGAACCGCCTGAAGGCCGGCGCGATCGTCATCGCCGCCAGCGGCATGTGCGACGCGGGCCGCATCCGGCACCACCTGCGGCACAACATCGGCCGCCCGGAGTGCGCAGTGGTGATCATCGGGTTCCAGGCCGTGGGCACCCTGGGGCGGAGGCTGGTCGATGGCGACAAGCGCGTGCGCATCCTCGGCGACGACCTGCCGGTGCGCGCCACGGTGCACACGATCGGCGGGCTGTCGGCGCATGCCGACCGCGACGCCCTGCTGAGCTGGCTGCGCGGGTTCCGGACGCCGCCGGCGCGCACCTTCGTCGTCCACGGCGAGGCGGCCACGGCCAGCGGCTTCGCCGACACGATCGCCGACACCTTCGGCTGGCGCGTCGAGGCGCCGGTGGCCGGGCGACGCGTGGAGGTGTGATGCGCGGGCGGCGCGCTCAGCCGCCCGATCGCCGGGCGAACAGCATCCCCACGCCCAATGCCATCATCCCGGCGCCGGACGCCTCGCGCAGCCGTCGGATGCGCGTCGGATGCCCGGTCGCGCCGGCCCGGATCCTGGCGGCGGCGCACGCCACCACGATGTCGACCGCGGTGTTCAGCGTCACCGACACGAGGCCGAGCACGATGAACTGCAGCGGCACGCTGCCCGCCGCGGGGTCGACGAACTGAGGGATGAAGGCCAGGAAGAACGCCGCCGTCTTCGGGTTCAATGCCTCGACCCACATGCCTTCGCGGAAGGCGCGCCCCACGCCGACGCCGTGCACGCCGACGCCGTTCTGCGTGCCGCCGACGTTCTGCGTGCCGCCGACGTTCTGCGTGCCGCTCACGTCCTGCATGCCGCTCACGCCCTGCGTCCCACGCACGCCCTGCATGGTGCAGGCCCCGGACGGGCTGCCGGCGTTGCGTGCCGCGACGTCGGCCTCACGCCGCGGACTGCGGATCGTGCGCACACCGAGCCACACGAGATACGCCGCCCCGAGCCATTTCAGCGCGGTGAACCATTCGGCACTCGCCATCACCAGCGCGGACACGCCCAGCGCCCCGGCAAGCACGTGCAGCAGGCCGCCCAGCGCCGTGCCGAGACTCGACGCGATCCCTTCGGCACGGCCGCCCGCCAGCGTCCGGGCCGCCACGTAGAAGATGCCCGGTCCAGGCGTGACCGCCAGCAGCGCGGCCGCCGCGAAGAACACGGCGAACTGTGTGAGGTCGGGCACGACGGTCAGCGGCGCGGGTCGCGCTTGAGCGTCAGCGGCGCGCGTCGGGCATGACCATCAGCGCCGTGCGCCGGACATCGCCGACGACAGCGCCTCCTGGCCGCGCTCCTGCAGCGCGCGCACCGCACCGTCGACGTCGCGCGCTTCGCGGTTCTGGCTGAGCTTGCGCTTGCCTTCGAGCCGCACCACCTCGATCTCGACGCCCACGATCGCACGCAGCATCTGGTCCAGGTAGTCGGCCGGCGCCTCGCCCATCTTCCAGGGCTGCGGCTCGGTGGCTTCGTGACGGCGCGTGAGCCGGGCGACGATGCCGCGCACGAACTTCTCGTCGTCGACCAGGCGCAACCGGCCGTGCGCGTGGACGACCTCGTAGTTCCAGGTCGGCACCTGGCGGTGCGTTTCGTGCTTGCTCGGATACCAGTTCGGCGAGATGTAGCCCTGCACGCCCCGGAACACCACCATCACGTCCGCCCCGCCGGCGAACTCGGTGCACAGCGGATTGGCGCGGGCGACGTGCGCCAGCAGCGTGCCGTGCGGGCCGCGTTCCGGATCGAACTCGAACGGGATGTGGTTCGCATCGAGCCCGGCGGGGCCGTGCGTGACGAGCACGCCGAGCGGATGCTCGCGGACGATGCGATGGAGCTCCTCGACGCGCGGCTCGCTGAAGTGCGGGGGCAGGTACATGAGTGTCGAAACCCGTGTGTTCGCGTTCGGTCGCAGCGGCCTCAGCCGCACTCCCCCTGATGCCCGCACGCCGTGCAGAACATGCAGCCGTCGCGCTTGATGTACGCATGCGCACCGCATGACGGACAGGCCTTGCCGGCGATCACGGTGGACACCGGCTGCGGCGGCGCCGAGCCGTTCTCGGGGATGGCCAGCGCGCCGGCCCCGCCGATCGCGCGGCCGTCGGCATCCATCAGGCCCAGCACCTTGTAGCGGTTCATGATGAGCGCGGCCATGTACGCGACCGTGCTGGGCCACACCTGCTGGCGCTGCTCGTCGGGCACCTGCGCCCAGAACGAGCCGTTGAGCTCGCCGAAGCTCAGCAGCTTGCGCAGCTTCAGGCCCACCCAGCTGACGTCGACCACGCGCATGTCGAGCGACAGCAGCTTGCACAGGCCGTCG
>JAKOZZ010000355.1 GCA_029779755.1 Pseudomonadota bacterium
CACGGCGGGCGCGGCGGCACGCAGATCCAGCAGGTGATCTTCCACCAGGAGGAGGCGCTGTTCGACGTGCCGCGCGGCTTCTTCGAGCGCAGCATCGACATCTACATCCCGACGATCATCGCGTATGCCGCGCAGGCGCAGATCGACCGCTACGTGCCGGCGGCCGTGCGCGGCGACGAGATCTGGTGCCAGCTCTTCTCGGAGCCCGCCGCCGGGTCAGACCTGGCGGCGCTGCGCACGAAAGCCGTGCGCGACGGCGACGACTGGATCGTCAACGGCCAGAAGATGTGGACGTCACGGGCCCACTTCTCGGACTTCGGGCTGCTGGTGACGCGCACCGACCCGACGGTGGCCAAGCACGCCGGCCTCACGTTCTTCTTCGTCGACATGCGCACGCCCGGCATCGACATGCACCGCATCAAGCAGATCGGCGGCGCCAAGGACTTCAACGAGGTGTTCTTCACCGACGTGCGCATTCCCGACAGCCAACGCCTGGGCGAGGTGAACGGCGGCTGGAAGGTGGCGATGGCCACCCTGCAGAACGAACGCCTGGCGGCCAGCGAGGTGCTGGGGCCCGACGTGGAGGACCTGATCGCCATGGCGCGGGCGCTCGAGGTGGACGGCGAGGCCGCGATCGCGAACCCCGCGGTGCGCGAGCGCCTGGCCACCTGGCTGGTGCAGACGCAGGGCCTGAAGTACACGCGCTTCCGCACGATGACGGCGCTGTCGCGCGGCCGGCTGCCCGGACCCGAGGCCTCGATCGGCAAGGTGGTCGCCGCCTCGAAGCTGCAGGACATCGCCGCGTTCGGGATGGACCTGCTCGGCATGTCGGGCGCGGTGATGGAGCCCGAGCTCGCCCCGATGCAGGCGTGGTTCCAGGAAGCCCTGCTCTATGCGCCCGGCCGGCGCGTGGCGGGCGGCACCGACGAGATCCTGCGCAACATCATCGCCGAGCGGGTGCTGGGGCTGCCCGGCGACGTGCGGGTGGACAAGGACGTGCCGTTCAATGCATTGTCGGGTCCGGCGCGGCCGCGCAGACCCTGAAGTGCCTGCCGGCCCTCGGGTGCGCGCCGCCCCTCGGCCGCGCGCCGGTCAGGACCATCTGCCGCGCGCGCGCTGGTGCTCGGCTTCGACAACCACGTGCCCAAGGGCTACATCGACTTCGCGATGGCCTTCTCGCTGTGCGTCGAGATGCTGAACATCCGGGCCCGCAAGCGCGCGAAGGCGCCGGTGGCGCTGCACAGCCCCTATCGGGACGAAGGCCCCCGCTGACGGCGGTCGGCAGGGCGATTTGGGGTAGAGTCGAGACGGACCCATCGGCGCGCGCGACGCGCGCCCAGCACTCTGGAGGACGTACCGTGTTTCCCGAATTCCGCGATCTGATCACCCAGCTGAAGACCACCGATCGCCACTTCCTGCACCTGTTCGACAAGCACAACGCGCTCGACCAGAAGATCAAGAACATGGAGAACCACCTCGAACCGGGCTCGCACGAGCAGATCGAGACGCTCAAGAAGGAGAAGCTGCACCTGAAGGATCAGCTGTACGTGATCCTGAAGAAGGCGCACGGTGCCTGATGAACCAGCACATCCTCTTCGTCAAGCGTCCGGTCGGCTGGCCCGACGCGTCGTGCTTCCGCCTCGAGTCCTGCCCGGAGCCCGCATGCGGCCCCGAGGACGTCGTGGTCGAAGCCCTCTATCTGTCGCTGGATCCGTACCTGCGCGGCCGCATGAACGAGGGCCCGTCGTATGCCCCCGGCTTCGCGCTGAACCAGCCGATCGTCTCGCGCGTGGTCGGGCGGGTCGTCGCGTCGAAGAACGCGCGCTTCGCCGTCGGCGACTTCGTCTGGGGCTTCCTGGGCTGGGCGCTGCGCACGGTCGTGGCGCGCGGTGAAGGCCTGCACCGCATCGACCCCGCCCTCGGGCGCCCCAGCCTGGCGATCTCCGCGCTCGGCATGCCCGGGCTGACCGCGTGGGTGGGCGCCATCGAGCTGGGCATGCCCGCCCCCGGCGACACCGTGTACATCTCGTCGGCGGCCGGCGCGGTCGGCCAGCTGGCCGGCCAGTTCGCCAAACGCGCGGGCGCCCGCGTGGTGGGGTCGGCCGGCAGCGACGACAAGGTCGCCTACGTGATCGAGAAGTGCGGCTTCGACGCCGCCTTCAACTACAAGACCACCGACATGGACGCCGCACTGCGCGAACTGTGCCCGCGCGGCATCGACGTGTATTTCGACAACGTCGGCGGCAGCACCCTCGAGGCCGCGCTGCGTCACGCCAACGTCGCCGCGCGCTTTCCGGTCTGCGGCATGATCTCCGCGTACAACGAGACCCAGGACCGCGGCGTGCGCGGCCTGCAGGCGCTGCTGAACAAGCGCATCACCATGACCGGGTTCATCATCTACGACCACGTGCACAAGCTGCCGGCCTACCAGGCGCGGGTGGCGCCGTGGTTCCGCTCCGGCGAGATGACCTTCCACGAGGACATCGTCGACGGTCTCGAGAACGCGCCGGGCGCGCTGATCGGCATGATGAAGGGCGAGTCCATCGGCAAGCGGCTGGTGCGCCTGGCCCGCGAATAGGGGCGCGCGGCCGGCCGGCATGCGTGGTCTGCGCGCCGGCACGCGCGCCCGTGCGGCGGCGGTCCTCCGTCCGGGCCGCCGCGCACGCCGGCCAGATCCGCCCCCCAACGCACAGGAGACTGCCGTGCACTACGTCGACGGATTCCTCGCCCCCGTCCCCACCGCGAACCGGGACCAGTACCTGAAGCACGCCGCCGATGCGGCGGTGGTGTTCAAGGAGCACGGCGCACTGCGTCTGGTCGAATGCTGGGGCGACGACGTGCCCGACGGCGTGCTGACCTCGATGCCGATGGCCGTGAAGTGCGAACCCCACGAGACGGTCGTCTTCGCCTGGATCGTCTGGCCCTCGCGCGCCGTACGCGACGCCGGGATGGCCAGGGTGATGGCCGATCCGCGCATGCACGCGCCCGGCATGACGATGCCCTTCGACGGCAAGCGCATGATCTTCGGCGGCTTCCAGGTGATGCTCGACACCTGAGCGTGTTCGTCCCCGGCAGCGCCGTGCGGCGTCCCCTAACGGCGGGTGACCGAGAACGGATTCAGCACCTTCACGCCGAGCGCCCTGAAATCCGCCGTGTTGCGCGTCACCACGACCAGCGCGTGCGCATATGCGGTCGCCGCGATCATCGCGTCCTCGTACAGCGTGTCCGACCGTCCATGCATCAGGCGCGCCCAGATCCTGAATGCGGTTCCGTCCATGGGGATCACGTTGTACGCGCTGCCGACCAGATCGAGCCAGGTTTCGATCTCGATCGCCTTGGCCGGGTCCTGCGCGCGCACGCGTTCGATGCCGACTTGAATCTCGCCGACGGTGACGGCGGAAAGATGCAGGTCGCGATCCTGGACCGAGTTCAACCAGGCGACGACCGCACCGTGCGGCTTCGGCCTGCGCAGTTCGGACACCACGTTGGTGTCGAGCAGGAACACGCCGATCAGCCCAGGGCGATCGGCTTGCGACGGCGCGCCCGCCCTCGGCGGGGAAGGTCGAGATCGATGCGCGCCGCATCGCTGAGCAGCAGTTCCTTCAATGACGGGCGCGCGGCAGCCTGCAGCCTGCGCCATTCAGCCACCGGGATCAGGACGGCCGCTTCCGCGCCGCGTCGCGTCACCATCTGGGGGCCCTGCGCAAGGCATGCGTCGAGAAACTCGCTGAACCGCGCCTTCGCGTCCTGCACCGGCCATACATGCATGTCATGCTCCCTGTTGCCTGCGAGATGACTGACTAGATTGCTGACTAGTATCGCACGGGGCGACGATGGACGCCCCCCGCCCCTCGCATCGGCACCATGCACTAGACTCCCCATGGATCCCAACGGAGCCGGCAGACCGCGTGCCGGGCCGGCCCGTGCACTGCCGACAGGAGAAGACCCATGAAGCCGCTGTTGAACCTGGCCGCCGCCGCGCTGATGCTGGCGACAACCGCACTGAGCGCGCCGGCGCACGCCCAGGCGACCGACTACCCCACGAAGCCGATCAAGATGGTGATCGCCTTCCCGCCCGGCGGACCCACCGACGTCAACGCGCGCCAGTTCGCGCAGGCGATGAGCGAGACGCTGGGCCAGCCGGTCGTCGTCGAGAACCGGCCCGGCGCCGGCGGCAACATCGCGTCCACCGCGGTGATGGGCGCGCCCAACGACGGCTACACCATCCTCTACAACACGTCGTCGCTGGTGCTCGGCGCATTGCTCTACCACTCGGCCAAGCACGACCCGCTCAAGGACTTCGCGCCGATCGCCCGCACCGTGGCAACGCCGCTGGTCCTGGCCGTGCATCCGTCGCTGCCGGTGAAGAACGTGCGCGACCTGGTCGCGCTGGCGAAGAAGGAGCCCGGCAAGCTGAACTACGCCTCGTCGGGCGCCGGCGTGATCGACCACCTCGCCACCGCGATGATGGCCACGCGCCTGGACATCAAGATCGAGCACGTGCCCTACAAGGGCACGGCGCCCGCGCTCACCGACCTGGTCGGCGGCAACACGCAGATGTTCCTCACCACGATCAACACGGTGCTGCCGTTCGTGAAGGACAAGCGCCTGACCGCGCTGGCCGTGTCGTCGCGCGCGCGCTCGCCGCTGCTGCCGGACGTGCCCACGCTGACCGAAGCCACCGGCCTGAACGACCTCGAGCTGACCGCCTGGAACGGCCTCGTCGCGCCCGCCGGCACACCGCCGGCCATCGTCGCGAAGCTCAACGCGGCCGTGAACTCGGCCCTGGCACAGCCGGCGTTCCAGGAGAAGATGCGCGCGATGGGGGTCGAGATGTACGGCGGCACGCCCGCCGAGTACGCGGCCTTCCTCGCGTCCGAGACGAAGCGTCTGGGCGATGCGATCCAGCGGGCCGGCGTGCCGAAGCAGTAGTCGCGATGCGGCGTCCCGGCCGCGCGCCGGCGACCCGCCCGACCCGGCGCGTCTGATCACGCGCCGTCCGGCTGCCGCGGCCCGCGCGGCAGCCGCAGCCACCGCTCAGGCCGCAGCCCCGGCCCTGAGCTCCGACCCCGACCCGGCCAGCCTCAGCCCCGGCAGCGCCTTCAGGTGCGCCTGCGCCGAGGGCCGCACCTTGCCGGCGATGGCGATCGACGCGGGCGCCTGCAGCATGCGCGCGAACTCCGCGCGCAGCGGCGCCGCACCCACCGCCATCAGCCGCTCGAGCCGCTCCGCGCGGCCCCGCACCCGCCCGAACGCGAACACGTCGAGCGCGGCCTCCTCCAGCCGGCGGTAGGGCCGCTCCTGCACGTGCAGCCGGCGCACCGCGATCTGGTTGCGCGCGCGCTCGAGGCTCACCGGGTCGACGGCGTCGGCCTGGGCGCGCAGCAGGCGCACCAGCTCGGAGGCGAAGGTCTCGACGTTCTCGGGCGCCATCGAGGCCTCCACCACGAACTGGCCGGCGAGGTCGCTGATGTCGGTCGAGCAGGCGGCGTAGTAGACCAGCCCGCGCCGCTCGCGGATCTCGTCCATCAGCGGCGAGCTCATCCCCTCGCCGAACAGGGCCGACGCCACGACGGCCACACCGTGCGCCGGGTCGGTCGACGGCGGCACCGGAAAGCCGAGCACCACGTGCGACTGGCTGACCCCCGCCATGCGGCGTGCGGCGAAGCCGCCGTGCCACACGGGCGGCGGCACCCGGTTCTCGCTGCCGCGCGGCATGCCGCCGAAGGCCGCCTCGGCCGCGCGCACGACGGCGTCGGCGTCGATGCGTCCGGCCGCGGCCACCACGACGTTCGCCCCCGACTGCTGCCGCCGCACGAACGCCACGAGGTCGTCGCGCGTGAAGCGCTCGATGTTGCGGCGCAGACCGATCACCGGCTGCGCGAGCGGGTGCCGGCCGTAGCACAGCTTGTCGAACAGCCGGTAGGCCATCGAGTACGCATCGTCCTCGTCCTCGGCCAGCTCCTGCAGGATCACCTGCCGCTCGCGTTCCAGCTCGTCCTGGGGAAAGCTGCCGTTGCGCACGATGTCGCCCAGCATCTGCACGAAGCGGCCCGCGTCGCGCGCGAGGCCGCGCATGTGGTACGCGGTGTGGTCCTTGTCGGTGTGCGCGTTGACCTCCGCGCCCAGGCGCTCGGCATCCAGGTTGATCTGCTGGCAGTTGCGCGTGGCCGTGCCCTTGAACGCCATGTGCTCGACGACGTGGCTGATGCCGCTCAGCGCGGGCGTCTCGTGCACGCTGCCCGTGCGCACGAACACGCTGACGCAGGCGCTCTCCACGTGGGGCAGCTCCAGGGTGACCACACGCACGCCGTTGGCGAGCGGGGTGATGCGGGGTTCGGCGTCGGCGGTCGTGCGGTCGGTCATGTCGGGATCAGAGCAGGCGGAACGCCAGCACCGCCACGATCGTGGGCGGCAGCGCGGCGATCAGGAGCCCCAGCGGGTTGATGGTGTTGTCCTCGAATTTTCCACGCAGGATGGACACGCCCGCGGGGTTGGGGGCGTTGGCGATCACGGTGAGGCCGCCGCCCGTGACCGCGCCCGCCACCAGCGCGATCTTGAACTCGTCCGACAGCCCCTCGACCAGCGACCCCAGATAGGTCAGCGCCGCATTGTCGGTGATCGCGGTCAGAGCCGTTGCGCCGAAGAACACCGTGGTGGCGTCCATGCCCATCAGCAGCGGCTGCAGCCACCACTGCTGCTGGCCGCCCAGCACCACCAGACCGGCCAGGAAGAACGCGACCAGCAGACCCTCGCGCAGGATCAGGCGCTCCTGGTGGCGCGCGTACGCGGTGACGAAGCCCATGAAGAACAGGAACAGCGCCATGAAGACCGTGGGATGGTGCGCGAACACGACCACCCCGAGCAGGAACAGCAGGTGCACCAGCACGACCTGCCACGGCACCGCGGGCGCCACTTCGGCCGGCTTCTCGACCATGTGGCCCAGCTCCTTGCGGAACAGCAGCATCGCGCAGCCGGCGTTGACGAGCACGGCGATCGCCGACTTCCAGCCGAAGTTCGACACCATGAACCACAGGTCCCAGTTCCACTTGGCGGCCACCATCAGCACCGGCGGCGCGGCGAACGGCGTCAGCGTGCCGCCGATGGAGATGTTGACGAACAGCACGCCCACGGTGGTGTACATCAGCGCCCGCGACACCGGCCGCGCGAACAGGGTGTCGCGCAGCATCAGCGCCGCCAGCGTCATGGCCGCCGGCTCGGTGATGAACGAGCCCAGCAGGGGCACCAGCGCCAGCACCAGGAAGTACAGCGCCTGGCCGCGCGGCAGCGGCATGAACGCCGCCACCCAGCGCACGGTCGATCCGGCGAACTGCAGGATGGCGCGCGTGCCGGCGATCACCATGATGACGAACACGAACATCGGCTCGGTGAAGTTGCGGCTCTCGAGGTAGCCGGTGGCCTCCTGCCGCCCGGACACCGCGAACATGAACACCATCAGCACCATCGCCCAGAACCCGAACACGACCTCCACTTCGCCCAGCAGGTGCCAGAAGCCGGCATGGCGCGGCTGCGCATGCGCGAGACGCTCGAAGATCTTGGTGGAGAAGGTGTGCAGCACGGCGACGCCGAACAGGACGGCGCCGATGATCTGGATGAGGGAGGGGTCGGTCGTGGTCATGGTCGCACCAAGGCTGCGCGGCGGCCCGACCAGCGCAATGACCTGCCGACACGCGACGTGGCGTCGACACCCGGCGCGCAGTGTAGCCGACCCCACGTGCGGTGGGGTCGTCGCCGGACCCGCCGGCCGGGGCCGTGCACGCCGGGCCGTGCACGCCGGGCCGTGCACGCCGGGCCGCGCGCCGTAGACTGGACCTCCCCGCCGTCCCCGCATACGGAGCCGTTCGCCATGTCGCGTGACAATCACTTCGCCGGCAGCGTCGACGCCGCCTGGCTGGCCGGGCACACCGAGGACGTCCTCGAGCCCGACCTGCCGATCGTCGACCCCCACCATCACCTGTGGGTGGCCAACGGCCAGCCCTATCTGCTGCCCGAACTGCTCGCCGACGTCGGCTCCGGGCACGACATCCGCGCGACCGTGTTCGCCGAGTGCCGCGCGATGTACCGCGCCGACGGCCCCGAGGAGTGGCGGTCGCTGGGCGAGACCGAATTCGTCACCGGCGTGTCGGCGATGGCCGCCAGCGGCACGTTCGGGCGCACGCGCGCGTGCGCCGCGATGTTCGGCTACGTGGACCTGCGCCTGGGCGAACGCGTGCGGCCCCTGCTGGAGGCGCACCTCGTGGCCAGCGGTCATCGCTTCCGCGGCATCCGCTTTTCCACCGCGTGGGACGCCAGCGAGCGGCTGCACCGCGCGGTGCCCGAGCCCGAGCTGCTGCGCGATGCGCGCGTGCGCGCGGGCGTCGCCTGTCTCGGACCGCTCGGCCTGTCGCTCGACGTGTGGGTGTACCACCCGCAGCTCGACGAGGTCGCCGAACTCGCCGCCGCGTTCCCGGACACCACGATCATCCTCAACCACATCGGCGTGCCCATCCTGGGCGGGCCCTATGCGGGCCGGCGCGACGAGGTGATGGCCGCGTGGCAGGCCGCGATGGCGCGCGTGGCGCGGCATCCGAACGTGGTGGTGAAGGTGGGCGCGATCCCGATCCGGGTGCCGGGGGCGTCGGCGGCCTCCTCGGCATCGGCGGCGCCGCCGTCCTCGGAAACGGTCGCCGCGGCCTGGAAGCCGTTCGCATCGACCTGCATCGAGCTGTTCGGCGTCGAGCGCTGCATGTTCGAGAGCAACTTCCCGGTGCAGAAGCGGTTCTGCAGCTACCAGGTGGTGTGGAACGCGTTCAAGCGGCTGGCCGCCGGCGCCTCGGCCGACGAGAAGCGGGCGCTGTTCGGCGGCACGGCCGTGCGCGCGTACCGTCTGCCGCCGTCCCTGATCGCCCGCTGAGGCCACTGCCCCTGCCCCCCCTCCACGCCCCCTCGAAGGAGCCTTTCCCGATGATCAAAGCCATCGTCACCGGACACAGCCGCGGCCTCGGCGCCGCCATCGCCGCGGGCCTGCTCGCGCGCGGCATCGCCGTGCTGGGACTTGCACGCGCGCAGCATCCCGACCTCGCCGGCACGCGCCCCGAACTGTTCGACCAGGTCGCCCTCGACCTGTCCGACACGCAGGCCGTCACGCAGTGGCTCGGCAGCGGCGCACTCGACGCCTGGCTGGCCGACGCCGGCACCGTGCTGCTCGTGAACAACGCGGGGGTCGTGCAGCCGATCGGTCCGCTGCCCCTGCAGGACGTCGCGACCATCGGCACCGCGGTGGCGCTGAACGTGGCCGCGCCGCTGATGCTGGCGGCGGCCACCGCGGCGCGCCGCCGGCAGGGTGCCGACTGCCGCATCCTGCACGTCTCGAGCGGCGCGGGCCGCCACGTGTTCCCCGGCTGGTCGGTGTACTGCGCGACCAAGGCCGCGCTCGACCATCACGCGCGCGCCGTGGTCCTCGACAACACCCCCGGCGTGCGCATCTGCAGCCTCGCCCCCGGCGTCATCGACACCGACATGCAGGCGGAGATCCGCGCGACCGGTCTCGAGCGCTTTCCGGTGCGCGAGCGCTTCGACGCGATGAAGCGCGAGGGCGCGCTGGCCAGTGCCGAAGACTGCGCCGCGCGGATCGTCGATCATCTGCTGAGCGACGCGTTCGGCACGGTGCCGGTGGCCGACCTGCGCGAACTGAAGTAGCGCGCCACGCCGCGCACCGCACCGGTACCGGATGCGACGGCGGATGCGGCTGCGAACACCGCGGCGGCTGCGGATGCCGCTGCGGCATCCGCATGTGCCCGGTCGCACAGGAATTCCGCTGCCCGGAATTTCCCTGTGGCCGCCTCGGACGGCACGGTGAAGAATCTCCCGACGCATCGACGCGGGAGACTGTCTTGGACACCACACAACTGCTGTACTCGGTCGAGGATCGGGTCGCCACGATCACCCTGAACCGGCCGGACCGGATGAACGCCTGGACCCCCACGCTGGAAGCCGAGTTCCGGGCGGCGGTCCGGGCGGCCGACGGCGACGACGCGGTGCGCGTCATCGTGATCACCGGCGCGGGCCGCGGCTTCTGCGCCGGCGCCGACATGCAGCGGCTGTCGGGCAGCGCCGCCGGGGCCGCGGTCTCGCAGCTGCCGCCCGACGGGTCGGGCAACTTCGACCAGCGCTACAGCTACCTGCTCGCCTGCACCAAGCCCATGATCGCGGCGATCAACGGTGCCGTTGCCGGCGTCGGCCTGTGCATCACGCTGTACTGCGACCTGCGCTACATGGCCGAAGGCGCGAAGCTCGCGACCTCGTTCTCGCGGCGCGGGCTGATCGCCGAGCACGGCAGCGCCTGGATGCTGCCGCGCCTGATCGGGCCGATGAACGCGGCCGACCTGCTGCTGTCCGGGCGCACGGTCGAGGCGCGCGAGGCCGAGCGCATGGGCCTCGTGCGCGTGCTGCCGGCCGACGGCTTCCTGCCGGCCGTGCGGGCGGTCGCCACAGACCTGGCGTCCAACGTGTCGCCGCGCTCGATGCGCGTGATCAAGGCGCAGCTGCGCAGCGCGCCCTTCCAGTCGCTGGCCGACGCCACCGTGATGGCGAACGCCGAGATGGCGAAGTGCCGCGACACCGAGGACTTCCGCGAAGGCGTGGCGAGCTTCGTCGAGAAGCGCCCCCCGCAGTTCACCGGGCGCTGACGAGGCCGGACGCCGCGACGCTTTCCCATGCCGAGACGGCCGACGCCCGGCTCGGCGCATTCGAACGACGCACAGAGGTGAAGCATGCAGAGACGCAACCGCCCGTTGGACGGCATCGTGGTGATCGACCTCGGGCAGGTCTATCAGGGCCCCTACGCCACGTTCCTGATGGCCAAGGCGGGCGCCACCGTCATCAAGATCGAACCGCCCGGCGGAGAGCCGGTGCGGCAGCGTGAAGCAGTCAGCAAGGGCTCGGGCGTGCCGTTCGCCCTGCTGAACGGACACAAGAAGTGCATGACGCTCGATCTGAAGACCGCGCAGGGCCGCACGATCCTCAAGGCGCTGGCCGCACGGGCGGACGTGCTGCTCGAGAACTATGCCCCGGGCGTGATGGAGCGCCTGGGCGTGGGCTGGTCGGTGCTGCACGCCCTCAACCCGCGCCTGGTCTATGCCTCCGGCTCCGGGTACGGCCTGTCCGGGCCCGACTGCGACCGGCTCGCGATGGACGTCACCGTGCAGGCGTCGTCGGGGATGATGAGCGTCACCGGCTTCCCCGACGGACCGCCCGTGAAGGCGGGCCCGGCGGTCGTGGACTTCCTCAGCGGCATCCATCTGTATGCCGGCGTCGTGACGGCCCTGTACGAGCGGCACTTCACGGGCGAGGGCCGGCTGGTCGAGGTGGCGATGCAGGAGACGGTCTATCCGACGCTCGCCTCGAACCTGACGTTCTTCTACGACCACGGCGAAGTGCCCCCGCGCACCGGCAACCAGCACGGCGGGCGATCGGCCGCGCCGTACAACGTCTACGCCGCCAGGGACGGGTACGTCGCGATCATCGGCGTGAAGGATTCCCACTGGAACGGCCTGCTGGCAGCCATGGGCCGGACCGACCTGGCCGACGACCGGCGCTTCTCCTCCAAGGTCGAGCGCGTGCGACACATCGACGAAACGGACGAGATCGTGTCCGCCTGGATGCGCGACCTGACCCGCGACGAGGCCTGCGCGCTGCTCGACCGGCACAACGTGCCGCACGCCCCCGTGCGCGATGCGGTCGAGGTCACCAACGACCCGCACCTGCACGCGCGCAAGTTCCTCGAGTGGATCGACCACCCCCAGTACGGCCGCGTGGCGATCGCCGACAGTCCGCTGCGCCTGCACGGGGCCGACCGGCTGCCGGCGGCCGCGTCGGCGCCGCTGGGCGCCGACACCGAGGAGGTGATGACGACGGTGCTCGGGGCCAGCCCGGACGAAGTGCGCCAGTGGCGCGAGGCCGGCGCGTTCGGCCCCCCGGGCGCGCGCTGAGGGTCGCGCGGCGGCGCCCATCCGTGGCCGGCGGACGGCGGTGCGTCCGAGGGTCCCGCGGGCGCACGCTGCGCTGACCGGCGGCGTGGCGCCCCGCTAGCGCGTCTCGGGCCCGCCCCGCTCGCGCGCCGCACCCTGCGCGATCAGCGCGGTGCGCAGACGCGCCACCGTCTCCACCAGCAGCCGGCCGCTGCGGCGTTCCTGCCGGGCCGTGTCGCCGCCCAGGTTCGGGAAGCTGAAGTTCATCGCGTGGACCGACTGCCCCGGCACCACCAGGGGCGACGCGATCGCCACCATGCCCGGCTTCCAGACGGCACCGCACCACCCGTGCCGCTCGACGTGCGCGACCGCACGCTCGACCTCGCGCTGCAACGCCGGCCAGCGCGCACCGTAGGTGCCGGCGAACGCCGCGAACGCTTCGGCGCGCACCGACGGTGCGACGCCCGCGATCCACGCGCGGCCCAGCGCCGTCTCGGCGATCGGCAGGCGCCCGCCCCAGGCGGCGCGGCGCAGCACCCCCATCCGGCTGCGGCGGACCGAGTCCAGATAGATCATGTCGCCCGCGTCGGCCACCGCCAGCCCGACGTTGATCGACAGCTCCTCGGCGATCTCGCGCATCAGCGGCCGTGCCAGCCGCAGCACGACCGACCCGCGCCGGGCCAGCTTGCCGAAGCTCAGGAACGGCGGGCCGAGCCGATAGCGCATCGACGCGATGTCGTACTCCAGGAAGCCGGCGTCGACCAGGGACCGCGTGAGGCGGCTGACGGTCGTGCGCGCCAGCCCGGTGGCCGCCGCGATCTCGGCGTTGGTCAGCGAATGGGCGTCGAGCCGGAACGCGCGGACGATCGCCAGCCCCCGCTCGAGCGAGCGACTGCCGGGCGTGTCGCGCACGAAGGTGCCGGTCTCGCGGGTGCGGCGGCGCGAAGAGGTGTGCGCGGGCGGCGCGGGCGGGCGCACGGACATCTGAAAGGAATTCCGCAGGTCGGAATTCGAGTGTAGTGCCGCCGCCGCGTCGGCCGCAACATGGCCGCACACCAGAGGAGACCCATCATGCAGGAACGCGTCGTCGACATCGCCACCCGCGACGGGAACATGAACACCTACATCTTCCATCCGGACGGCCCCGGCCCGCACCCGGTCGTCATCCACTACATGGATTCGGTCGGCGTGCGCGAGGAGCTGTCCGACATGTGCCGGCGTCTCGCCACGGTCGGCTACTACGTGCTGCTGCCGAACCTGTACTACCGCAAGGCGCGCAGCGTCGACCTCGACGCCAACCGGCTGCGCGACCCGGCGTATGCCGAGAAGTACGAGCTGATGTGGACGCTCAACCGCAGCCTCACGAACACGATGATCGTCGAGGACACCGAGGCGCTGCTGTCGTTCATCGACGCGGACCCCGTCGCCCGCTCCGAGCGCATCGGCATCGTCGGCTACTGCCTGAGCGGACGGCTGGTGTACCGCGTGGCGGGCGCCTATCCGGAGCGCATCGCCGCGGCGGCCTCGGTCTATGGCGCGCGCCTGGTCACCGACCTGCCCGATTCGGCCCACCTGCTCACCGAGAAGATCAAGGGCGAGATGTACTTCGCCTGCGCGGACCACGACGACTACGTGACGCGCGCCGACCTCGACCTGATCGCGTCGCTGATGAAGCGCCACGGCATCCGCGGCGGCATCGAGTTCTACCCGGGCTCGCACCACGGCTTCGCGTTCCCCTGCCGGCGCGTGTACGACAAGCCTTCGTCCGAGCGGCACTGGGAGCGCGTGTTCGACCTCTTCCGCCGCAACGTGTGGTGACCCGCCACGCACCGGGGCGGCACCTGCCGGCGCCGGTCCCCGCCCCCCGCACCGAAGGAACCCTCATGCATCGTCACACCCCTTCCCGCCGGCGCGCGCTGTCCGCCGCAGCCGGCCTCGCGGCCACCGTCGTAACCGGCCTGCACGCGCCGGGCGCGCGCGCGCAGGCCTGGCCGTCGAAGCCGATCCGCATCCTCGTCGGCTTTCCGCCCGGCGGCACCGCCGACGCGTATGCGCGTGCGATCGGCGAGCACATCGCCGAACGCGTCGGCCAGCCGGTGGTCGTCGAGAACCGGCCGGGCGCGGCCGCGATGATCGCGCTCGACGCGATGGCCAAGTCGCCGGCCGACGGCTACACGATCGCCCTGGCCCCGACCAGTTCGTACTGGCAGAGCCGCGTCGTGTTCAAGAAGATCCCGTTCGACCCGGACCGCGACATCGTGCCGGTCACGCTGCTGCCCGCCGGCCCGCTGATCATCGGCGTCACGCACAACCACCCGGCGAAGACGATGCGCGAGTTCGTGCAGTGGGCGAAGACCAACTCCGCGTCGATCGGCACGTTTGCGCCGGCGTCGACGGCGCACATGCTGATCGACGTGATCAACCGCAGCCAGGGCCTGACGATCAACGCCATCCATTACAAGGGCGAGGCGCCGATGTGGGTCGACGCGGCGTCCGGCCAGGTCAACGCCGGCATCGGCACCTTCCAGTCGTTCTCGCCGCTGTACGAGAAAGGCGCGCTGCGCCCGATCGCCGTGAACACCTCCACGCGCTCGCCGAAGCTGCCGAACGTGCCGACGCTGGTCGAGCAGGGCTTCACCGACCGCATCCTGGCCCTCGAAGCGTGGACCTCGCTGGTCGCGCCGGCGAAGACGCCGGAGCCGATCCTCACCCGCATCGCCGACCTGGCGGTGGAGTTCGCCGACACGCCCCGCGGGCTCCAGTTCCGCGAACGCTACGGCATCGCCAAGAAACCGACCACGCACAAGGAAGCACGGCGCATCGCCGGCGAAGACGCGCCACAATGGATCGAACTGGCCCGCTCGCTGGGCATCACGCTCGACTGAGGACCCGACCCATGTCTGCGATGCTGTTCTCTCCGATCGACCTGCGCGAGGTCCGGCTGCGCAACCGGATCGTCGTGCCGCCGCTGCACCAGTACTCGGCCGTCGACGGCCTGCCGACCGACTGGCACCTGATGCACCTCGGACGCTTCGCCGCCGGCGGTGCGGGCCTGGTGTTCGTCGAATCGACCAAGGTCGAGCGGCGCGGGCGCGGCACGCTCGGCGACCTCGCGCTCTGGGACGACCGCTTCGTCGCGCCGATGGCCCGGCTCGCGGCGTTCATCCGTGCGCAGGGCGCGACCCCCGGGCTGCAGCTCGGCCACACCGGGCGCAAGGGGCGCACCTCGCGGCCCTGGGAGGGCGACGGCCCGCTGCCGCGGACCGACGAGAACGCGCAGGACTGGGACACCTGGGATCTCATCGGCCCCAGCGCGCAGTCGTACGGCGACGGCTGGCCCGTGCCGCGCGCGCTGCCGACGGCCGAGGTGCCGTCCCTGATCGAGGCCTGGGGCCAGGCCGCACGGCGCGCGCACGAGGCCGGGTTCGACGTGCTCGAGATCCACGGTGCCCACGGCTACCTGATCCATCAGTTCCTGTCGCCCGAGGCCAACCAGCGCACCGACGCATACGGCGGGTCGGAGACCAACCGCATGCGCCTGGCGATCGAGATCGTCGAGAGCGTGCGCGGACACTGGCCGGCGCACAAGCCGCTGTTCATGCGCCTGTCGATCGAGGACGACGCGGGCTGGGGGCCCGCGCAGAACATCGCGCTGGCGCGCATCCTGAAGACCAGGGGCGTCGACGTGATCGACTGCACGTCGGGCGGCGTGTCGAGCCGGGTGCCGACGATGTACCGGTCACTGCGCTATGGCTACCAGGTGCCGTTCGCCGAGCAGGTGCGGCACGGCGCCGACATCGCCACGATGGCCGTGGGCCTGATCATCCACGGCGATCAGGCCGAAGCGATCCTGCAGAACGGGCAGGCCGACCTGATCGGCGTCGGCCGCGAGATCATGCACAACCCGAACTGGCCGCTGGATGCGGCCCAGAAGCTGGGGCTCGCGTCGGCCTTCGAGCAGGTGCCGCAGCAGACCGGGTTCTGGCTGGCGTCACGGGCGCGGCGCGGCTTCGGCTGCGCGCCGTCCACGTGGCAGGCCGGGCTGGACGACGCACGATCCGATCCGCACGCGCCCACGTGACCGGCAGGCCGGGCACCGTGTGGCACGGTGCCCGGTGCAACGCGCCCCATCGAGCAACGCGGTGCATCCTGCAACGCAATGCACCGCGCGCATCGGTGCACTGCGCGCCCCGGTGCGCAAAGCGACCGGGTGCACGGTGCGGCTCAGTGCGCGGCCGCCGTCCGTGAGGCGTGCCGCAGCACGCGCCCCGCACGCTCGCCCGTCAGCTCACCATCGAGCAGCTTCACCTTCCCGTTGACCAGCGTGGCCTTGTAGCCGACCGCACGCTGCACGTAGTGCGGCGCGCCACCGGGGAAGTCGTGCGCGATCTCGGGCTGCAGCTCGCCGATGCGCGCCGCGTCGAACACGTTGATGTCGGCGCGCTTGCCCGGCGCCAGCACGCCGCGGTCGGCAAGGGCCAGCACGCGCGCGGGCGCAGACGTCATGCGGCGCACACCCTCCTCCAGCGTGTACAGACCGGTCTCGCGCACCCAGTGCGACAGGATGAAGGTGGACCAGCCCGCGTCCATCACCTGCGACACGTGCGCGCCCGCGTCGCCCAGACCCGGCAGGCAGTTGGGGCTGCTGATCAGGTGCGCGAGGCCGTCCATGTCGGGGTTGAACATCCGCAGCGTGAACAGCGCGCGGCCCTGCGTCTCGAGCGTGATGCGCAGGAAGGTTTCGGACCAGTGCTCGCCGGCCTTCGCCGCCATCGCGATCAGCTGCATGGACTCGCCGGCCGCGTAGTCGGGCGTCACGCCGTTGCCCATGTAGTAGACCTTCTCGACGCTGGCACCGAGGATACGCGGAAAGCCGTGCTGCTTCGCCTCCTCGACCAGCACCGCGCGCAGGCCTTCGTCGCGGATCGCCGCCAGCCGCTCGGCGAACGGCATCGCCCGCACCCGGCTCCAGGTCGCGCCGCGGTTGGCGATCGGCAGGCCCGACTGCAGGCCGAACACCAGGCCGGAGCTGCGCACCTGCGCCAGGCCCGTGACGTCGCGGCCCACGCAGAACGCCTCCAGCGCCTGACGGCGCTCGCGCCCGTCGGAGCCGCCCGGCCCGGTGTTGTAGCTGAAGAGCACGCGGCTGCCGCCCAGGTCGGTCATCGCGCGCAGCACCTCGAAGTCCGCACCCACCGCCTGCATCAGAGCGCCGCGCGGCGCCACCGCCTTCGCGATCTCGACCAGTTCGCCATGCTCGGCGAACGTGCCCGGGATCGCACGGCCGTCGGGCAGCTTGTGCGCAGCGAAGCGGTTGGTGGAGAAGCCCATCGCACCGCGGTCGATCGACTCGGCCACCAGCCGCGCCATCGTGCGGCGCTCGGCCTCGGTGGCCTGCTCCTCGACCGCGCGCTCGCCCATCACGTAGAAGCGCAGCGCGCTGTGGCCGACCAGGCCGCAGACGTTGATGCCGGGGTTCAGGCGGTCGATGGAATCGAGGTAGCCGCCGTAGTCCTCCCAGTCCCAGGGCAGGCCGTTGAGGATCGCGTCGCGCGGGATGTCCTCCACCGTCTCCATCATGCCGGCGAGCAGGCCGCGGTCCTGCGGCTTGCAGGGCGCAAACGTCACGCCGCAGTTGCCCAGCAGCGCGGTGGTGACGCCATGCCAGCCGACCGGCAGGCAGTCGGGATCCCAGCCGATCTGCGCGTCGAGGTGGGTGTGGATGTCGACGAACCCGGGCGACACCGTCATCCCCTCGGCGTCGATCTCGCGCCGCCCCTTGCCGTCGACCGTGCCGACCGCGGTGATGACGCCGTCGTCGATGCCGACGTCGCCCCGGAATGCCGGCTTGCCGGTGCCGTCGACGATCTGGCCGCCGCGGATGACGAGTTCATGTGCCATGGGAGTGTCTCCTGAACTTTCTTTGGACGAAAAATGCCACCGCCGCCCGACGGGACAGCATCGCTCCCAAGAGTGGTGGGCAGGCTGCACGCCTGTCAAGCATGGCCGCAGGCGGGAGTGGCTGCGGTTTCGTCTGTTGCAATCTTGCCGTGCGGGGCGCGGCAGGCGGTGGGGGGGCGGGTGGGGACGGGTGCAGCGGTCGGCCTGCTGGCCGACTTCCCTGCGCTGCTCGTCCCGGGCTGGTGCGGCCCGACTCTCTTCGCGCCCTGCGGGCGCTGCGCTCGGACAAGGGGCCGCAAGTCAGAAGCACGAAGCGCGCTGCGCGCGCCCAGCCCGAGCCTGCGCTGCTCGGCGCCGCACACATCCCCACCCGCCCCACCACCACCTGCCGCGCCGAGTGGCATCGGGGGCGTGCGATGAAGTGCAGAGCCGAAGCGCCATCGACGGCGACGGCAACGGCAACGGCAACGGCAACGGCAACGGCAACGGCAATGATCGTGGCATTCGCAGACAGGCACCGACGCGCACGGACCGCCGCGCCGTGTTCTCCGCAGTCAACCAACGTCTCGGCGAAGACGCGGGCAACGGGTCCGACCGGGGGGCGTGTGCGCGGCCGAGGCGCGGAGGGGGGCCGGCCGGCGCGCGCAGCGCGCTTCGTACCTCAAACTTGCGGCGACCTGTCTGAGCGCAGCGCCCGCAGGGCGCGAAGCGAGTTTCGCCGCACGGCCAGCCACCCGAGCACCGAGGGCACCCCCTGCAAAGCAGGGGGCCAGCACCCGCCCCCCAGGGCCCGGCCCGTTGCCCGCGCCTTCGCCCGCGACTAACCCACGATTCCCCGCCCGAACGCCCTCGCCGCCTCGCCCGCCTCCGCCATCAGCCGCCCGACGATCACCCCGGCCGGCTCGATCGCGTCGGCGAACCCGCCCGACGGCCCCAGCGACACGATGCCCTCCTCGACCTGCCCGCCGCGGTACACCCGCTCGCGCGTGCGCGACGACAGGATCAGGTCGCCGAACGCCTCGTGCGTGCGCGCGCCGCCGGCCTCCAGGCGCTGCACTTCGCGCGCCGTCTCGTTGACCATCACCCGCCAGGTGTTGTTGAGCGCCCCGAGGATCGTCGTCGAGCAGTTCTCGTCGAGCTCGACGATGCGCTGCTTCACGGCGACGTGCATGTCCG